>CAYQBE010000142.1:0-12180 GCA_964415625.1 uncultured Clostridium sp.
CTGTAAACCTGCGGTAATAGCCAGATTTTCATCAATATTTGCAATGGCTTGATTTTCAACTACTATATCGCAATCTGTATTGTTTGTATTTTCCGGAATTTTCCTTGTAAAATGGGCATTTGTACGTCTTCTGCCTGTTCATTCATTAGAGTTCGATTCTCTCATCCCAAAAAAGAGTGTAAAGTCCTTGATAATTTAACAAAGACTTTACACTCTGATTTTAGTTACTCGTTTATCTCTTTGTTGTTCGCAAGAATATTTTTCTTACGGAGTTTCAACTTTTGTCTTTCTGCTTCATCCTTTTCTTTATCAATCAATTCATCAACGAAAGAAAGTAGAGCGTTATAAACTTCAAACTGTTGATCACTCATACCCACAGAATCGCCTCCCTTCTATAATACTATGAAAATATCGTGTATGAGATACCCTCATTATAACAAAAGGATTTTTGAGTGTAAAGCCTTCATTCACTGTTTCTTACACTCAATCCACTTCCACCGCGCTCCCGACCCCATCCCGGCTCCGCAGCTTCGTCACCACGATCTTCCGCTCGATCCGCTCTTTGAGCTCCGCCACATGGGAAATGATCCCAACCATGCGGTTTCCTTCCGTCAGCCCGGCCAGCGCCTTCACCGCCTGGTTCAGAGCCTCCTCATCCAAAGAGCCGAAGCCCTCATCCACAAACATGGCGTCCAGCCGGATCCCGCCCGCGCAGGACTGGATCTCATCCGACAATCCCAGCGCCAGAGACAGTGACGCCTGAAACGACTCCCCGCCGGACAGCGTTTTGACACTCCGCTCCGTGCCGTTATAATGATCAATCACATTGAGCTCCAGCCCGGCCTTCTCCCGCTTGCTGTCCCCGTCCTCCTGCCGCTTCAGCTCATACTGCCCGCTGCTCATCGTCATCAGCCGCAGGTTCGCCCGGCGCAGGATCCGGTCAAAATACGTCATCTGGATAAAGGTTTCCAGCTCGATCTTCCGCTTCCCGGTTAAAGTCCCGTTGGCCGTATCCGACAGCGCCTTCACCCACACATATTCCTGCTCCACGGCGATCATCGTCTGCTGCCGGTCACAAACCGCTTCGTAAATGTCCCGGTTCTTCTTTCCTGCCGCATACCGCTCCGCCCGTTTCCCGGACAGCCGCGCCTTTTCCTCCGTCCAATGCTGCTTTCTCTCCAGGATTTCCTCTGCCGCCAGCGGTTCTCCCGACTGCAGCTGCCCTTCCAGCGCCTGGACCGCCGCCTGCAGTGCCGTCAGTTCTTCCCTGCACTTCCGGAAATTCTCTTCCGCCCTTTCCCGTTCCTTCTGCAGGAAATGCAGCTTCTCCCGGAGTTCCCCGGCCTTTTCTTCCGCTTCCTCCCTGGTCTGCTCCCCCAGGATTTCCGCCAGTTCATCCCTCTGTTCCTTCCAGAGTTTCCGCTCGGTATCCATCCGTGTCAAAAGAAGCTCCGTCCGTCCGGCTTCTTCCTCCTCCCGGCGCATTTCCTCCTCCAGCTTTGGAATCTCTCTGTCCAAATGTTTTTTCCGTTTAAGGTTTCTTTGATTTTCTGCAATCCCGCTCTCCAGATCAGCCAGCTCCAGGTCCAGAAGCTGCCCCGCTCCGGTCACCGTCTGCAGCAGTTCCGGGTCACCCATTTCCGCCGCATTCCCATAAGAATCCCCCCAGGGCATCCCCGGTGCCAGAAGAAGCCCTTCCATCTGCTTCCGGTTTTCCCCGCGCCGGGACTGCAGGATCTCCAGACGGCTGCTCTGCCCACGGATCGTCTCCCGGCATTTTTCCAGTTTCTTTTCCAGCTTCCGGACCTTTTCCAAAAGCCGTCCGCGCAGTTCCAGCTCCTTTTGAACCTGCTGCTCCCGGAGCGAAATCTCTTCCAGCTGTTCCGCCAGCCAGCACATTACAGATTCCAGCGCAACTATCCGCTTCCCGTCCATACCGTCCGATTCCAGGACCGCAGCCCTCACATCCGCCCCCTTACTCTTCATCCCTGCGTCCTGCTCTGTCCGCGCCTCCTCAATCCGGCCCAGCCTGTCATCCATCTGCTTCCCCAGAGCCATACTTCGCCCCGCCAGCAGATCCACATCTGCCCGCAGCCCCTTCTCCTGCTCTCCAAGCTCCGCCAGACGTCCTTCCAGCGCTTCCGCCTCCTGCGTTCCGGCATCATACCGCTCTTTTTTCTCCTTCGCCCCCTCCTGCTGCTTCTGCAGCTTTTCCAAATGCATTTCCAGGATCCGCCGCATCTCAGCCAATATCTCAACATTCACCGCTCCGGCATACCGCACATCCTGTTCGATTACAGAAATTCCCGCCACTGCTTCTTCGTCTGCAAAAGTCTCCGTCTTTTCTGCCTCAGCCCTGCAGCTCTCCATCCCTTCTGCCGCATCTTCGCACCTCCGCCCTTCACCTCCAGGCAATCGCTCCTCTTCTCCAGACACTCGTCCCTCTTCTCCGGACAGCCGAAGCGCACCCTCTCCAATCCGCCTCAGCTCCCCTTCCGCTTCTTCCATCTGTTCCGATAGGTGCCGGATCTCCCCGCTGAGCTTCTCCACTTTCCGCTCCGCCTTCGACAGTTCCTGCTTCTTCTCGTTCAGTTCCCCCTTCTCCGGTACCTCCCCGGCCAATGCCGCCGGCTCCGGATGGTGCAGCGCCCCGCATACCGGACACTTCTCCCCTTCCTTCAAATGCTCCGCCAGCATGCCCGCCTGGGCGTCAAAAAATCTCTGCTCCAGCTCATAATACCCATTCCGCAGCCGCTCCCATTCCTCCACAGCCGCCCCATAATTCTCCTGCTGCTTTTTCCGCTTCTTCTCATACCCCTTCCAGCGCTTTTCATACCCCAGGAAATCCTCCAGCACCTGCTTCTGCCTTTCCGCCCGGTGCCGATACTCCGTCTCCTCGCTCTCCGCATTTTTCAAAGGCCGCAGCTCTTCCCGAAGCTTCCCCAGCATTTCCTTCCATGTCCGTTCCTGCTCCGTCAGTCCGGCCAGCGTTTCCTCCGCCTTCTCCTTCTGTCCCCGGACCTCATCCCATTCCCGTCGGCATTCTTCCAGCTCCGCCTTCTCCTTCTCCAGCCTTTCCCGGCTCCCGGTCAGTCCCACCAGCACCGCATCCCGGTCCCGCAGAGCCTCCGCCTGCTGCCCGGTCTCCTCCAGCTCCCCAGTCAGATTGCTTTCCTGCGCCAGCGCCCGTTCCTTCTCCGCCGCACACTTCTCCCGTTCCGCCTGGATCTCCAGATACTGCTCACCCTGCCGCCGCAGTCCTTCCCGCTGTTTTTCCATGCCTTCCTTCCGGTTCAGAAGCCGCTCCCGTTCCGCTCCTGCGGTCTCCAGCGTTTCCTGCTCCTTCTTCTTTTCCCCGATCCCCAGCTTCAGGTCTCCCACGCGCAGCATTGCCTTCTCCCGTTTCTCCTGTTCCTCGGCAATCCGAATCGCCTGCAGTTCCATTTGTTCCTGCAATTTTTCCATAGCATGGTATCTTTCCAGATTTTCCTGCGCCTGCCGGATCAGGGATGCCAGCTCCTCTTCCTCGGCTCCCGACTGCAGAGCCTTCTCCCGGATCTCCCCGGCCTGCTCCAAAGCCTGCCGCTTCTCCTCCAGTGCTTCCCGTTTTTCCTCCAGAAGTACCGCAGTCTGCCGGAAATGCTCCGCCTTCCCCAGAAGCTGATCCTCCTGCTGGATCTTCTCATCCAGGCCGGATAGCTGATCGTCCATCTGCTCCAATGCCGCCTCATCCTGCTCCAAAAGCTCCTGGAGAAGCTCCAGGCCTCTCCCCACCCGGCCTTCAAACTTCACCTTCCGCAGGCTTTCCAGCTCCAGGCTGATCTCCGGGCTGCCCTCACAGACCACCCCCGACAGATACTGGCTGATGCTCCTGCGGATCTCGTCGTATTCCTTCCACCGTTCCTTCGCCGCGTCCCGGAGCCGGTTCTGCACCTCCTGATACAGCCCGGTATGGAAGATCTGCCGGAAGATTTCCCCCCGTTCCTGGGTTCCCGCCAGCAAGAGCTTTTGAAAATCCCCCTGAGCAATCATGGCAATCTGGGTAAACTGCCGGTAATCCAGCCCGATCACCTCCTCCACCGCCCGGGTCACCTCCCGCGTCCGGGTCACCGGCTGCCTGCCGTCAAAAAAAGTCAGCTCCGCGTCCGCCTTCTGCATCGTATACCCGGTCCCACGCCCCTTGGGCCGGAGATACTCCGGGTTCCGCCTGATCCGATACCTTTTTTCCCGGTAAACAAATTCCAGCTCCACGAAGGTCGGCACCTCCTCCCCGGCATATTTGCTCCGGAACATCCCCGCCTCCCGCACATTTCCGCTGGCCTCCCCGTACAGCGCAAACGCGATCGCGTCAAATATCGTGGTCTTTCCCGCTCCCGTATCTCCCGTAATCAGAAAAAGCCCCCGATCCCCCAGCCTGGAAAAATCAATCTCCGTTTTCCCGGCATAAGGCCCGAAAGCACTGATCGTCAGCTTTTGTGGTCTCATAATCTTTCCTCTTTTCCGTATACGCTTAAGCTATCCTCTCTCCTGCACCTTCCGGATCACTTCCCGTACAAATGCCTCCTGCTTCTCGCTCATCGCCTGATTATTCTGCAGCTCATAAAACTCCCCGAACAATTCCAGCTCCGACTTCTGCTCCACCTCACAGGCCCCGTTCACGTCCCCGCTCTCCCGGGTCCGCCTGTTGTCATATTCCAGACGCATCAGGTTCGGATAAATGACCCGCAGCTTCTGCAGTCCGTCCGGAACATCCTCCTCATCCGTCAGCGTGATCTGCACATAATCCTCCGTATTCGTATCCTGATAAAAGGACCGGTCCGTCACTTCCATATAAGTCCCCCGGATCCGCCGCATGTCCCGCAGCGGCTTCAGCGGAATCTCCCGGATCCTCACATCCCCTTTTTCTCTCAATTCCGCCACCGTCACCGACTTTTCCTGCTCCGCCTCGGAAAACGAATATTTCAAAGGAGTCCCGCAATAGCGCACCGTCTCCCTGCCCACATGCTGAGGGCTGTGGATATGCCCCAGCGCCACATAGTCAAATCCGTCAAATACCGCCGCGTCCACGTTGTCCAGTCCGCCCACCAGGATCTCCTCCGACTCGCACCTTGCCGCCCCGGTCACAAACTGATGAGCCGCCAGGACATTTCGCACAGAGGGGTCGATCTCCATATGCTCCACCGCCGTCCGTACCGCGTCCTGGTAGCTGTCGATCCCCTCCGCCTCAAAGACATGCCGCACCGCCGCCGGCTTCACAAAGGGCAGCAGATACACCCGCACCTCCCCGAAGGAATCCTCCAGCGAGATATATTCCACCTTCCCGTCATACACCGGCGACAGATACACGCCCCTGCTGGAAAACAGCTGCGCGCCAAATGCCACCCGCTCCGCCGAGTCATGGTTCCCGCTGACCGCAAAGACCGGCACCCCCATCTCCGCCAGCCGGGTCAAAAATACATCCAGCACCCGCACCGCCTCCGCCGGGGGCACCGGCTTGTCATACAGATCCCCCGCCAGGATCACCCCGTCGGCCCTTTCCTTCTCCACAAGCTCCAGGATCTGCGCCAATATATACTTCTGATCCTCCAGCATGGAAAACTCATTCACCCGCTTTCCGATGTGGAGGTCCGATAAATGTATGAATTTCATGAAATTTTCTCCATTCTCTGCTCTGCGGCTCTAATTCACTCTCTCCCGCAGCACTTCCACCTTACACTCATGCCGTTTCGTCCTGTCGTCCTTATCATAGGCGATCCCCACCGCCAGGATCCGCCCCGTATACTCCGGCTTCTCTCCGATCTTCCCCTCAAACCGGAGCGCATACTGCCGCTCCTTGATCTGCCGGATCGCGTCATCCGCGGTATGGTTCACCTTCAATTCCAGAATGATCGCGTCATCCTCCCGCCGGAACGGATAAAAGATATAGTCCACATATCCCACACCCGCCTTATCCTCCCGCTCCATCCGATAATGATCAATGGCCTGCAGATAGGCCCACTTGATGATCGAGGCCAGCTCCGCCTCATTGCTGTAAACCTGCAGAGGGCTTTCCGTATTGTGTACAAACTGCAATATCTCCGTCATCGTTTTCGTATCCCCGGCCTTCGTCGCCATCAGCATCCGGCCGGACTGCCTTGTCAGGCGGTAAACATTTCCCAGGGAGGGCTCCCTCTGTACCATATCCGCAAAACGCCCCATCAGTTCTTTATTGGGAATCGAAACATATCCATCCTCATAATTCAAAAATCCATAAACCACCATCGCCGAAAAGATCTCATCCTTTGTCTTGAGCTCCATGGACGTCGCCGCATATTCCTGCACCCTGGCCGGAACCGGGATATCTGCGATCATCAGCCCCACATCCTCCTTCACCTCATCCACATTTGCCCCGATATAGTAGAACAGCTCATCATACGGCCCCGAATTGGTCCAGTAATTCCCCAGGTTATTATTGGACAGCGCAAGCACCACCGACCTGGGATTATACATACGCCGCCCCCCTTTGGTATGATACCCATCATACCAAAGCCGCAGATCCTCCCTGGTGATATTCCGCTTCCCCGTTTCCTGCGCCTGATACCGTTCGTAGAGCTCATCCACCTCTTCCCCGGTAAATCCAAAATATTCGTTATACTTTTCCTCATTCACCATGGTATACTCACAGAACATATTCAGTTCGGAGCCGCTCGAGTACTTGGCAATCGGAAGGATCCCCGTCATATACGCCATCTCCACATACGCCTTATCCTTCAAAAGGTT
Organism: uncultured Clostridium sp.; assembly: GCA_964415625.1. Taxonomy (GTDB): domain Bacteria; phylum Bacillota; class Clostridia; order Lachnospirales; family Lachnospiraceae; genus Schaedlerella. The sequence continues at coordinate 6,760 of CAYQBE010000142.1, forward strand.
GCTTAAGAACTTCGTAAAATCGTCCTTCTCTTCCTCCGTCACAAACTTCTGATGATAAATATAATCCCACTCATCCAGCACAAAAATAAACTTGTCCCCATTGCCGTATTCAAACACCTTTGTCAGCGCGTCCCATAGGGAATCCGTTTCCCTGATCCGTGCATTCGGATAAGCCTCCGACAAATCCATAAGCAATCCATCTTCTATCCTGGTAATATACTGCCCATAGGAACGACAGTTTCTGGGCAGCTCATTAAACATAATATGAATCACATTATGCTGATTCAGGTGCTTCTGATACCATCCATACCCTGACACATTTAGTTGAGAAAATTCTTCACTGCTGTCCGCTCCCTTTCCGAGAAAAGCCGCGACCATATTTGCCGCCATTGTCTTTCCAAAACGCCGCGGCCTGGTCACGCAGAGGTATTTCATCTTCTTTCCCCGAAATGCGCCGTCCTTTTCAACCGCATTCCCCTTCTGTTCCAGAATCCGCACAATTTCATCCAGCATCTCCGTCTTATCGATATAGTACGTCATTGAGCAGTCCTCCTGAAACAGAGAAAACGCCCTTTTTCCGTTCAAATAGATTCCCATACAGCCGGCACCCTCCTTCCCCGGTACAGCATTACACAAGTAACCCGGTAAATCCACATTTTCTACCCTGTCAATCTATAGTTTATCACACTTGCCTCCGGCTTACTATGAAAACTTTTCCGTATATTTTCCAAACATGAGTATATCCTATTACTGCAAAAAGCATCCAATTCCAAGAACTTTTTATATCTATACTGCAATAACTTTATTTTTTCATCAAGTTATTGTATAATATCTGCAAAAGGAGGAGATCACATGATACCAAGAAATGAATATCTGGAAAATCTGCTTCGTTTCCGTGACAAGCATCTGATCAAGATCGTTACCGGAATCCGCCGCTGTGGAAAATCCACGCTATTTGAACTCTATCAGGAGCATCTTCTGCAAAACGGCATAGAGCCCGGGCAGATCATCGCATACAACCTTGAAGCTGGTGAATATGCCGATATTGAAGACCATAAAGCCCTGTACAATCTCGTTTGCGAACAGCTTGCACCCGATAAAATGAACTATATTTTTCTGGACGAAGTCCAGCGTGTCGCCGATTTTCAAAAGGCCGTGGACGCTCTCTTCATCAAGAAAAACTGTGATGTATACATCACCGGTTCCAATGCCTTCCTGCTGTCAGGAGAACTCGCCACGCTCCTGTCCGGACGCTATATCGAGATCAAAATGCTGCCGCTGTCTTTTAAAGAATTTTTGTCAGCGCATCCGGCTGGCAGCAGCATGGATCGGCTCTATCAGGATTACATCCACAACAGCTCCTTTCCCTATGCCCTGGAGCTGCAGAGGCCAAAGGACATCCGCCAATATCTGGAAGGAATTTACGATTCCATCGTCCTAAAGGATATTATCGCCCGCCGGCGCATCCATGACCTGGAAATGCTCAAAAGCGTGACCCGTTTTCTGTTCGATAATATCGGCAATCTCTGTTCAACCAAAAAAATAGCGGACACCATGACATCCGCCGGCAGGAAGATTGCGGTCCATACTGTAGAAAACTATCTGGACGCACTGACCGAGAGCTTCATTTTCTACCGCGCAGGCCGATATGACATCAAAGGAAAGCAATATCTGAAAACCGGAGATAAATATTACGCCGCAGACATTGGCCTGCGTTACTGCGTCCTTGGCAGCAAAAAAGCCGATGACGGCCATATCCTGGAAAACATCGTATATCTGGAACTCCTGCGCCGCGGATATGAGGTCTATATCGGCAAGATCGGAACTGCGGAGGTGGACTTTATCGCCATTGGAGAAGAAGGCGAAGAATACTACCAGGTTGCCTATACAGTCCTCGACGCGGATGGAAAAACGCTGGAACGCGAACTGGCTCCGCTGGATGCCATCAAAGACCACAATCCAAAATATCTCCTGACCATGGACTATGGACCGATGGTTTCCCACAATGGGATCCGGCAGCTCAATGTACTGGACTGGCTGTGTAAATAACTGCCCCCTTTCGATACTCATGGCCGATGATATCTGCCGTGAGTATCGTGCCAGCCGCAGCCGCAAAGCGATCCGCCTATATCATTCCTCCTCATGCTATATAGAGAACATGTTCCTTACAGCCTTTACCTCTTCCACAGTACAGGCTACATCTCCCGCAATCTGTTCGTCTGTATATTCCGGGTTCTCCTTCACCGCCTGAAAAATCCTGCCGGTTCCGGACAGGAACTGCTCTTTTTCAACAGATATTCTTTCCCTTTGTAAAATCATATACAATTCCGATTCTGGAATCTGCACTTGCTTTCTGGTGTACAGAGGCTGCTCGATCTGTACTAAATAATCATACAGAAAAATCTTTATTCCATGCTTTTTTTCACAGTTTTAGCCATCCAGAAAATTCAACGATTTTTCCTAATAACGCTCTATATAATGCAGATTTCCAAGAGTTAACATCTATTTCTTCAGCACTATCCTTCATTTCGATTAATGATAATTCTAATTTCTTTTCCCCACAGGCTAATAATTCCTTTTTATACATACCTCTAATATTTTCTAACTCCTCCTCTGCTCTACTATTAAATGTTTCAGTCAGATCATTTATTCGCATATGTGCCTCATACTTTCTCCACATGTTTGGATTTAACGATTCATCGAATCCATTTTTAAACTTTATTGAAAATGTCTTATCCTGATAAAAGGATAAATCACATTCAACCCACTCATCATTCATTATTTCTAAATATGGGTGAAATGGAATCTCATAATAATCTTCACTTACTGTTGCACCTTTTTCCATATTGCAATCTCTACAAGTAGGAATCAAATTTATAGGTGTAACACACAATAATGGATATTTGCTTTTAGGAAGAAAGTGATCTAAATTTTTCAACTTTCCTCCTCCACATATCGGGCATTTTCCTTTTGCATTTCCAATTATATAATCATAATATTTTCTTCCTATTGAACCTTTTGGTGCAAATTTTTGTTCATAGACCTTATTAATAATTTCTTTTTCTTCATCACAAATGCTAGTATAAGGAAATTCAGCTATATTTTCTGGAACATATGCTGTGTATTCTTTTGAACATTTTTCAACTTCATCCACATACGAAAGTGCAATATTCGCATACTTCTTATTATGAGTAAAATCACTTGCACACTCTATGTATATATCTTTATCTTTACCTGCTAATGATGGTATTTTTAATTTTCTCAATCATTCATCTCCTTCTGTGCTAATAAAATACGTACCATACTTTTTGCCTCATTCCCTAACTGATAGTTAAATTCCTCCAACACTTCCTCATATGTGCTACACTGATTAACACTTTTTTGCAACATCATGTTAAATCCTGATTTTTTCACCTCGTACCCAAACACTTCATTTGTGAGTATGCCAAGATTAGTTCCAAATGTTTCTATTTCCGGCCGATTTCCAAACAAACACTTATCTTGCCTATTCAGAATCCAAACGCATGAACAGGGAATCTCCTGTAATACTATTGGAGAGTGTGTTGATATAATTGCAACACCATTGCGTTTTATCAGCATCTGAGAAATTCCTCTTATCATTGTTGAAAGCAACGGTGGATGAAGATGATTCTCTGGCTCATCTACAAACAATATTGTTTTTTCTGCTAACTGATCGATGCACCTAGTAATAATAGATAATACCTCTTTATGTCCTGCACTTAAATCGTCAAATATTTTTTCTATTTCTTGAGTGTTTTCATATGACAAAACTCTTTGATTGTATACCATATCTGCAAAATTATAAGCACCAAACAAATAATCTCCATCATTTCCAAACATCTTGATTATTTCCAGCCAGTCATTCCTTTTCGTTTTATTGACCATACAGTTTTTATAGCTTTCCAAAAATTTATTCTTAATATCGTCAAGAAGATTTATTTTTCTGTGTCCTTTCTCAAAATATTCCTTACGCACCCCTATATATTTAAAATTTTTATAACCTTCAACATCTAAATAATTATCAAACGGACTAAAAGATACGCACATTACACTCTCAAAATACCCCAATTCATCATCGTCAGATGATGTATATACAAATTCGCCTTTTGACTTATCTTCATTACAAATACTTTTTATCATATTTTTTATTAGGGTAGTTTTACCTGTTCCATTGCTTCCAATAATTGCATGTATATTTGTTGGTGGTAACGAATTTGGCAAAACTGAAAATTTCAATCTTAAATCTACAAAGCATTTGTCTTTCTGCTTTACCAGATAGTCAAAATGATATGGTGTTAATATCGACTCTCCCATAGAAATCCTATGAAATTGATTTACACACATATGTTTAGATACAAAACGTAACAATGATGACCTAACTACTGGCTGTTCTTCATACTTTCTAAGTAGCGATAAGTTATATGCTATATCATTTAAACTTTCAAATATATTCAAATCATACTTTTCTTCAATTTCCCATACCTTTTGATAACTCTCTGCCGACTGCCAAAGCGAAAAAAATTCTGGGGAAAGCTTTATAAATGAACCTTCCAAGTATTCTTTTACCCATCCACTATCTAATCCTTCTTTTCCAATTTTAATTGTTCCCAAATCAATTTTCAATCCGGATTCCTCTATATATTTTGCTTCAAAAGTTGTTTTATATGAGTAATCATCCCAATTATTCGGAACTAAAACTATCACATTTTTCTCTCGAACAAAACCAGACGCTATTATGTACTTCATGAGCATTCTCCTCTGCTACTGTGGTAAATCCGGAATAGATCCATATGACTATAAATTCAAATGCCATTACTACATTCTTCATACAATTTAATATACTCTTCATCATCACTCAAAATGTCATATGCCGGTAGCAATACATTATTGTATGCCGAATCATAATCTCCACTTTGAATCAATTCTTTAGCCTCATCTAATATAGATGCTTTATATTTTGTAACAGCATTAGAATAATCACTTTTATAATTATCTATATCTGATAATCCATTTAAATAATCAATAAGATTTCTCCATAATTCTTTACTTTTCATTTCAGAAATATTATCTTCAATTATAGTTTTATCTATAAGTTCATATTGACTATCTATTTTATCATCTTTACCAATGATCTGAACTAAATCTGATAATGCTGTTCTTGCCAAATCATAATTTTTTTCTTTTAAATATTTTTTACTCGTCGAAATACAAGTGTCTATTAACTTATTTCTAGCACTTTTCAAATCATAATTTTTATCATTCTTTAAAGCTTCATCAAACGAATTTATATATTGGTATAACCCATACCAGTCTTCTTTATTTTTAAATAAAGATATATTATAATCCTTGAGAGTAAAAAGTTCTCTGTAAAAAAATAACCCTTCCGTGTGGATTTATGGT
>CAYQBE010000143.1:0-11997 GCA_964415625.1 uncultured Clostridium sp.
GAATTTTTGTAATGCCCGGTAAGCAAATCCTCCAGCGTATTCCTGCCGCCCGCACTGGAACGCTTTGCCCCGACGAAAGGCATATTCATGTTTGCTTTGCCGCCGTTCATCCTTGATAAAAGCTGCCAGATTCCCTGGCTGTTATTTCCTATACGCATGATAAAATCCCTCCTTCTATATGGTCAGCTCCAACTGTGCGCCCTTGCCCTCTTCCTGAATCTTCACGGACGCACCCCCGTTCTGCGGGTGCCACATATAGGCTTTCACTTCTTATATCGGCAGAATTTTCCCGTTTTTCAGGCGTAGGGAACGAAACGACCACTTTTCGGGAACGAAAGGCAGAAATGCAGTACGGAAAATGCAGAAAGCCTGCCACTGACAGCCTTTCTGTATACGATGGTACCAAAAAACATTATGATGATTCAATTATAGTTTGCCCGAAGGAAATAACATATTTAGTCTGATATATTTCTTATTCTCCTGGGTACTCAGGCAAATGCAATATTATGCTTTTTCAGTAGTTCCATTGCCTGAACAAGCTCAGCTTCCTTCCGGGCAAGCTCCGCATCCTTCTCTGCGATTACAGCATCTTTTTCCGCACACAACGCATCTTTTTCCGCACGCAGCGCATCTTTCTCTGCACGTAGCGTATCTTTCTCCGCTCGCAGCGTATCATTCTCCCCCTGCATGAGTTTTATCCCCTTCTGGATTCCTCTGTTCTCAACCTGATCCAATATCTCGCACATATTCGTTCCACCTCCTGTCGTTTTTCCCTTCTGGGCTTCTAAAAACCTTTCATCCCCGGTCATGACTGACATAAATTTCAGCACGGCATCCACATGCTTTATCGTCCTTCTGCTGGGGACATATTTTTTGTTCTTCCGTTTCTGTACAAAATAATCCGCCACGATCCGAAAATCACTCCGGAATCGCTTTACCTGATCCTCCGTTAAGTGTGCAATCTCAAATACGTGTATTTTGTAATCATTCACATATTCTTCTAATCCCTCGGGAATCTCAACCATTTCGTTTATCGATCTGGGGCCGCTCCAGCGGGATTCCCCGAAGTACAAGACGATACTCAGCACCGGGCAGCGGTCTTTTGATTTCTTATCAAGCAGCTGCGACCGGTAAGCCGCACCGTCATATCCGATCACTCGGAATGGCATGTCGTTGTCTGTATCCGTCTGGTTTTCCAGTCCTAAAATGGCAATCTTGACCTTGCCTTCAGTCCAGTATTTCGCATTGTCTCGTTCTTCCTCATGCAGACTCCCTTTGTCCGCCTTATACTGGGATCTGACCTTTAAAGATCTGAGCTGACTTGACTTCACCGTCCGTTTCCCGTCAAACACTAATCCGTTCACGATGTCAGAGAACACATCGTTATAATCTTCCAAATACTTCTCTGCAATATCTTTTTGTCCCATCCATTCTCCTCTTTGGTTTCTCTTATATTATAATTCTTCGGCTGCCGGAATACAAGTGCAATTCCTGATTACATGTTGCTGGAACACCTGTGAAAAGTGAACCAAATGACCATAAATTCCACTATATATACTCACGGCAGATTTATCTGGCGCGCAGTATAACCATCCTATCATCTCCTCCCTTCGTTAAAGTCTGTAGCCGACCAGTGAACTGCGACGGCGGCTCAGAACATAAATACACGAAGTATCCGCTGCGAAAACAGCTGCTATTCTGAACTCTTAATAAAAAACTGTTTCAAACATTGAAGTAAAGGCGATTCAGCCCTGAAAATAAAAAGACATTTTCATTGTAGACAGATAGAATGTTTGAAAAAATGCACCCGCAGCAATTACGGGTGCATTTACTTTAACACATCATGAATCGAAAAGCAATTCCTTTTTCAGCAATTTTCGTATCATTCTTTTTTTATATGAGCGGTCTGCTGTACAGGCTGGCCTTGCCCTTTTCTTTTGTGACAAAAATCGTCTTTCCCCGAAACGGCACCTTCAGCCGGAAGTATTCCACCTCCTCCGGTATATGGGGTGCAAACGCAAATCCCTCCGGGTGCTCCGGGCACAGGCGCAGTCCGGCGATCTCTTCGATCAGGATGCTGATGGGCGCGCTGGCCCAGGGGTGGCAGAGGCTGGTGTTCCACTTTTGATCCTTCCCCCACGCCTCAAAGCAGGCCGTCGCCCCTTCACTCAGCATATGCACCCAGCCGTGCTCTCCCGGGTTAGCCAGCAGGCGGTACACTGCCTCATACCGTCCGGCTCTTGCCAGGGCTTTCAGCAGATAATAGCTGGTCATAACACCGCAGCAAAAGCCTTTTTCTACGAGAAAATCTGCCACGCTTTTCCGGGCTTTCTCCGGCACCAGCCCGAAATAGAGCGGGTACAGGTTGGAATGGATGGCGCAGTGGCTGCTTGTTTCGCTGTCCGCAAAAAGCCCCGGCCTGGGCCTGTAAAATGCACGGATATAGGAGGCTTTTCTGCTTTCCACATCCCACGTCCTGGACAGCCCCAGGATCTCTTCCATCTCGCAGAGTGTTTTGCCGGCGCCGATATATAGTGCGTTGATCACATTGTGGCAGCCCGGAGCGACAATGGGTCTTGAGAGTGTAAAGTCATAGCCGTCCCGCAGATTTTCCGGCCAGTCAACCAGATTCCATTTGTCCGCAACCTGGTCCAGCAGTCCATCCCCGCGCTCATACTGCGCGAAATGGTGCAGCAGATTTTGGGCGGTGGGATAATATGCTTTCAAAAAATCCCGGTCCCCGGTGAATTGATAATCCGTCATCAGCAGCTGGGACCAGAGCAGGGAAAAATCCGCAATCTCCTGCATCAGAGAGCCCGGAGCGACTGCCATCAGCCCGGGGCAGATCTTCCCTGTCAGCGCAAATTCCCGGATGCATTTCCGGAGCATTTCCGTGGTTCCACTAAGCCAGACCTGGGAACGCGAGGTGATGACCGCATCTCCCAGGTACTGCCCCTTTTCCCGGGTGGGACAGTCCAGATAGCCCCACTGGGTGCCCAGCTTTACCGCCTGTCTGCAGATCTGGAAAATCTGTTCCACATAAGGTGCATCGGTGTGCAGGGTACACCGGTTTTCGTCCAATGGATAATGCCGGAGTTGGATGCGGATGTGCCGTATCTCCACAGAATCCTCCGTGATCAGCTCGGCATAGCGGAAGCCCTTGTAATCGTAAGGAACATATTCGCTGATCCCTTCTCCCAGGATCCACTCCTCCTCATAATCGCAGCCGCAACGCAGATGCCAGCGGACACATCCAGAGTTTTCATCCATATTATTTGCTGCAGCACTGCTCCCATCTTCCTGCTCCTGCAGCAGTTCTTCCCCGCAGAGGATCCTCACTTTGCTTCCGGGGGCTCCCTCCGCTGTGATGCGCAGGCTTCCTGTCACTTCCTGCCCCGCATCGATAAACCAGCGTCCAGGGCCTGTCCTGATGAAGGTCTGCGGCTCCATTTCATAGACAGACAGCATTTTCACAGGCTGGGGAAACAGCCGGTAATCCGCCCAGGCTGCCGGAACCATCCGCTCCCAGGAATGATCGTCATAATCCGGTTCCTTCCAGTCCCTTTCCCAAAGCCTGCTGTCAAAGTTCTCCAAAAACTGGGTATCATATCCCGCAGCCTCACCGGAATACGCCCGGCATATCTTATACTTCCATTCCAGCGGACGCAAAAGCCGCCGGAGCTCCGCGGCAAAAGCAAATCTGCTGTCGCCGCTGTTCCAGACCCGGTTCACCAGCCCCTGATAATACAGATGGACAGCCAGCACATTTTTTCCGTTTTTAAGAAAAGGCGCGATGTCGATCGTATGATAGTAATACTGCTCCGGATAAGCGGGCGCGGGTCCCTCCCCGGCATAGGCTCCGTTGACATAGAGCTTATAATAATCGTCTGCGGAAATATCAAGCAGCCATGGATGCTCCGGTTCCATCTCTATCTTTATTTCCGCCCGTGCCAGGACATGCAGGTTCTGCAAAACGTCCGTCTTCATTTCCCGCTGCTCCTGCTCCTTGTGACAGGGATCCTGCGGGCTGCTGTTTGCAAATGCCGGGATCGTATACCATACAAGGTTGAATCTTCTCATAGTTTCCACCTGCTTTTTTTCATTTTCCGAAAAGCGCCAGATAAGATGACATCGTCAGATTGCCGATCAGCCTGAATGGCAGACAGACGTTTGCATCCGCACGCAAGCATTTCCAGCTGTACGGTTTTATGCTCCAAAATACCGAACCTCCGTGCAGACCACCTGCCTGCCCTTCCGGATGCGGTATGCGATCATCGGGATCGTGGTCTTAGAATGCATCAGGTTGGTGTTGGGATCGGGGATCAAAAGCTTCCCGGTTCCATCCCCTCTCAGGACCGTTACCCTGCAGAAGCCGTCCGGATTCCTGACCTCCGCCCCGGCAATCCGTTTTCCATCCGCAGACCGGCAGAGTCTCTGTTCCGATTCCACCCTGTCGTCCGTGGACAGGGCAAATCCGCAGTCATATGCCTCACAGTTCTCACTGCTGTTGATCTCATGGATCCGGACATGTCCCTCTTCCCTGGCTTCAATCGTAGTTTTAACCTCGATCCCCGGAAACGGTGTCCAGGAGTAAACAAGCCTTTGGTCGTCAATCACATAATCCTCATGAATCGTATTTTTCACAAAAATATATCCGTATACCTGGAATGCCAGCATGCTGTCGGGCGCATTTTCCTCTAATGTCACGGAGGACCGGGCGATGCTGAATCCAAATTTACTGGAATACGCGAATTTGGAATATTTTTCTATGGTATGGCTGTGGCCGTCCGCCTTTGTGCGACCCGGTACCAGAGCCACCACATTTTCATTGCCCCGCTGGATCAGCATATTCGCATGGCGCAGATATTTCCTGGAATCCAGCTTCGGAAGCGGCGCCGCCTCCGCCTTCCAGAACGGGTGGTCCTCCGGAAGCGCCAGAAACAGAAATGCCTTCATCGCCCAGTAAGGTGAACCCGGCGCGTTGTAGCTTTCCGACATCTGCAGGTTGGGGTAGGCATATCCGATGGTCAGGATGCCTGCATTGTCAAAGATCGGCAGGTTCAGCCAATGGACCAGATGCCGCACAAGGATCCCCTTGAGTACCGGAAGCGGAAACACCTCGATCCCTCCCAGCGCGCAGACGGAAAAATAGGCGGCCTGTGCAAACCGGTAGGTCATGGATCGGCCATAGGCAAAGGAGGAGCCGTCCTCGGAAAACCAGTATATGTAATCCTTTCCAAAGGCAAGGGCACGTTCCCGGAAACGCCTGGCTCGCTCAGGATCCTCCTGTTCCATGAACATGGCATAGACAATACCGTAGGTCACCATAACGAAAGGATTATAGTAATCCTTGTCGCCGCCGTTTCCGTCATGATACCAGCCTCCGTCGTCATAGTAGGCGTCGATCAGCTCCAGCCCCTCCTGGAGGTGCTTCCGGTCATAGGGGCGCCCCATCTTGTACATGGCCACATTGGTAATGATGCTGAAAAACTGCCAGTTGCACGCACAGCATTCGTGGCGGTTGATCTCCCAGAGCCACTCGGTCAGGTTGTCCTTTGCCTGGTCGGACAACGGCTCCCAGACCTTGTCCGGACAGAACAGCATGCCAAATGCGATCGCCGCCATCTCACAATATTTCTGATCATAGTCCCGGCATGTGTGCCAGTAGTCCGGGTGGGACGGATCTGTGCCCGCCGTCAGTCCCTTCCGGTAAATTTCCTCGAATTCCGGATCACTTCCTCCCCCCGCCCAGAAGGGCACCAGCCCCCACAGCGGACGCGCAAAGGCTTCCATGGGAATGGTATCATTTTCATAATGCGCGCTGGTCGCCCCCACATGCACCCGTGCCCCTGACTCGCTGTAAAACGGCTTGATCGGGTTCAAGACCTGCAAAAGCACCTGCTCCGCATCCTTCCTGGTCTGAAAATCCCGGATCGTCAGTTTCTTTCCTCCAAACATCGCTTTTCCCTCCTGCTGTTCTGAATGTTGGTCGTTCACAATCTTATCATAGAAAAAACCTGGAGATAAATCCATGGATTATCTTCAGGTTTTCTGTAAAATCGTTATTTGAAAGGGCTGCCTTCAGCACCTCCCGGGGATGTTCCCGGATCATCTGAAATGCTTTTTCCACCTCATAATACGGAAATACATGTGTCACAAATTCCTCTGCGTGCAGCGTACCGTCCTCCAGTCCCTCAATGACTTCATCATAGAGGATATGGTTTCTGTATTAGGTATTTCTTCTGTGGGATATTCCTGCCGCATGGTTATGTTCCCCTGTGGATTGGCTGAATCAGCCTTATCTTGCATGGCCGGCATTAAGCAGCTGCATAAGTCCATCCTGGAGAACCTGGGAGCAGTTTACTCCACGCTTTTCTGCCAGGGTGGCCATCCATGCAGGAAGTGAGACATTTTTACGGACGGCTCTGGTGTCGGTTGCCGCCCGGTATGCGAATGTATCAATGCGGATGATGGAACAGGTGGCATTTTCCGGAATATCAAGTTTATGTTGGGGAGTGGGAGCCGGGATTTCGTTCCCCTCATCCTCGGCCACAACGAGCCATCCGCTGGCAGCATCGGTAATCATTTCAATGGCATCATCAATACTGCTGCCGGTTGTAATGCATCCGGGAAGATCCGGCACTCTACAGTAGTATTTGGTTCCGTCCTCATTAGGCACGAATGTTGCGGTATATATATATTTCATGGTTCAGCCTCCTTTGCTGGCGGCAGGAAGGATTTACCTCCCGCCTTGTTTGATTTCTTTGCGTATGTAGCGGAGATCGTCTTCATCGAAGTGGCCACGTTTCAAGGGAATGGAATATTTTATTTGCGGATTGTAGTAGATATCGTGGTTCCCTCCGCTCCGTTTGAACTGATAGCCGCTATTGTTCAGGTCTTTGATCGCTGTATTCCGTGGGTTCATTGCCGTCCTCCTTATAAGAATTATACACAACAATACACAATATATCAAGAATAATACACAACGATACGCAAATATTTTATGCAAAAGAGGAAGAATCTATACACCTGCTGGCAGATGATACCGTTGACAGCGGATTGCAGACAGATGGGGACTGTGAAAAGCTCCCGCAGCAGTATCCTACTGGGGCGTCAGCAGTCTCTGTTCCGTAAACGGGCCGGAGTTAAGTACGTCTCGTACCTAAATTCGATCCGGATCGAACAGGCAAAAAAGCTTCTGGAAACTACAGACCGGAAATTGTATCAGATTGCCAAAGCGGTAGGATATGAAAATAATAAATACTTTTTCCGTGTGTTTAAGAAAGCCGAAGGGGTTACGCCGGAGCAATATCGGAAGATGCAGTGACCGAGACAGCGGGGAGACATTACAATTCGCAGCCTGACTGGCTGCGAATTGTAACAATTACTCTTTTATCTTGTCAAGTTCTGTCAGATTCACGCCCGCGACATTTAAAACAGCTTTTAAAGAAAGATATTCGTCTTTTAATTCGGCATATGTTTCCTCCGCATTTTCCTTTTTGGCTAATATCATATACTTTTGAATTTTTTTAAAATCGTCAATTGCCGCTTTTGTAATTTCAAGACCATTTGGCATATGATCACCTTCCTTTTTGAAAATACCGTTTCTGTGATGTCTTCATTATATCAAAAGGCTTTTCAGGTGTAAAGCCCTTAAAACGAATCATCCAACCGTACAGTTAGAAAATTTTCCACCTCAGTACCCTTCCTCCCGCCTCCGCTTCCGCAGCTGATACCTTTTTTCCCCTCCAAGCCATTCTGCCCGCTCAGCCTCCGATACAAGCTCAAGCCCCGGCACCTCCACCGCTTTTCCCTTTTCATCCACCGCCACCATGACAAGGTATGCCCGGTTGATGCTCCTGCGGTTCCCCTGGTAGTCCTCAACATAGGTGTCTACCCGCACCTCCATGGACGTTCGGCCCACATAGGTCAGCCGTCCCACCAGGACGACCATGTCATTCTGATAAGCTCCCGCCTTAAAATTCAGATTGTCAATGGATGCCGTTGTCACCATTTTCCCGGAATGGCGCCGGCTGACGATCCCGGCCATCTCATCGATCCACTGCATCAGATAGCCGCCGAACAGCCTGCCCTGTGGATTGATGTGCTGGGAACGGATCACATAGACCTGCTCGGTCCTGGAATCCCCCACTTTTTTCATTACTCTTTTCTGCTCCATGCCTTTCACATCCATTCTATTTGCTCTCACTTTTTTCAACTGTACGGTTGCAATCCGGAATCTCGGTTTTATATAATCTATTGCAATAGAACTGAGATTTTGTATCATCAAACCGTACAGTTGGAATTTATTTCTATAGTATATACCATTATCCCTCCGAAATCATAAAAAAAATTCAAATTTTTTCTTCCCTGGTGAAATTTTTCCCCCGTTTCAAAGATATATATAGTAGAGTGGTATACACAACGCCGGATCGATCGGCCGTGAGTATAAAAGAAGAATTGCTGCAAAAAAACATTTCTATCCCCGTGGAAAAAAAACGAACCGCTGGAAACCTATGCGGACAAGCTGTCCTTTTCCACACCGGAGCATGGCGAACTGTTTTATCTGACTATGGAGCTGCTCCGCAAAAAACTGATGGAGGTGAAATGACTATGTTTGACAAAAAACTCTATGTAGAAACATTTTCGGCCCTTCATGCCTCTGAGGATACGCTGGCTGAAATTCGAAAGCTCACGTCACAGACCAGAAAAAAAGCAGTGCATGGGATCCGCCCTGTCGTCCTGCTGACCGCCCTGCTGGTCTTTCTGCTGTCCTTTGCCGCCCTGGCCGCAGGCAGCTGGAGGATGGGCGGCTGGGTACATCCTGCTTCGGTTCGAAGCGTGGAAAAAATGGGGCTTTCCTGCCCGGACCGGCTTGGAGAATACCGGCTGTCCGGCCCCTCCCCTTTCCGCCGCATCCATGTCGCCCCGGAAGAATCCAGCGGCCTGAAGTTCTGGCTAAATCCAGATTATATCTGGATGAGCGCGGAATATCAAAATGAGGCCGGCCAGACTCTTTCCCTCAACTTCGGAAAAACCGATCATCCTCTCTGGGCATACTGCTTCAGTTATGACGCGGAAACGGAGGTTTGGCTCGGCGCAGAAACAGATGCCGAACCAAAAAACACGGCAAAACAGCAGGTGGAATCATCCGCCGGAAGTTCCGACCCGGATATAAAAAATGTGGAGACAGCGGAGTATCAGGGCTGTACGATTTATCTGGCTGTCCAAAACAGAAGTGTGGAGGCTCACTGGGTCGATCCGGAGATCGGGCTTTGTCTTTCCCTTTCTTCCGGTCCCAATTGGATCCAGGATGAAGCGGAAACACAAAACAGTGATACAGCGTGCCTTGCACAACATGAATTTCTGGAATTTGTAAAGCATATCATTGATAATAACCGGACAAGATAGTCCCGGAACCGCCGCAAAATCAAAGAATACAGATGTACTAATTGCAGCTGACTCCGGCGCGCAGTATAACAGGCAGATTTTTCCTTTTATTTCGGAATAAATCTGCCTGTTCATCGCAAAATACTGCCCTGAGCCATTCCCTTTTATTTGACGGTGATCAGCTCATATTCCTTCGTCCCCAGCCCGATCTTCTCCGCATGGGCCAGACAGGTCTTATACTCGGAATTGGGCGTGGTATTCTCAAAATGATCGTGATGGTCACAGAATCCGCTGCCCGCCATCTGGTCTGTCAGCTGCGTATTCGGAAGCGGGGTCTGCCGCAGGCAGGCATCCGCGCAGGCCTGATCCAGAGCCAGCGGATCCGCGGAAGCAAACATCCCGATGTCTGGAAGGATCGGAACGTCATTTCCCGAATGGCAGTCGCAGTTGGGGGACACATCGCATACCAGGGAAATGTGGAAGCAATCCCTGCCAGTCACTACCGCTTTCGTATATTCCGCCATACGGCAGTTCAGCTCCTTGACCGCCGCATCCTGTCCAAATGCAATGGCATCGAAGTTACAGGCGCCGATGCAGCGTCCGCAGCCCACGCAATGCGCCTCGTCAATGGTCATGGCCTTTTTCTCCGCGTCAAATACCAGTCCGTCGTTTGCGCATTCCCGCATGCAGCGCTTGCAGCCCCGGCAGCTTTCCGGGTCAATGACCGGCTGCCCGTTGTGGTGCTGGTCCTTCTTGCCTGCTCTGGAACCGCAGCCCATCCCGATATTCTTGATGGTTCCCCCGAATCCGGTCATCTCATGTCCTTTAAAATGGGTCAGCGAGAGAAATACATCCGCGTCCATAACCGCGCGCCCGATCTTTGCTTCCTTGATATATTCGCCGCCTTCCACCGGCACCGCAATGTCGTCCGTACCCTTCAGGCCGTCGCCGATAATCACCGGACATCCCACTGTCATCGGTGTAAATCCGTTCTCCCACGCACAGTACAGATGCTCAATGGCATTCTTCCTGCTGCCGGGATAGAGGGTATTGCAGTCCGTCAAAAATGGTTTGCCGCCGCATTCCTTTACCAGATCCGCGACTGCCTTCGCATAATTCGGCCTGAGATAACTCATATTCCCCAGCTCTCCGAAATGCATCTTGATCGCGACAAATTTGCCGTCCATATCGATCTGATCCATGCCGGCTGTCTTCAGGAGCCGTTTCAGCTTCTCCACCGGGCTCTCATCCATCTCACATCGAAAATCCGTAAAATATACCTTTGCTTTTTTGATATCACTCATGTTCTTTCTCCTCTCTTATCACAGGATCTACTGTACTTCTGCGGAACATCCTTCCCATGTACATCCTCTGATCTTGTTGATCACTTCCATTCTGCACTGAGCTGTACAAAAACAGGATCCATGAACCGCCGGAAAGCAGTAACGCGTCATTTCTAATAGTTTACCACATTTAGAAAACAGTTTCTACATCATATTTTAGTTTCTATATAGTCTATATAACTACTTTATAAAGTTTTCAGAACTCCTTCACAGCATTTTTAGATGCAAAGCAATTGCATTTCCATCAGAAACGTAGTATTCTATATAGAAACGCAATGAAAAGAAGGGGTTGTTATGAGCGAAGCATTTCACATTATCAGCGACGGTTCCTGCGATCTGCCCACAGAGCTGGCACAGGAAAAGAATATTACGGTCGTTCCGTTTTATGTCTCATTTGACGACGAGCATTATCTGAAAGAAAATGTAGACATTGATATCCGGGATTTTTACCAGCAGATGGTTGACAAAAAAGGCGTATTTCCCAAGTCCTCCATGCCTTCCATCCAGGATTACGCGGAGGCCTTCCGGCCCTTTGCCAAGGCCGGTATTCCCGTGATCTGCATCTGCATCACCACCAAATTCAGCGGTTCCATGCAGTCCGCGCTCAATGCCCGGGCGCTCATACAGGAGACCTGGCCCCAGGCGGAAATCACAGTCATCGATGCCACCGTCAATACGGTCCTCCAGGGCCAGTATGTGCTGGAGGCGGCGCGCCTTCGGGACAGCGGCTGGAGCTTTCGGGATACGGCGGCTCGGCTGGAGGAGATCAAAAGCACCGGGCGGATCTTCTTTACGGTAGGAAATATGGAATATCTGAAGCACGGAGGCCGGGTCGGAAAAGTGGCTTCCCTGGCCGGAAGCGTCCTGGACGTGCGTCCAGTCATCACGCTCAAGGAGGGCGAGATTTTCCCTTCCGGGATCGACCGTGGAAGGAAGCGCACCACTCAGAAAGCCCTGAATCTCCTGCTGGAATATTTACAGGAAAGCCGTCTGGGGATCGAATGCTACAGCCTTGCGGTTGGCTATGGATATGACCGGGAGGAGGGGCTTGCCTTCCGTGACCATGCGCTGGCGGTGCTGCAAAAAAAGGGATATGCGATCGAGGAGATCCCTGTCTACCAGATTGGAGCCACCATCGGAGTCCACACCGGGCCCTATCCGCTGGGATTTGGGATCATTGAAAAAGGGATCCACGATTAAGCATTCTTCTCCTTTCTTCATTTATTCTAACTGTACGGTTGGATGATCTAAAGATCATCCAACC
>CAYQBE010000144.1:0-11993 GCA_964415625.1 uncultured Clostridium sp.
ACACATAAGACTGCTCCGGCACCTGCTCGAAGAGACGTCCGCCGTGCTCTAAGTGCAGGGAATTCCATCCCATATGCGGAATTTTTAATCCCTCTTTCGAAGGGATCCGCAGGATCTCCCCCGGCAGGATCCCAAGACCCGCAACTCCCGGCGCCTCGTCGCTTCGCTCAAACAGGAGCTGCAGCCCCAGGCAGATGCCCAGGAAAGGCGTTCCTTTTTCCACGGTTTCCCGGATCACCGGCACCAGCCTGCGGCGTTCCAGATTGCCCATGGCATCCCCGAAAGCGCCGACTCCGGGAAGCACCACCTTGTCCGCCGAAAGGATCTCCTGTGCGTCATCCGTGATCTTCACTTCCTGCCCCAGAAGGAGCAGCGCTTTTTCCACACTTTTGATATTGCCCGCGTCATAATCTATAATCGCAATCATAGTTCAATCACTTCTCCCCTGCAGTCCTCACCAATTAAGCTTGGATTTCTCCCCGTTCCCTGATTTTTCTCCGATTCCTGTCTTGACCACCGGGATCGGCGTGTCGTCCTTCGCATCCAGGTTGTTGATGTATTTCTTCGTCTCACTGGCAATGACCGGTGAGAGCAGAAGTACCGCAACCAGGTTCGGAACTGCCATCAATGCATTCAGGATATCCGCAACCGTCCATACCAGATCCAGTGCCAGTACAGGAGCGACCGCCGCAACCAAAATGTATACCACACGGTAAGGGATCAGTCCCTTCTTCCCTGCAAAATATTCCACGCTCCGCTCTCCGTAGTACGCCCATCCCAGGATGGTGGAATAGGCAAAGGAAATGATCCCAACGACCAGGATGATCGGTCCCAGATAGGGAATCTGAGAAAATGCCATGGAAGTCAGCACGCCGCCGTTGTCAATCTCATTTGCATTGATCGTCGGGTTCTTCATGATGGTCGTCACGAGCACCAGCCCGGTCATCAGACATACGACCACCGTATCCCAAAATGTCCCTGTGGAAGAAACCAACGCCTGACGCACCGGATTCCTGGTCTGTGCCGCTGCCGCAGCGATGGGCGCGGAGCCCATACCGGACTCATTGGAGAACAGTCCCCGGGCAACCCCGTATTGGATCGCAAGCTTGATCCCTCCGCCGACCAGACCGCCTGCCGCTGCCCCCGGTGTAAATGCCAGCCGGAAAATGGTCGCGATGGCAGGGATGATAAAGTCATAATTGATACACAGGATGATGATACATCCGATCACATAAAATACTGCCATAAACGGAACCAGCCGCTCGCAGACTCTTGCGATACTCTTGATCCCGCCGAAAATAACAATGGCTGTCAGAACCGCAACCACAAGTCCGACGATCCATTCCGGAATATTCAGATTTTCCTTACAGACTGTCGCAATGGCGTTGACCTGAGTCGCACACCCGATCCCAAAGGATGCGAAGCCCGCGAATACTGCAAAGATCACGCCCAGCCACTTCATATTCAGGCCCCGCTCCAAAGCGTACATGGCGCCGCCCTGCATTCTGCCGTCCTCTGTCTTGACACGGTATTTTACCGCGATCAGGGATTCCCCGTACTTGGTCGCGATCCCGAATACGCCGGTCAGCCAGCACCACAGCACGGCTCCCGGGCCTCCCATCGCAACCGCTGTTCCCACGCCGATGATGTTTCCGGTACCGATCGTAGAAGCCAGTGCCGTTGACAGTGCCCCGAACTGGCTTACCTCTCCCTCCGCGTCCGGATCCTTTGCCACGGAAAGCTTAATCCCTTTGGAAATGGTCTTTCTCTGGATAAATCCTGTTCGGATCGTCAGAAATACATGGGTACCGAGCAGCAGGATGATCATCCACCAGTCCCACACAAACTTATCAATATCATTGATGATTGCACTAATTGTTTCCATCTGTTTTTACTTCTCCTCTCTTGTTCCTTTTTAGAAACTGTGCTTCAACACTTTATCTGTATAAAGTATTGAGAATACAAACAAAGCATACATTATTCCGACTGTTGCCAGTTGGCATAAAGTATGCCTTGATATGGTATTTTACATCATTTATGGCTATATTTCAAGGTTTTTCTAGGTTTTCACCATATAATACGTGTTTTTTGTGTTTTTTATTTCTTTTTCACCAGGCATCGCTTTTTATAAAATGAAATTCCATAACAGATGACCTGCGAATAATCCTCCGCAAATTCCTCCGCATACATCCGGTCATCTATCTGCTGAAGAGCCTCATCACAGTCTCCGGATAATTTTTCCATGGATTTCGAATACTTCACCTCAAAAACCGCCGCACGGTCTCCCGCATAGTCCTGTACAACAATATCGCTGCGGCCTTCCCCGCGTTCCCGGTTGGATTCTACATTGTACCCCGCCCCTGCAAAAATCCCAGCAAAAAATGCATGGTAAAAATCCTCTTTATAATCATGATAGCTGATGGTTTTTCGGAGCAGTCTGGTCAGTTCCTCCTTCATCCTCTCTGCGTCTCCTGTCCATACTGCTGCAAACAGAGCCTTTCGATCCCATTGCAGTACGCTTTCCTCAAACCATTTGCTGATCGTCGTCTCAAAAATCTCCATGATCTCGGCATTCGGAATCTTTAATTCCAGGCAGCCTTTCGGCAATTGTTTTCCCGGCTGGCTTTCCCTGATTCTTGTCAGATAACCGGTCAGATACAGGATGCTCCAGAGATTTTCCTGGGACGAATGCAGGTAATCATACCCCAAATCTTCCTCCACCCTCTGAACCACAGTGCCGCCCGCAAGAAGCGTCTCAAATTTTTTCGTAACCGCATCTCCGGAATACTCGATAAAGGACCGGACGATCGCATTGTCGCTGGAATTTTTCCAGTAACCGGCCGGTTTTGTTTTCGGATTCAGAAGCAGTTGATTCACATGATTCACCACATCCCACGGGCAATATACATCAAAATCACCAAAATGATATCCATCGTACCACTCCCGAATCTCTTCCGCATGGTGTGAAAGCCCCGCATCCTGCAAAAGATGATCCACCTCTTTCTGCGTAAAGCCGAAATATTCATTCAGTCTGGTGTCGGAAATCGTGTCAGACACAAAATTATTTGTACCGGTAAAAATACTTTCCTTTGCAATCCGCAGGCAGCCTGTAATCACCGCAAATTTCAGGAAATCATTGTCTTTGATCACCTGCATGAGACCCTTCACCATATCCAGCATCTGCGGATAATAGTTCTTTTCACTGGCCTTTGCAAGCGGCACATCGTATTCATCGATCAGCAGGATTACAGGTTTTCCGTAGTGAAGAGCCATCAGCTGCGTCAGCTTTAACAGACTGTTCTTGATTTCTTCCGGCCCGGCTTTTTTTGACGCGATCCTGTAGACCAGCTCCTGATCGAGTGTATTGATCCTGTCGCTCTCTTTCAAATAAAAATGCTCTTTATACAGTTCCGCAATTACAGAAACCAACTGTGCGTACGCGCCGCCGAAGTCAAGCCCGTCCACGCTTCGAAAGGATAAAAACAAAACCGGATACTGATTCATCCAGGCATCGCACAATGCTTCATTTTCTGCGATGGCAAGCCCTTTGAACAGCTCCGCGCCGGATCTGCGGATGTCAAAAAAAGCGGAAAGCATACTCATTCCCAGCGTCTTTCCAAACCGCCTGGGACGGGTGATCAGGGTAACCTGTGTTGCATCTGTCCTCAGCAGTTCTTCGATCAAACCGCTTTTATCAATGAAGTAGTAATGATTTTCCCGGATATCCGTAAATCCAGAACGGCCTACCGGAATTTTCAGAGCACTCAAAATCAATAACTCCTTTCTGAGCAATATTCTTATTGATAGATGCTGTCATTCGGTATCCAGATCCTGATTCAGAGCTGCTATGGAAAAATTTCAGGAAATCCCCCGCATCGTCAGCTGAATCCTCTTTTTCTTCAAGTCCACGCTCATGACCTTCACATCCACGATATCGCCCACGCTCACCACTTCCAGCGGGTGCTTGATGAACTTTTCCGTAATCTGGGAAATGTGTACCAGCCCGTCCTGATGTACGCCGATATCCACGAACACCCCGAAGTCGATCACATTTCTCACGGTTCCTTTTAAGATCATGCCCTCTTTCAGGTCCTTCATTTCCAGCACATCTGTCCGCAGGATCGGCTTGGGCATTTCCTCACGGGGGTCACGGGCAGGCTTTTCCAGTTCCTTTACGATATCCCGCAGAGTGATCTCTCCGACGCCCAGTTCCTCCGCCAGCTTTTTGTAATCCTTGATGGTCAGGGACAGTCCAACCAGCTTGCCGCCGATGATGTCCTCCGGCCGGAAGCCCTGCTTTTCGAGAAGCTTTTCCGCCGCCTCGTAGGATTCCGGATGGACGCCGGTAGCATCCAATGGATTGTCCCCGCCCTGAATCCGCATGAACCCGGCGCACTGCTCAAATGCCTTTGGTCCCAGCTTGGCAACCTTTAAGAGCTTCCTCCGATCCGTAAACCTTCCGTTTTCTTCCCGGTAGGCGACGATATTTTTTGCAAGGGTGCTGCTGATCCCGGAAATGTACGATAACAGCGGGGCGGACGCGGTATTCAGGTCCACGCCGACTTTGTTCACACAGTCCTCCACCACGCCGGTAAGAGATTCGCCCAGCTTCTTCTGGTTCATGTCATGCTGATACTGTCCCACGCCGATGGACTTGGGATCGATCTTCACCAGCTCCGCCAGCGGATCCTGGAGCCTTCTCGCAATGGAAGCCGCGCTCCTCTGCCCCACGTCAAACTTCGGAAATTCCTCGGTCGCCAGCTTGCTCGCGGAATATACGGAAGCTCCTGCCTCGCTCACGATCACATACTGCACCTTCTCCGGGATTTCCTTCAAAAGGTCTACGATGAACTGTTCCGATTCCCGGGAAGCGGTGCCGTTTCCCAGGGAGATCAGCGTGATATTGTATTTCGGAATGATCTTTTTCAGCAGGTCTTTTGATGCCTTGATCTTGGCCGGGGTAGTCGGCGCCGTGGGATAAATGACGGTGGTCCCCAGCACCTTTCCTGTGGCATCCACCACAGCCAGCTTGCATCCGGTACGGAACGCCGGATCCCAGCCCAGCACCACCTGCCCGGTGATGGGCGGCTGCATCAGAAGCTGGTGCAGGTTCTTCCCAAATACCTCAATGGCTCCGTCCTCCGCCTTTTCCGTCAATTCGCTACGGATCTCCCGCTCAATGGCCGGTCCGATCAGACGCTTATAGCTGTCCTCCACGGCTGCTTTGAGGACCGGTGTGGTGATGGGATTGTCCTTGTGGATGACCTTTTTTTCCAGATAACGCAGGATATCCTCCTCCGGTGCCTCCACCTTTACAGTCAGGAACTTCTCCTTCTCCCCCCGGTTCAATGCCAATATCCTGTGGCCTGCCAGCCTGCTCACCGGCTCTTCAAATTCATAGTACATCTCATACACAGATTCCGCTTCCGGGTTCTTTGCCGTGGAGATCACCTTGCCCTTCCGGGCGGTGGCATTCCGGATCCAGCTCCGGTAATCCGCCTCATCGGAAATGGATTCGGCAATGATATCCTGTGCTCCGGCGATGGCTTCCTCCACAGTTTTGACTTCCTTTTCCTCGGAGAGATACGCCTTTGCCGTCTCCTCCAGAGGTTCCTTCGTCTGCTGCAGGGTAATGAGGGCAGCCAGCGGTTCCAGCCCCTTTTCCTTGGCGATCGTCGCACGGGTGCGCCGCTTCGGGCGGTAAGGACGGTATAGGTCCTCCACCACGACCAGGGTCTCCGCCGCAAGGATCTGGGATTTCAATTCCTCGGTCAGCTTCCCCTGTTCCTCTATACTGGACAATACCTGCTCCTTCTTCTCTTCCAGGTTGCGCAGATACATCAGCCGCTCGTGGAGCTTCCGAAGCTGCTCGTCATTGAGGGAGCCTGTCGCTTCCTTCCGGTATCTGGAAATAAACGGGATCGTGTTGCCTTCGTCGATCAGCTTCACCGCCGCCTCCACCTGCCAGAGCTTTACATCCAGTTCCTGTGTCAGTTTTTGATTAATATCCATAAAAAATCTGTACCTCTCGTATCTGCGCGAAATCATCACAGATACGGCCTTTCTTGTCAATCTTTAGAAACAGTTTCAAAATAAAATGTGTGATTTCTTTTGGGGCATTTTTTTACATCCATTCGAAAAAATAGAATGGATCCGGTAAATCCACTCTATTATACAGGAAAGTTTTTCAATTTTAAAGATATATGAATGGTTTTTTTGAACTTTATTTTCCGATCTGCACTTACAGCTTTTCAAAGTTCTGGTGTCCGATTCCGACAACATTTGCCATAAAATCACTTTCCTCCCTCCATATACTTCGCCAACATTTCCCGGAGCATATTTTTCATCTCCTGCCGTGCGGACGGCGGTCCCACGACCTCCACCATGGTCCCCTGGGTCAGAAGCCACATCAGCGCGCCCCGCCCATAGACTTCCGCCTCCAGAAGCCAGGCCGGATCCTGCTCTGTCGGCTTTGACTTTACCTTTGCCGTAGGCAGCCTGTCCAGGACAGACTCGATGCTTTTGCCGTTATACTTAAACCGCAGCGTAGTCAGCGGCCCCATATACATGAACTGGATCCGCTTGCGGAATTCTCCTTCCTCGAAACGGTCCTTGTATCCTATCCTGATCTTTTCCTCGAGCCTGCGGTATTTTCTGATCCTGTCAATCCGGAAAACGGCCGGGTAATCGTATTTCGGCACATATATACCAGCCTCATTTTTTTCCACGATATTGGCATTCAGATAAAAATAGTATTCTGAAAACAAAATTGCCAGCGGCTGGACGATGCGCGTTACGGCTTCCGTGGATGTCTCCTGTTTCTGATAAAGGATTTCCAGCAGATTGCACTTTTCAGGCCCCGGACCGATCTCCCGTGCCATCTCCCAGAGCTTGCCCTCAATGTAGGATTCGTGGTCGATCTCTACGTAATGGATTTTTTCATTGCCGAGCAGCTCCTTTACCAGCTTCATGCTTTCCTTCGGAACACATCCACTGACGATCTTATCCAGGATGCCGTCGATCTCCTTCTTCGTAAATGCCCTGCTCTCTAATAAAATCTTGCTCACGGCAAGAATCTCACTGTTGGACAGCAGGGTATCCTCCAGACCGGTCATAACGTAGCCGTCCACGGACTTGACATTTTTTACTTCCCTTGTGTCTGCCGCTCCTGTGGTTCTCCTCTCCTCTAGGAATCTGTTGATATCCGCGATGTCCCTCTGGATCGTGCGGCCATCCACCCCGAAGCCAAGGGCAGTTTCCGCCTTATTGATGATCCTGCCTTCACAGAGCCTTGTGTAAAGATCCAGTACCCGCTCGATTTTAGATTTTCCGGATTTATCCTCCATTGTTTTTTCTCCTCACATCTTTTTATACTTATTGTATCAGACTGCCGACGAATCGACTACAAAAACGGAAATGCCTGCCGGACGTCATCCGCAGTCAGAACAATCATGCCCCTCTTAGAGAAATTGGTTTTTCCTGTCCGCATCGTCATACGCCTCCTATATCCTCCAGTGTAATCTGCCCGTCCCGCAGGCTCCTGATCTTACGCTCCGATATTTTGTCACCGTCCATAACCCTTCCGCACAGAAGGGGAGAAGCGGGATCGTATTTCTTACAATGATTCTCTACGGAATGCGTGTCGTAGGTTGCGTAGCAGTATGCGCATCCATTGGCACAGGTATCGTACATTCCGACCTCCACGCTCTCGACACATCCGCACTCAAGCCTCTGGTTTTTGTCTTTTTTTACCTTGAATCGACCGCCCGTCAGACGCTCGATCAATTCTCTGTCGATACAGCAGTTATGCTTGATCCCGCAGCTTGAAAGGTCTATTTTCTCGGAGCAGGACGCCATCTGCATTCCATTTTCTTCCGCGATCTTCTGCAGCTTTGCCGCAAACGCCGTAAGCTCTGCTTCTGATTTGTCATTGTCTGATAATTTTGACAGAAAAAGCTTGTTCTTCCGATAGGTATCTACAAAACTGATCACGCATTTTTCTGTATATCCATTCAGCTTTTCCGCAATCTGGCCAAACGCGCGGATGTGGTATTCCTGCGTATACCGCTCTGTAAACAGGATCGGGTCATACCTCCAGATCACCCTTTCTTTTCCAACCCGCCTTGAAAGCTCCTGAAAACGCGGGATCATCACCTTCTTTTTATCCGGAATATTTCGTTCGATATCTGTACCATACCCTGTAAGCGTAAACTGAAAATAGAATGGATAGCTTTTCAGTTCGTCCAGATACTTCATAATCCCCACCGGATTTTTTGTCCAGAATACAATGCAGTCGATCACATCCGGCGTAAGCCGTATTCTGCTGATCTGGTGCGCATTCATCGGATTTCTTACATATAAAAATCCTTCGCGTATTCGATTAATAAACCACTCCGCATAGTAATTCGGAATATCCGTTCTCCTGCTCACACTGAGAATCATACCGCACATCCCCTTTCAAAAATCATGACTTTATAACAGATTCCTTTTGTCCTTAACATCGGATACCGGTTCATACCTTCCAGGCACTGTGACCGGCAGCCGCAGTGATACTTCGCCCGGCAGCGGCTCCCCAGCGATGCCACAGAAACCTTACGGGAAATGCCAAGATCCCCCACCGCCTTATTATACATCAGATAGTACTCATATGCATAAGCATATTTCAGCAGATACAACTGCTGAACATGGATATCCGTGTAATTCGGCAGAAATTGGGTCTGATAATTTAATGATGTCATTGCGCACAGACTGTCCATCTTCCCCAGGTCATTTTCAAAATCTCTATATTCAAGACAAAGGCTGTAAGAAATTGAAAAAAGCAGAAGCGGATATCTCCATCCTGATGAGACATACGTTCTGCTTAAGGATATTGAAGATAAAGGCGTGCAGTTTCTCGCATCCGACTGTGAGGAGATTCAAGTCCGCCTTACCGTGGAAGGCTGGAACTCGTTCAGACGATGGCTGCATTTAGGGCATATTTTCTTTCCCTTCGGAACTTTACCGCCGCACTTTGGACAAGGTTTTTTCAAGTCGTCCTTTGATTTGATATGGAAATCCTTCATTGCGGTCCATACAATGACCGCAATATTACAGATTCCCGCGATCCAGAATCCGATCATTCTATGTACACTGGTCTGCACGCTGAAAAAGTCGCTGGTGTAGTGACCTCCGGCACTCCCCACCAGGATGCTTACAAATTTCAAATAATTGTTTTGCCAGTGGAAAAAGCCTTCTTAATTTGTTTACATCCTTCAACATTTAATCTTAAAAACTCTTCTTCACTCATTTGCTTACTATACATCGACTCATACATTTTATTTACATTGCAGATTTCCGGGCGTTTATCATATATGGCGCATAGATTATCATCCGTAAGATTTATACATCGGCCATTACCAAGATCATATTTTTTCAGCTGAGGTATTAAATCTATATGTCTGCAGCATAAACTACATTTATCACATGGGAAAAAAATCATACAAATATAGCCTCAATCTTCTCTTGTGTATTCTCAACGATAACACCTGACTCTTGTGTCAGATTTCCTGCCTCATCAAGAATAGGTGTATCTAATACAGCCTTAATTGCTCCGGCCAATGACATTGCAGATGCAATACATTTCTTTTCATCATCCGAAAATGTTCTAAAATCCGTACCCCTTTGTTCAATAATCTTAGTCATTTCATACACTAAGGGGTCAAATATCGTTTGAAGACGAATTAAGAACCTGTTAAACATCGCAGAACGTCTCCTAATTCCATTGCAAAGATCCGCTGCAGTTTTCATTTCTTCTTCAAATTCTTTTGCTTTAGCCCAATTTGCATTTGCTGCATCTAAGTTTTTGGATGCCTTAGCTCCAACTACGAATCCCAATACAGCCAACGCCGGCCCGGCAACTAATCCGCCTAAGACAGCAGTACCGCCTGCCATTCCTAAACCACCAGCCGCCAGTGAACCTCCTCCGAAAAATGCAAGTGTCGCATTTGTAGCGGCTGCACCGCTTAACGAAGCAATCGCAGTTCCGGTCGAAGCTGTTGCCAAAGCCCCCGCCGCACCATAAGCGCCAAAAGCCGTCAATGCTCCCGCCATTGCCCCAGATGCCAAACCGCCTGCAAGCGACGTTGCCACTCCCTGCAGTTCTTTCAGATCTGAAAATGTTTTTTTATCAAGCACCATCTTTTGTAACTCATTTAAACCGCTTGATTCGCTAAGTTCAACATGATTTAATTTTTCAAATTCTGATATAAATGTCTTAATACTTCCATCAAGAACTGCAACTTTTCTCTTTCCCAGATCATCAATCGATTTCCCACAATTTTTACGGCTTGTGTTTATTCTTTCCTTTGCACGTTCGATCTTATATTCTGCGGCATCATTTGTATCATTAGCTTCTTTTTGATCTATACCTGCTTTTATTCCTTTTCCTACTCCCAACAGACCCGTTCCAACCCCTGCAGCAATAAATAAAAATGGTATTGGCATAATGAAACCTCCCTAAAATGCAATCTCTGAAATCGTAGTTTTTATCGTTTCCTGCGTAAATTTTAAATCCTTTTTTATCCGTTTTATTTTTTCTAATTTAAAATCAGATTCCGGTAATTCTTCTGCCCATTTTTTATGTTTTTCTAAAGCCAGACAAGTTTCCGCAACATCAATCATCTCCTGATATAAAGAATCAGGCATCTCCCAATACTCCCTCAAAAAGTCTACCACTTCCCTTTCATCACTTGTGAAATATGTATCTGCATATCCCAGGTTTATTAAATTCCATAGAATCGAAGCCTTATCCTCATCTGAAACATACTTATCTAAGTCGATATCAAGTGTACCATACATATATGACTCTTCTGCATTCTTCTCAAGCACTTCAATACAGTTTAATCCTTCTTCCCTGGATATCTCCCTGCATTCTTCAATGATTCTTTTCTTATCGTCAGCATCCAAAGACAATTCTTTGCAAATAGAATTGAATCTCTTTTTTTCATTGTCTGATACATCTCCATCTGACATCATATAAAGATAATATAGTTTTGCTTGTCCTCTGTAATTCATATACATTCCTCCCTTATATTTTAAACGTTTCTCCACATAACATTTTAGAATTAAAATCATCCATGGTCTCAAACGGCTTGTTACCGCCAAGTGCATCCGTTATATTGTTTGCACTTTCAATGAATAAATCTACATCCCCAATGGAAAGAGCATCTTTTATTCCTGAAAAAGATTCATTGAATATCCCCATTGCCGCAGACAAATATTCATCGATGATCGTATTTATTTGAGCGCGATACTCTCTTATCATTTGTATATGTTCTTCACATGCTTTTTCTACAGCAATTCTCTCTTCGTGTGCCAGTTTTGCTTCTTTCAGCGAGGACATTAGGACGCCATATGTCGCAGATGACAATGCATAGCCAACCATACCGCCGACTAATCCTCCTACAACAGGAATCGGGATGGCAGTTTGTCCAATCACTGTAAACATGGATGACGCGATCATCCCTGTTCCTTGTTCGCCCAGATCTTCTAAACATTGTTCCCCATCTATCTCTCCGCAAAAATATTTTTTTAGAGTTTTTGATGCGCTGACCGTTACGCTAACAATTGTACCTGCAACATTTGTCCTAGCAAGGGTTCTTGTGTATCCCGATGTTGAATTCTGCATTGCTGCTTTTATGGCTGTTCCTGCAAATCCCGTACCATACCCTACTGCCGCAGATTGTGCTGTATCTTTTATTAAATTTTTAGCTGCATCTTCTGCTTCAACTTCACCTCTGCACATGCCAACGATATTTCTTACAAGAGATGCACTTCCTCCAATCAACGCAGCCGATTCAGCTGTTTTTATTCCAGCTCTATGTGATACATCAGCAACACTTTTAAAGATCGAAAGTTCTGGAGAATCCACCGCTTCAAGCGATTCCTTTCTTGTCAAAGTACTAGTATAATCCATTTTAAATAATCAATTGTTAAGTCATTCCTTTTTTGCGCGT
>CAYQBE010000145.1:0-11988 GCA_964415625.1 uncultured Clostridium sp.
CATAACTGCTCCTTTTTTATTCCCAAATCCATTTCTGATCTTTCGGCATTTTTCAGCCGCCTGTCCGGCCGTGCCGGCCGCGGTGGCTGATCTGTTTCTTATTTTCTCTCCACTTCCACCATCTTATAGGCTTCCACGGAGTCGCCCTCCTGGATGTCGTTGTAGTTTTCAAATACAAAACCGCATTCGTATCCGGCACGGACTTCCTTGACATCATCCTTAAACCGTCTCAGGGATGCCAGCGGGCCGTCGAACATCACCACATTGTCACGGGTGAGGCGGACGGAGCAGTTCCGCTCAAAGATACCGTCCTGCACATATGCGCCCGCAATGGTTCCCACACCGGATGCCTTGAAGGTCTGGCGGACTTCCGCATGGCCCAGTACCTTTTCCTCAAAGATCGGATCCAGCATGCCCTTCATGGCCGCTTCCACATCCTCAATGGCATTGTAGATGACTCTGTACAGACGCAGGTCCACGCCTTCATGATCCGCGATCTCCTTTGCGGTGGCATCCGGCCTGACGTTAAAGCCGATGATGATGGCGTTGGAAGCGGATGCAAGGGTCACGTCGGATTCGTTGATGGCTCCTACGCCGCCGTGGATGATCTTGATCACAACCTCGTCGTTGGACAGCTTTAAGAGACTTTGCTTCAACGCTTCCACAGAGCCCTGCACATCTGCCTTGACTACGATATTCAGCTCTTTCAGATTGCCCTCCTGGATCTGGGAGAACAGGTCATCCAATGACATCTTGGACTTGGTATCCTCCAGAAGCTTCATCTTGTTCTGGGAAATAAAGGTTTCCGCGAAATTACGCGCTTCCTTTTCCGTTGCGCATCCTACGAAGATCTCCCCGGCCTTGGGCACATCGTTGAGCCCCAGGATCTCTACCGGCTTGGACGGGCCTGCCTCCTTCACACGTCTTCCCTTGTCGTCCATCATCGCCCGGACCTTTCCATGGGCGGAGCCTGCCGCAATGGCATCTCCCACATGAAGGGTTCCCTTCTGTACAAGGACGGTTGCCACAGAACCCTTGCCCTTATCCAGCTGTGCCTCGATCACAAGACCTCTTGCCTCACGCTTCGGATTGGCTTTGAGCTCCAGCACCTCCGCCGTCAGAAGGATCATTTCCAGCAGATCGGAGATTCCTTCTCCGGTGTGTGCGGATACCGGTACAAAGACCGTGCTTCCGCCCCAGTCCTCCGCAATCAGTTCATATTCTGTCAGCTCCTGTTTTACACGCTCAATATTCGCGCTTGGCTTATCGATCTTATTGATGGCAACAATGATCTCAATCCCCGCCGCCTTGGCATGGTTGATCGCCTCTACGGTCTGGGGCATCACGCCGTCGTCCGCAGCCACAACAAGGATCGCGATATCCGTGGAGTTAGCGCCCCGCATACGCATGGCGGTAAAGGCCTCATGTCCCGGAGTATCCAAAAATGTGATCTTCTCACCGTTCACATCCACCACATAAGCACCGATATGCTGGGTGATGCCGCCGGCCTCCCGGTCGATCACGTTGGTATGGCGGATGGCATCCAGAAGAGAGGTCTTTCCGTGGTCTACGTGGCCCATGACACAGACCACCGGAGGACGCTTCTCCATGGTGCTCTCGTCCTCTTCGTCCTCCTTGAGAAGCTCTTCGATGACGTCCACCACTTCTTCCTTCTCGCACAGGACATCAAATTCCATAGCGATCTCCTCCGCCGTATCATAATCGATCTCCTGATTGACGGTGGCAACCTTTCCCTGCATAAAGAGCTTCTTCACGATAATGGACGGAACAATCTTCATCTTATCCGCAAGCTCTTTGATGGTCAGAAGCTCCGGAAGGATGATCTGTTTGATCTCCTCCACCGGCGCGGCCTTCTGCTGCGGCTTTTTCGTCTCTGCGGCCGGTTTCTGCCTCTTGCCCTTCTTGCCCTTATTTTCAAATTCCGAATCCCGGAGTTCTTTTTTCTTATAGTCTTTCTCTTTGTCTTTTCCTTTATTCCTCTGGCTCTTCTGCTGCTCTACCATAGGTGTTGGGATGGAATCCCGGTCATCCCTGCGCGCTCCCGGTCTTCCGGACGGACGCTGTCCGCCGCCGAAGGACTGGCCGCCTCCCTGGGAGCGTCCGCCGAAACGGTCTCTCTGACCCTCTCCCTGGGAGCGTCCGCCGAAACGGTCTCTCTGACCCTCTCCCTGGGAACGCCCGCCGAAACGGTCTCTCTGGCCCTCTCCCTGGGAACGTCCGCCGAAACGGTCTCTCTGACCCTCTCCCTGGGAGCGTCCGCCGAAGCGGTCTCTCTGGCCTTCTCCCTGGGAACGCCCGCCGAAGCGGTCTCTCTGACCCTCTCCCTGAGAACGTCCGCCGAAGCGGTCCCTCTGGCCTTCTCCCTGGGGACGGGAACCATCCCGTCTTCCGGAACGCGCACCCTGGCCGTCCCGGTTCATGCGGCCGCCATCCTGGGAACGCCCGCCCTGGCTGTTTCCAAAGCGTCCTCCCTCCCGATTGCCCTGGGACTGTGCCCCCTGGCCTGCGCCCTGTCTCGGGCGCTGATTCTGCATGCTGCCTCGTGCATTGGTATTCTGACTGTTTTCCTGTACGTTGCCATCCTGCGAACGTCTATTTTTCATCTGTTCTTCCCCTGCATTTCCTTTTACTTCCTGCATTCCTTCCTTTTGTACCTGAACCTCCTGAGAACTCCGGACAGCCTGGCTTTGTACCTGCGGATTCGAAGCTTCCCGGGGCTGTACGGCCTTCGCGCCCTGCTCCTCAGAAACGGGACGGCCGGAAACCGCCTCCCGTCTGGGCATGGACGCTTCCCGTGCCTGAGCGGCTTCTGTTCCCTGAGGATTCCCAGACGCTCCCTGAGCCTGTGTCTGCGGTGCTCCCTGAGAACGTACACCTGCTCCGGGCATGGGACGTCTCTCTGCGCCCTGGGGCCGTCCCTGCAGACGGGCTCCTGCTGCCGGCTGTCCCTGGGGACGCCGTTCTCCCGGCTGCTGTCCCTGGGGACGCCTCTCGGAACCCGGCTGCCCTGACGGACGCCTCTCTGCGCCCTGGGGCCGTCCCTGAGAACGTCTCTCCGCCCCCGGCCGTCCGCCGGACATCCTTCCGGGATTCTTGGCATTCTGAGGCCGGAATATCTGGACGATCTTTTTCTTTTTCGGCACTGCCGCTGCTTCCTCTGTCTTTTCCGTCTGCATCGGAGGAACCGCCCTGTCAGATGCCCCTGCTTTTGCCGGCGTTTCCGCTTTTCCTGATGCTTCTGTCCGTGCAGGTGCTTCTGCTCTTCCTGATGCTTCCGTCCGTGCAGGCGCTTCTGCTCTTCCCGGTGCTTCTGCTTTTCCTGACGCTTCCGCTTTTGCCGGTGCTTCCGTCCGTGCAGGCGTCTCTGCCTTCACCGGCGCTTCCGGTTTCTTCGGAGCCGCCTCCGCTTTTTCCGCCGGCTTTACCGGCTTTTCCGCACCGGACGCCCCGTCCGGTTTTTTCCCGAATTCCCTGCGGAGATCCGAAACCACGGATTCCTCCAGAGAATTCATATGATTTTTTACCTCTACCTTTTTCTTCGCCAGTATATCCAGTAGTGCTCTATTTTCCAATCCCAGCTCCTTGGCCAGCTCATGTACTCTCATTTTTCCCATAGTCAAATACTACCTCCTTTATGCAATTGTTCATTGATCATCTTCAACTGTTTACAAATCCCGTCAGCAAATCCTTCGTCCAATATCGCCAGAGATGCACGGAATTCCTTTCCCATTGCATGCCCTAAGGTATCTTTATCTCCGTAAATATAAATTGGCACTTCATAATATTCGCACATATTGCAAAACTTCTTCCTGGTGTTCTCGGAGGAATCCTCCGCCAGGATGACCAATGCGGCGCGGCCGGATTTTACTTCCCGTTCTGTCATAAATTCCCCGCTGGCCGTTTTTCCTGCTTTGGTAGCCAGGCCGACCAGCGAAAGCACCTTATCCTGTCTCAATCTCTTCCATCTCCTTTTCCAGATGTCCATAAACTTCCGCAGGAACCGCCTGCTTAAAGGAACGCTCCAGCCCTTTGTTCTTCACAGCCTTCTGAAAACAGTCCCTGGAATAACAAATATATGCCCCCCGGCCGTTTTTCTTTCCGGTGGTATCCAGAACAAAGCCTTCCTCCTCTGTCCGAAGAACCCTCAGCAGCTCCTTTTTCGGTTTCATCTCTCCGCAGCCGACACATTTTCGCATCGGTATTTTGCGTTTATTTGCCAATCATATCACCTCTCAGACGGATGCAAATTTCTGTCAAGATCATTGCTCCGTTTCTATAAATTCAATCTCCGGAACTTCCTCCTCGTACTCCCTCTCTGTCTCTTCTATATCCATCTCCGCCGGCTCACCGCTTTCATATCCGGCAGAAGCGGCATCCTCATAACCGTCCTTATATCCATAGTCGTCTGAGTACCCGGCATCGCCGTCTTCCCCGTAGCCGTATCCGTCCTCTTCTCCGTAATCCGCGCCGATCCCGTCGTCCTCATATTCCTCATACTGCTCGTATTCCCCTACATAGCCGTCTTCATCCATCATCTCCATCTGATCCATGTAGTCCGCCGGCAGCTCTCCCGACTCGATGGCCTGCGTCTCGCTCTTGATGTCGATCTTATATCCGGTCAGCCTTGCCGCCAGCCTTGCGTTCTGTCCTTCCTTGCCGATGGCCAGGGAAAGCTGGTAGTCCGGCACGATCACGCTGGCCGCCTTCTCATCCGGGTCGGCCATAACGGAAATAACCTTGGCCGGGCTTAACGCATTCTCGATCAGCAGCGCCGGATTGTCGCTCCAGTTGATGATATCGATCTTCTCCCCCCGCAGCTCGCTGACCACCGCGTTGACACGGGAACCGTTCAAGCCCACGCAGGCGCCTACCGGATCCACCTTGTCGTCATTGGACCAGACCGCCATCTTGGTACGGGAACCGGCCTCCCGGGCAATGCTCTTGATCTCCACCGTCCCGTCGCTGACCTCCGTCACCTCCGCCTCAAACAGGCGCTTCACCAGCTCCGGATGGGTCCGGGACACCAGGATCTTGGGCCCCTTGGGAGTATTCTTCACTTCCACGATATAGAGCTTGATCCGCTCCGTAGGCTGGAAGACCTCCCCCTTCACCTGCTCGTTTTCCGTCAGCATGGCGTCGGCCCTTCCCAGGTTGATACTGATATTCTTCCCAACATATCTCTGAACGATACCGGTCACGATATCCCGCTCTTTTTCAAAATACTGGTCAAAGACCACCTTCCGCTCTTCCTCCCGGATCTTCTGCAGGATCAGGTTCTTGGCGTTCTGGGTGGCGATCCTGCCGAAGGACTTGGACTCCACCCGGATCTGGGCGATATCTCCGAGCTGCAGGCTGGAATCCAGCTGCTCCGCTTCCTCCAGGCTGATCTCCAGCGCCGGATCCATGACTTCCTCCACTACTTCCTTTTCCGCAAATACGGAATAGTCGCAGGTCTCCCTGTTCATAATGACCTTGATATTATCAGAGGTTCCAAAATGGTTCTTACATGCACTGATCAGGGAATTCTCAATGGCATCCATCATGGTTTCCTTACTGATATTCTTTTCCTGTTCCAGAATTGTCAACGCTTCCAATAGCTCTGTGTTCATTTCCTTTACTTCCTTTCTATCACAATGTATACTCTGCCTCAAAAATC
Organism: uncultured Clostridium sp.; assembly: GCA_964415625.1. Lineage (GTDB taxonomy): Bacteria > Bacillota > Clostridia > Lachnospirales > Lachnospiraceae > Schaedlerella. Next base: position 5,678 of record CAYQBE010000145.1, read on the forward strand.
CAGCGCAAGACGGATCAGCGCGATCTCGTTCCTTTGGAATACCTGCTCTGTGTCATCCTCATAGGCAATGGTCACGGTATTCTTGTCAAATGCCTTCAAGACCCCTTCAAATTCCTTCTGCCCTTCTATCGGGCGGTAGGTACGGATCTCCACGTCCTCCCCCAGGCTCCTCTGAAAATCCTTCTCCTTCTTCAGGGGCCTGCCCAGCCCCGGAGAACTCACTTCAAAAATATAGCTGTCCTCGATATAATCTTTTTCATCCAGTATATCCGAAAACCTCCGGCTGATCATTTCACAGTCATCCACCGTGATCCCCCCCGGCTTGTCGATGTAAGCCCGCAGATACCAGGTGCCTGCCTCCTTGACATATTCTACATCTACCAGCTCAAATCCGGCTTCCGCCACGATCGGCTCCAAAAGCTCTTCCGTCTTACTCTCATAGTCTTCTCGTCTTGACACGCTGTAACTTCCTTTCCTGAAAAAAATGGTTTTCTCCAACAAAGAAGAGTGAACTTTCGTTCACTCTTCCGCCGGGTTCCTTATGTAACTGTCGTCAAGTATAGCACCATTTCATGGTAAAATCAACCTTTTTCTGAAATGACGACCCTATTTCTTTTATTTCTAAAAAAATATATCCCTTTTTCATGATAATATGGTATAGTATTTATGGGAAAAAAAACCGTCTGTTCTCAGGAATGGCATAATCTTCTTTTCTATAATTATAATTTGCCGTTTCTGACAGATATTATACACAGCCCTGTACTGAACAGTTCCAAAAATTGAATTTATGAGAGTAGCAAAGGAGGATCATTTCATTATGGAGAATCAATTAATATGGACGGATGATTTTAATATCGGAGTGGACACGATCGACAGGGAACATAAGCGTCTCTTCAAAATCATCAACAAGCTCTTCAAATTCACTGAGGAGGAAAAGAAAAGCCAGTGGGCATGCCAGGAAGGAATCAAATTCTTCAAGGATCATGCCATGAAGCATTTTGCGGACGAAGAAGAATATATGGCATCTATTGATTATAAAGACATTGACACACATAAGCATATCCATGCCGGCTTCCGAAATAAAACACTTCCGGCATTGGAAGAGGAGCTGGAGCGCTCAGACTATTCACCTGAAGCGGTTAGTCATTTTCTAGGAGTCTGTGCCGGATGGCTGATCGGGCATACCCTCACAGAAGATCGTGCAATAGCAGGAGAAGACAGCAGTAAGTGGGGAAATCTTCTTCCAAGAGATGAACTGGATGCCATGCAAAAAACGATCATTCAGCTTATATATGATATGTTTCAACTGGAATCCAGCGTGATCAGTGATGTCTATGGCGGGGAAAAATTTGGTAAAGGAGTATATTACCGCCTGGTCTATGGTACAAAGCAGGATGAAAAATGGGAGATCATACTGGTCTTTGAAGAAAAACTTCTGATCAATACCGTAGGAAAAGTTCTGGGACTCCAGACAAATAAACTGGATTCCATGCTGATCAACGCAGCAAGATATACGTCACAGCAGTTTGTCGGACGAATCAGGGCGCATCTGCCGGATGTGGACCTGCAGGAAATGCAGGAAGAAAATCTACTCACCTATGAGCAGTTCCAAAATGTATTTGAAAGCCAAAATCCCCAGGTCAGCCTGTTGTTCGACACTGGCGCAGGGTATTTCGCATTTTGCGCCATTGCGCCGCATCTGCTTCAAAATGGGGTGGGAACTGCGATCAACTCCGAGAATGCGATTTCCGAAATCGAAGATTACCTGACGCAGAGAGACGCCAGCAAAGCAGAAGAACGGCCAAAAATACTTGTGGTAGATGATTCCATGACCATACGCCAGGGTATAAAACAATTACTGGAAGAGGATTATGAGGTCGCAATGGCTACGTCCGGAGTTGCTGCTATCCGTTCCATCACTCTGAACAGACCGGATCTGGTTTTGCTTGACTATGAGATGCCTGTCTGCGACGGCAAGCAGGTATTGGAGATGATCCGTTCCGATGATTCGCTTGCAGAGCTTCCGGTTTTCTTCCTCACCGGCAGAGTGGATCCTGAAAGTGTAAAAAAGGTCATTCCATTAAAGCCTGAGGGCTATCTGTCAAAGTATCTAAAGCCTGAGGACATCCGAAAGAATATTGACAGTTTTTTTGAGAGAAAAAAAGCGTGATATTTTGATGAATGATCATAACAGGATATAAAAGAATTGTGTGTTATAAATATGCGAAAGGTGTGTTGAATCGTTTTCTATGATTATTAACACACCTTTTTCTTTCTTCTGTTAATCTGCATGATCCGCAAGAGTTCCCAGAAGATCCTCCAGCACATCCTCCACCGAATCCGTCACATAGGTAGAATAATACGAGATCCCCGGCGCGGAATTGGACATGGCATAGCTGGTTCCCACGGTCTGCAGCATCTCCACATCATTATACTGGTCGCCGAAGGCCATACATTCCTCCGGCCTGATCTTCAACACATCCAAAAGTTTCAAAAGTGCCGCTCCCTTGTTCGTCCCCGGGGCAATAAAATCGATCCAGATATTCCCCGAGGTCACGACCTTGATCTCTGACCCGAACTTTTCTTTCAGATGATGGAGATATTTGTCTATGATATGCGGGCCGTCCTTCATATTGCAGATGGCGATCTTCAGGATCGGCCCTTCCACCTCCCGGACATCCTTCACGATCCGGGTCGTATTTTTCATGACATTGACGATATGGTTCACGAAATCCGGGTCATTGTCTTCGATAAAGCAGGCATCCTCCCGGGATACAAGGATTTCGAACTCTCCGTCCTTTTTCACTTCATCGATGATCTGCCGGATCAGCTCCGGAGCGATCACGGTGCGGGAGATCACCTTTCCCTCATGGATGCAGATGGAACCATTCTCCGCAATATAGGAAATCTGATCCTTCACAGGCTGAAAAAGATTGACTTCATTGTCATACTGGCGACCGCTGGAAGCCACAAACACGATTCCCTTCTCCGTCAGCCTCCGCACCAGTTCCATAGCGCGGGGCGTCAGTTCCTGCGCTCCGTTCTGAAGCAGGGTCCCGTCCAGATCGCTTGCCACTAATTTTATCATATGCTGTACCATCCCTTCAAAAGTCTTCTTCGCGGATCTCATGCCTCCTGAGGCAGTCCGAACTTCATCCGGGCGGCCACGGCCAGATACTGGGCTGTGGCCTCTACTCCCATGGTATTGCTGTCGATCAGGATGTCCTTATACTCTTTATCCTCCGCCAGATATCCGGAATATTCCAGGGAATAGGAGTCCCGCATCTCGTCGATCTCCCGCAGGGCCTTGCGGCTGTCCTCCTCCGTGCGTCCCAGCACCTCCATGCAGTATTGCAGCCTGGCCTTATACTCCGCAAAAATATAGATATGCAGGGCGTTTTCTTCCTCGGAAAGAATGTAGTCAGAACAGCGCCCGACTACCACACAGCTCCCCTTCTTCACCACACGCTTCATGAATTCCGACTGTACCTCAAAGATCTCATCCTGGGTATTGCTGCTGTTCCTTGCCATTGCAAACGGGATCCGTGTCGCTGGCTGGGGCTGGCGCACGGCCGTCTCCTCTTCCCTCTCCACTACATCCTCCGGAATCGACAGTTCCTCCGCCGCTTCCTGGATCATCTCACCGTCATAGCAGGGAACCCCCAGAATCTCACTCAGGCGCTTTGCAATCTCGCGTCCATGGCTGGCAAACTGTCTGTTCACGGTAATCACAAATCGGTCCATATCTGTTCCTCCATTCTTCACTCCGAATCCTCGGAACTGCATGGAAATAAATGATACAGTTCCTTCCCGGTCATCCTTTCTGCCCGAAGCACTCCACTCCTAAAACTATGTTCTAAAAACCCTGCTGTATATTCTACAACATAAATCTGAAAATCACAAGAACAAACTTGATCACAGCTGAGACAAAAGGCTCACAGGGTTACTGTTCACTCCTGGGCCGTGCACTACGCTGCACGGTCACAGGCCAATACGTACTGGGGCGGGAATCCGGACTCTTGCCTGAAGGCAACTCTAAATATGCCGGTTTCGTTACAGTTCGCTGTCTGGCCAGCGAACTGTAACCTCACAGGACCGCCCCCGTGATCATGAATCCTACGATTGCCAGGGCACACGCAATGATATTATAAGGAAGCTGGGACAGCGCGTGCTCCATACTGTCGATCCCCGCACTCTGAGCGGCAAGAAGGGTTGCATCCGAATAAAAACAGGCATGGCTTCCGAAGGTTCCTCCGGAGATGACTGCCGCCATGATCAGCACCGGGTTCGCCCCGATCACAGACCCCAGCGGAAATACGATGGGGGTAATGATGGAGCTCATGCCCCAGTCCGAACCGGTAGTAAACGCAAGGACTGCCCCCAGCGCGAACACCATGGCCGGGAAAACGGCCGGGAACAGCAGCGGCTCGGTCTTCTCCACAATATACTCCGTCATCCCCATCCGTCCGCAGATGTCCTTGAGTACAAAGGTCACCAGGAGCATGGTTAAGACCGGCAGCATATCACTGAACCCCTGGATGGTATTATTCATAAATTCATCCACCGTAAGGACCTTACGCGGAACATAGAGTACAAAGCATACGATCAGCGCTACTACGACAGACGCCAGGATGTCTCCGGTTGCTACCGCCAGCCCCACAAGCACTCCCATGGGGATCAGGAAATACCAGATATTACCGTCCGTATCCTGGTCATAAACCGTTGCGTGGTTGAATTTCCGGCTGAAATCCGAATACACCTTTCCGGTCTCTTCCACTCTCTGAAACGCCTTTTTCATCGGACCCAGCTTCGGCATCACTCCCATAGCGAAGAGGAATACAAATACCAGCGTAATGATCGGATAAAAGCAGAAGGGAACCGCTTTCAGATAAGCCGCCATCGGGGACGCGACCCCGATCGCCTTCACACTCTCCTGCTCAAAAAACAGGTTCGCGTAGAATACCGCCCATGTCGAGATAGGCAGAAGCACACACACCGGTGCCCCGGTGGAATTGAGTACATATGCCAGCGATTCGCGTGGGAGCTTCCTGTCGTCGTAGATCTTCTTCATGCATGCCCCGATAGACAATACATTCAGATAGTCATCCACAAAGATCAGGATTCCCATGATATAGGTGGTAAGAAATGTTTTTTTGTCGCTGCTGCATATTTTCGCGAGATATTTGGAGAAACCAAAGCTTCCTCTGGAAGCTGTAAGCTGCGCGATCAGCGCGCCGAACATCAGGCACACCAGAAATACCCAGACCTCCTCCGCAAGCATTTCCTGTAATACCACGCACCACTGCGCAAGGAAATTCCCTTCAAAGGCAAAAAATGCTGCCACAAGAGAGCCAAGCAGCATACACTCTACCGTTCTTCTTGTCTTGATTGCCCCTATAATAATGCAGACAGTTATTATGATTGCGATTAATCCTTGATCCATAGGCTTCTCCAATCGTTTTTTAGAATCACATGAAAAGGGCGTATCGGGAAAAAATTGTTTTGTTTTTCCGTAACGCCCTTTCTTAAAATATTTTTAAAGGAATTATGGCAGTTTCCTGCAAAATCCAAGGCTGTTCTTCACGATTCTCCTACGCGAATGTGATCACAGTACCGGTCTTGCCTTCCAGCGCATCAATGGCCTTGTCCAGACTGGTGATGATGGCCTTCTTATTCGGATAGGTTCTTGCAAACTTCATGGCCGCCTCTACCTTCGGAAGCATGCTTCCCGGTGCGAACTGTCCCTCTTCTACGTACTGCGCCGCCTCTGCCAGGCTCATGTGATCCAGGTCCTTCTGGTCCGGCTTGCCCCAGTTGACGGCAACCTTTTCCACCTCGGTCAGGATCATCAGCGTATCCGCTTCTACCTGCTCTGCCAAAAGCTCTGCCGCAAAGTCCTTGTCAATGACAGCCGCAACGCCTTCCAGAGTTCCGTTCATTTTCTCTACAACCGGGATCCCGCCGCCTCCGCAGGAGATCACGATGGAGGTATCCCACAGGTTCTTGATGGCTTCGATCTCTACGATCCGCTTTGGGATGGGGGATGCGACCACTCTTCTCCAGCCTCTTCCCGCATCCTCTTTCATCGTATAGCCCTTCTCTTCCTGCAGAGCCTTCGCCTCTTCTTCCGTATAAAACGGCCCGATCGGTTTGGTCGGATTGGTAAATCCGGGATCCTTCTCGTCTACGATCATCTGGGTCGCAACCGTCAGTACCGGATAATTGATATTGCGGATATTCAGCGCATAGCGCAGTGCCTGCTGGATGTGATATCCGATATAGCCCTGGCTCATGGCGCCGCATACGTCAAA
>CAYQBE010000146.1:0-11897 GCA_964415625.1 uncultured Clostridium sp.
AGAGCACTTGACTTTTAATCAAGTTGTCCGGGGTTCGAATCCCCGCACGCTCATTTGGTGATAATATCCTGGAATTGATTCCCGGATATTTTTTCATCCTTATTCCAATCATTTATCTGAGGCTTATATCTTATTGACTATGCGGATATGGCGGAATTGGCAGACGCGCCAGACTTAGGATCTGGTGTCTATGACGTGCAGGTTCAAGTCCTGTTATCCGCATTGAACTGAAAACACCGGAAGCTCTATTTGTAAGGGTTTCCGGTGCTTTTTTGTCTTTGATGCCAGAAAAGGGGACAGGATTTTTTCATGCCCCAAAATCTTTATATTCTTTGATGATTTTTCTAAAAGCGAAAACTAAAATGAATTCTCACTTCAGATAGCATTGCCGATATTCTATCTGATCCGTCTCCAATTCCATGATCATATAGCTTCCCTTCCGCCCTTCCTGACGCGGAAAGGACAGGCTTCCCGGATTCAGCACCGTGATGTCCGGATTCTGTTCCAGATAAGGCCGATGGGTATGCCCGAACATGACAATATCCGCGTTCCTCGCTCTGCCTTCCTCTTTCACCTGCTGCGGATCCAGGGAAACGCAGTAAGTATGTCCATGGGTAATAAACACCTTTTTTTTCCCGATATAAAATTCATCCTCCTTCGGAAGTTCTGAAAAGAAGTCGTTATTTCCTCTGACAATGTGCTTTTCACACGCTACCACGGCATTGATATACTCTTCTCCGCCTTCTACATCCCCCAGGTGGATAAACATGTCTACCGCACCTGCACTCTCTAACGCACGATCCAGGTTTCTGTGATAACCATGTGTATCACTGACAATTAAGATCCTCATTCCTCTTCCTTCCCAAACCTTGCTTCTATGATGCTGCGCATGGCACGGAGTGCATTTCCCCGGTGGCTGAGCTCGTTTTTCTTATCCGGATCCATCTGTGCGGTTGTGCAGCCATACTCTGGCACATAGAAAATGGGATCATATCCGAAGCCATTTTCCCCAAGCATCTCCTTGGCGATCATACCTTCGATCGTACCGCGGACCGTCTCCACACTTCCGTCCGGAAATGCAGCCGCGACCGCACACACAAACCTGGCGGTACGCTCTTCATCCGGAATCCCCTCCAGCTTGTCCAGCAAGATACAGTTTTTAACATCATAGGAAGTGTCCTCGCCCGCAAATCTCGCGGAATAAATTCCCGGCGCCTTATCCAGATAGTCAATCTCCAGCCCCGAATCATCTGCAAGGACGATATCATCGGGCAGTAGCCTCGAAATTGCCCTTGCCTTGATCTCCGCGTTTTCTTCAAAAGAAATCCCGTCTTCTACGATGTCTGCCTCAACTCCCAGCTCCTTCATGGAATATACCGGCATTCCCAGATCTGATAAAATCATACGGATTTCTGTCATCTTATTTTCATTTCCCGTCGCAAATACGATTCTTCTCTCCATAACCCTACCTTCTTAGTTCCTCTTATGTCTTTCTTAAGCTTACAGATTTTATATTCGATATCAGTATAACATAAACTCATTCTTTTTGCGATAAAAAACCGCAATCTTACTCTTATTTATTCTAATTTTCCACCGTTTATACCTTCGTTCACAGCATTGGATCCGGACTGTTTAAAGCCGCATATCTCCTCACGCCATATCCGGATCCCGTTTTTCACGTCTGGGAGGCTTCGGCCCCATAAACTGATAAAAATAGGTTTTGATCATCCCATTGTAAATCTTCCGGTTCTTATCTGCCTTTCTTCCGAAATACCGTTCAGCTTCCTCATATCCGGTGATCACATACGCGGACCAGTCGGACAGCCGCCGGAAGCTCTCCCCAAATTCCCGATATATCTGCGGCAGGGACTCTTGATCCTCCAGCCGTTCTCCATAGGGAGGATTGGTAATGATAAATCCATATTTTTTCGGGTGGCGGAGTTCACTCACCGGACGCTGCTGCAGGTGGATCAGATGATCAACTCCCGCGTCGCAGGCATTCTGCCTGGCTGCCTTGATCACATCCCCATCTGCGTCATACCCCTGGATATCTGTTTCCACATCCAGGTTCTCCTGCTCCCTGGCTTCGTCTGCTGCCTCCAGCCACAGCTTCCGCGGAATCAATTCTGACCAGTCCTCCGCTGTAAATGAACGGTTCAGGCCAGGAGCGATATTGGCCGCTATCATAGCCGCCTCAATAGGAAATGTACCGCTTCCGCAAAATGGATCCACAAGAATCCTGTCCTTTTTCCAGGGCGAGAGCAGGATCAGCGCCGCTGCCAGAGTTTCCGTGATAGGAGCCTTACTGGAAAGCTGACGGTATCCTCTCTTATGTAATGATACTCCGGACGTATCAATTCCAATCGTTGCGATATCCTTCATGAAAAAGACGCGGATTGGATAGGAAGCGCCGTCTTCTGGAAAGCGTTCCTTATGATAACAGGTTTTCATCCGCTCTACCATCGCTTTTTTCATAATAGACTGTATGTCGGAAGGACTGAACAGCGCGCTCTTTACAGACGCGGCTTTGGTTACCCAGAAGCGGCCGTTTTCCGGAATATAGTTCTCCCACGGAATCCGCTTTGTATTTTCAAAAAGCTCGTCAAATGTAACCGCCTTAAATTCCCCGGTCTTCAGAAGGATCCTTTCTGCTGTCCTGAGAAATATATTGGCCCTGCAGACTGCTTTCAAATCCCCTTGAAAAGTCACCCGGCCGTCTTCTACCTTAATGATCTCGTATCCCAAATCCAGAATCTCTCTTTTCAGCACCGATTCCAGTCCAAAATGGCAGGGAGCGATCAATTCTACCCTTTCCATGAATACCTCCTTCAAATCAAAAACTTCTGGTTCATACAAGACAGCGCAATACATGCATCGTCCTGCCGGACATTTACTATCTTACTATAAATCAGGGGCGTAGTAAAGCTGAATTTACTACGCCCCTGATCTATACTCGTTATTGTCCACACCCTGACCGGGCGCTCACAGTAACCGCATCCGGCTCATTAGAAAGCAGCCTTGCTTTTGCATGCTGACTAGTAGTTGTTCTTCTCGTCGTATGCGTTCTTGTTCTGGCTGTTGCTCTGATGACAGTTCTTGTTCTGTGCGTTAGAGCTGTTAGAGCTGTTCTTGTTCTGTGCATTCTTGTTAGAAGAGTTCTTGTTGCTCTCATCTGCGTAAGATGAATATGAGCTGTTGCTGTTTGAATTTGAGTTGTTAGTATTCTTTGCCATGAGTAAATTCCTCCTGAAATTTATTTGGTACACTCCTATTCTCTCTCCATTTTGATTTTTTATGCATCAAATTTCAGCCCAATTTCGATTTTAGCCCATTTTAAGCCATTTTCTTTTAATTTTTATAAAGAATTTTTCATTTTTGCTTGCATTTTCCAATTTCATATATTATACTAAGATTTGTAGAAAGTATACTTTCTACAACCCCTTATTAATTATTTATACTCCCCTCAAAAGACCGATGGCTCCCCCATCGGTCTTTTACTGATACAGAAAGCCTGCCACTGGCAACCTTTCTGCATACGATGGTATTTACAGGACACACTCTGACCAGGCGAGCCCTGTCACTTTCCTGTTCTCTGTGCTTCACGATCGCCGGCCTCCGAATATGCGGACCACGATCATTACGATGAGGATCGGCACAAGTATAGGAGCCAGAAGAGCAACGACTCCCCTTACAATGGCAACGACCAGAAGAATGACCATAACTACAAACAAAATCAAAAGAATCCTGTGTATCCAGGTATTCAGACCAAACATATGCATCCCCTTACGCTCCTGCTGATAGCCGCGATCCTCATAAGAGGAAGCGCCTCTGTCACTTCCTGCCTCATGTACGGTCTCCCAGTCTGTCCCGTCACTGGCATCAATGATCGTCCGGGCCAGGATCCAGGGATCACCAAGCATGTCCACCACTTCCTGCTCGCTTTTCCCTTTTGCCATCTCTTCTATAATATATCGTTCATAATAGTCCATGTTCTCCTGCACCGCACTGCTGCTCAGATTGCCCTGCAGCGCCTTTTTCAGCTGTACAAGAAATTCACTCTTCGTCATATTGTTCCCTCCTCAGTCCGGAAACCTGAAAGTCTTCCAAAATGTCCTCTCATATCTCACTGTCCGGAAAATGTACCTCCAGAAAAACTTCGCTTTTAGGATAGCACAATCTTCCACACTTTCCAAGTGCCATCCGCATAAATTTTTCCTGCCTTTTCTTACATTTTTCTAAATCCTTCTCCGCATTCCCTGAAAAAATGCAGTTCACAGATTGTTCATTTATCATTTAAAAAACTTTCATTTTATCATCACGTTTTCTTCATTTCTCATGGATATACTAAAAATATCAAATGAAGAATACATTTGATACCTAAAGCAGACGTCAGAAGATTACTTGAATAAACTTTTTCATAATACATGCCGGGGATTGAGAGATCAGTCACCCGGCATCCTCCCTTTTTGGAGAAGTTTCCTATACAAAAAAGGCCGTCGCTAAGACAGCCTTATATATCATCCAGACATGCCTGGATCGCCTCATTCAGAGAAAGCATTTTATCGTCCAGTTCCGCAACCATCTGTGCACACTCCCGAAGATCCCTGCTGATATACTCCGGTGCGTTTCCTTCGAATTTATAGTATATCTTATGCTCAAGACTTGCCCAGAAATCCATTGCGATTGTCCTGATCTGGATCTCAACCTTTGTATCCACAACACTGTCGGAAAGAAAAATCGGCACAGACACAAGCATGTGGTAACTCTTATATCCGCTTTCCTTCGGATTCTTGATATAGTCCTTGATTGACAGTACCTTCAGATCACTCTGATTTCCGATCATCTCAGCCAGCTGGTATATATCCGAGGTGAAAGAACAGATCAGACGGACTCCCGCGATATCGTTAATATATTTTACCATATTAACAATCGAAGTCTCCCGGCCATAACGCTTCAGCTTCTTTACAATGCTCTCCGGTGTTTTGATTCTTGTTTTAATATGCTCGATTGGATTGTATTTATGTACGTGCTGAAATTCATCGTTTAAGATCTCAAGCTTGGTCCCAACTTCCTTAAGGGCTGCATTATACAGAAAAATCACTGTCTTCCAGCTGTCTACATCCTCATAATTCCTGATTGCATCCTGCATCTGTTGTTCTCCCCTCAATTGATCACCTCCTTACCTTTTGTAAATATCCTGGCCTTGTGCGGCCAAACCTGCTTTTTACAGGCCTAAATGTTATATCCAAGGGTGCATCCCATCATGGCCATTCGGTCGTTTCACAAGGTATACCCAAGGGCATCCCATTATGGCCATTCGGCCGTTTCACAAGGTATCATATCACGTACAGTCTATCTATTCAACCGTATTCTCTGTTTATTCAAAATGCATGCATATTTATGTATATTGATCATTATAATGAACAGCTGCCGCAGTTGTCATCCGCATAAAAATCACCTTGTGAAACGGCCGAAGCAGCGATTCCGTGCTCTTACAGATCCAGGCTCATATCTCCATAGCGTATCCAGTTTTTCTTGCGCATAAATTCCGAGATCACCCAGGTCAGCACTGCCGGAAGGAGAATCTGGATCACCAGGATCTTCACCAGAACTATGGTGGCAGATTCCGTCTGGGTCATGACCTGCCATGTCATGATCTGTCCTACCAGGCCGGCAGTCCCCATCCCGGAACCTGTGGCATTGCTTGTCATATGCAGCAGCATGGTCCCTACCGGCCCCAGGATTGCGCTGGAAAGGATTGCCGGAAGCCAGATCACGGGTCTTCGAACGATATTGGGCACCTGCAGCATGGAGGTTCCGATTCCCTGGGCGAGCAGCCCCCCGAATTTATTTTCCCGAAAGCTTGCCACAGCAAAACCCACCATATTGCAGCAGCATCCGATGGTAGCCGCTCCGGCCGCAAGCCCGGACAGGTTCAGGATGATGCCCAGCGCCGCCGAACTGATCGGAAGGGTCAGGATCATTCCCATCAGGACGGAAACTACGATTCCCATGAGGAACGGCTGCTGTTCTGTGCCCCAGTTGATCAGCGATCCCAGCCATGCCATAAACTTTGATATGGGCGGACCCACGAATATCCCCACCAGAGTTCCCGCGCCGATACATCCCAAAGGTGTCAGGATGATATCCAGCTTTGTCTTCCCGCTGATCAATATTCCGATCTCGATCGCGATATAGGCTGCCACGAATGCCCCAAGCGGCTCCCCAGGCCCGGCAAATACCATGGCTCCTCCGTCCTGCATCACCTCGCCTGCAAGCAGCTTGCCGGCAAAGGCACCGATCATCCCCACTGTTGCGGCTGACACGACCACCAGCTGATCCGCCTGAAATTTTCTTGCAACTCCCACGCCGATCCCGGCTCCTGTCATGGCTGCCGCCATCTTCCCGGCCAGATAGATCAGATTGCCCGTATCTCCTCCTACAAACAGGCCGATCTGCTGGATGATCGTCCCGATGATCAATGTGGCGAAGAGGCCCTGCGCCATCCCGCCAAGTCCTTCCACAAAAATTCTGTCCAATATACTTTTCATTTTGTCTTCCCCCTTCCCGTATCATCCATTCACAGGACTCTTTCTTTCATTGTACCAGATTGTATTTTGCATTGTAAAATAGCATATCACGATTTTTCTTTTTTGTCATTAGATTTCCGCTCTTTTATTTTTCTGCTTCTAATGCTATACTAAATCTGGCATTTGCTTTACTGAAATAAAAAGGAGAGTTTTCGATATGTTCCGTTTATGGGGAAAAGAGTGGAAGGATAACCGCATGATCCGCGACACGGTAATCTGCGATGAAAGTGATGACACACGTACACATAAGATATTCAACGCACTGGATGCCATCTGCTATGAATTTGACTTGAGCAAGCCTATCTGGCTGGATGCAACGGTCGCGGAATTCAAGCGTCACAGCAAAGCACGGTTTTATCAAGATAATTTTGTGGATTCCATAGAATTTGACTATCTTGAAATCCAGGTGATTGAAGAGTAATCTGAGTGTCAGATGAATCTGCCGCTCAATATCATGTGATGCGCCCGCCGGGCGCACCAGAAAAGAGACAGCGGCCATCCTGATACCGCTGTCCTTTTGTCTTTCTTTTATACCTTTCGATTCTGATCTGATTTATTCATTCCGGATGGCAGCCAGCGGGCTCAGCCGCATAGCGCGCAGTGCCGGAAAGTACCCGGCTACCATACCCACCAGTACGGCAAATCCCATGGACGCGGCCACCAGCCACACCGGTATGTAGGATATATCACTGTCCAGCCCCATGGCTCCGCCATGGGCGGTGACCACATTGATCGCAAAGGACAGTGCAAAGCTTAAGATATTGCCCGCTACGCCTCCGATGAACCCGATAAATGCGGCTTCCAGCAGAAACATCTGCTTGATATTGCGCAGGCTGCAGCCCAGCACCTTGATGACCCCGATCTCCTTTGTCCTCTCGTAGATGGACATCATCATCGTGTTGGCAATTCCGATGGCCGCTACGAACAGCGATACAGCGCCGATTCCGCCCAGCACCGCCTCGATCATGGCAAACTCCTGCTGTGCGCTTTTCAGGTATTCCGCATTGGTACTTGTCCTGTAGCCCATCTCCTGGATGGCCGTAGCCAGGTCTTCTACATGATCGATATCATCCGCCTGCACCATGGCATTGGTATAGGCAAAAAACTTATAAGGCTTTCCCGTCTGGGTCTTGGGCTGTCCGGGTATGGCCCTTCCCCTGTACTCCTTCTGCAGAAAGCTTTTTAGTGTCCAGATGTCACAGTATACATCATAAGAGCCGTTATGGTAGGTCTCGATTCCCCCGGACATCATTCCGCTGGCCTGTACCACATACTTTTTCGGAGCCCTCACCGGCGTGGTATTTCCTTCCGAACCAAATGCCCCGGAATTGCCGCCTGACTGTGCATTATAATAATCCTCCGAGCTCAGGATCAGGAATACGGGATCCTTCATAAAATCAATGTCCGGAAGCTGCTGCGTCTCCCAATATCCCCTGTTGGAGCCTTTTTCATAAAAATCCATGGGAACCATATTTCCGATGATCAGCTCCAGGCTTGCGGAATTGGTTTCCGGCAGCCGACTGCCTTCCACAAGCTCCATATGCTGCCTCTCCAGCTCCTCCGGTGTCATGCCTACCAGCTGGATATCGCCATAATAATTTCCACTCAGGATCATGGATCTCATCGTAAGAGAAGGAGTCGCGCTTTTCACATGCTCCAGTTGTTCTATCTCAGTAATGGTATCGTCAGTGACATATTTTGTCGCTTCACCTTCTTCGGTTCCATATGACATATAATACATGCTTCCACCCACATCCTGCCCGGTCACCGTAATGGCTGTCATGCCTCCTGCCTGCTCGATCTGCCTGTACATGGACTGCTGCATCCCGAGCCCCAGGGAGATCATGACTACGATCGATGCCGTACCGATCACCACGCCCAGGATTGTAAGGAAGGTCCTGAGTTTTCTTTTTTTGAGGTTTCCGCTACTCATCCTCAGTAAATCGATCCACCTCATCCGCTAAATCCTCCTCTTCTGCCTGTGCCCGTTTTTTCTTTTTTCTGCGGGTCAGAACTACAGCCAGCACGATCACCAGTACAACTACTGCTGCGATTACAGCAGGTATCACCGGAAATCCCTTCGCTTCCTCCGGCATCTCCCCCATCATCTCCATGTCTCCCATATCCATTTCCATGGGTGCCGTCACCTGGAGTTCAAATTCTTCCTCTCTGGAGGATGGATTCCCGGATTCATCTTCATAGGTTACGACCATTTTGCATTTTGTCCCGGGCATGATCTCTGACTCTCCGGTCAGCATCCCATCAATGTTTCCCGTCGCGCCGGAATCCAGATTGCCTACGAACACTTCCTTGGCGCTGATGCCGTCGCCCATGAATTTCGCCTTTACATTGTAAAGCTTTACCCGGCCGGTATTGTACAGGCTGCACATCAGGTTTGCCTCCTGCCCCACCTCAATGCTGGGAGGCGACAGCTCAATCTCACTAAATTCAAACCTGGCAGCCTGGTAAATGGGGATTGCCAGGCTGGAACTCCCCTCATACTGGGATGCATTGGAATCCTCATAGAGCATGGACATATTGATGCTGTAGGGCTTCTGCACCAGATCCGCCCTGGCATTCAGGTCAATGGCAACATCCCTCGTCTCCCCTGCCGGGATCTGATCCAAATAAATAGAGCTGGCCCCGGAGGAAGGCAGGAACGCCGGTGCCTCCGCAGCCGCCTCTGTCCCTGCAGATGGAGCCTGGAAGTCAAACAGCATGTTGGAAACTGCCGTTGTTGTGGATGTATTTTTCACATGGACGATCAGACGGAAATTGCTTCCTGCGTTCACAGCTCCCGGCTCTGTGTTGAATCCGGTCACAATGACACGCGGAACCCCTTTCTTTTCATCAGAACCGCCTCCGCCAACTGCAGACATATCACCATTGAAAACAGTGCCCGCATCCAGGCCCGGATCCGGCTGTTGTCCTTCTCCTGGTTGATTGGATATACCGTTATCCGGATTCGGAGAAGCCCCCGGATCTTTTTCTGCTGTTTTCACCTCAATATATCTGTCGCACTCAGATTTCTCTTTTCCTTCCTCATATGAAATCTGGAATACCAGTTTAAAGGTTTTTGTCTCCACATCCTCACGCACATGCAGGTTCTTCCATGTCGCCTCCGCATATTTTCCTGTCTTGATCTCGTCCAGAAAATACCCGTGTCTGATACCATCCATCTCAAACGGCCAGTCCGCAGTATCCTCAATGACCGGAACGATCTTCACATTCTGCAGGTCAGAGTCCCCCTTATTGACCACGCGCACGGTCAGCTTTTCTATGCTCTGTCCTGCCTGATATTGAGGGATTGACTGCCCGTTTCCTACAAAAATCTCAAATATGGACTCCGTCCCCTCCTGGCTGGAGGTCTCTTTGCCTGTCAGCTCACCGGCAGGAGTTCCTGCGTCCGCAGGCGTTATGGCCGCTGCAGCTCCAAAAAACAGGGACTTTTCAGCAGGCACATGATCTCCTGCATGAACGCTCATTTCCGGTATGCATGCAGCTGCCAATGTAAGACTCAGAATAATCCCCGCCCAGTTTTTCCATCGCTTCATGAATCTTCTTCCTCACTTTCCTTTATTCCTGTGTTCGTAGTTTTATAACGTACATTCACGTCTCTTTATTCTTGTTTTCCCGGTTATCTTCAATCTTTACAATCTTCCCGTCTATAATGTGAAATATCCTGTCGGCATAAGTCGCGAGATGATTATCATGGGTAACCATAACCAGCGTCTTTTTCTGTTCCCGCACCACCTTCTGCATAAGGTGCATGACATCCTCCGATGTGTGGGAGTCCAGATTACCGGTAGGCTCATCCGCGAAAATGATCTTCGGGTTCACGACCAGCGCTCTTGCCACCCCGACACGCTGCTGCTGACCGCCGGACATCTGATTGGGCATATGCTTTTTATGCTTTTTCAGGTTTACCAGCTCCAGCATCTTATCCGCTTTTTTCAGCCGACTGCTTTTTGCCTCGCCCCGGAAGCTCAATGGGAGTGCTACATTTTCCAGTGCATTCATCGTTCCGATCAGATGAAATGACTGGAAAATAAACCCTACATTTTCCCTTCGGAACTTTACAAGGCCGTCCTCATTCAGATTTTCCATGTGCTGGCCGCCGACTATGACCTCTCCCTTTGTCGGTTTTTCCAGTCCTGCCAGCATATTAAGCAATGTAGATTTTCCGGATCCGGAGGTACCCACGATCGCGCAGAACTCACCGGGATACACCTCAAAGCTTACACCATTCAATGCACGCACAACAGAATTGCCTACCCGATATAGCTTATATAGATTTTTTACTTCGATTACCTTGTCCACTTTCCCCCTCCTTTCCTCTCACTACCAATTCATTATATAACGAAAAAAAAGATATCTCCACAAAAAATTCTTAAGATTTTTTAAAGATTAAAAAACGCTCCCATTGTCTCAACAGGAACGTTCTCTTTCATACTTACATTATTCATGCTTACATTATTTATAGAAGAAACTCTATCTGAATTTAATGGAAGAAATGGTCTCCGATCTGTATTCCATAGTTACCGCATCCGAAATACAGACAATCTCCGATCGGGTTGCTTCCCGCCAATGCGTCCGCTGCTGCCTGCATTGCCGTGGCCGTATAGCCTCCGCTGGCAAGAACGGAATCCAGCCATCCGCTCATTGCCGGGCCAAACTGTCCTGACTGGTAGATCACTTCAGCGATGCTGTTCGGGTATACAGAGCTTCGCACCCGGTTCAGGATCACGGCGCCTACGGCAACCTGTCCTTCATAAGGCTGATTTCCTGCCTCACAGAAGATGATTGCTGCAAGAAGCGTCTGATCGCTGGCCGTAGCTGTGACTGGCGCCTGCTGGACCGCTGCTGCTTCCTGCACGGCTGTCTGTTCTGCTGCCGCCTGCTGCGCTGCTGCCTGTTCTGCTGCCGCCTGCTGCGCTGCTGCCTGTTCTGCTGCCGCCTGCTCTGCCGCAATCCGTTCTGCCTCTTCCTGTGCCCGTCTGGCATCCTCTGCGGCCTTTCTTTCTTCTTCCTCTTTCCGCTTCTTTGCCTTATATTTTTCCTCAGCCTGCATGACTGCTTTTTTCGTATTCAGCAGTGCCTCTTCCGGTATTTCTGTGAAGCCATAAGGCTGCATGATCTTATAAGCTCCGAGATTTTTCACCTGGTCCCCAGTCAGTACCCAGTCTGCCGCTTCACTTTTAAATTCAGATGACATGACCAGTCCTGTTGTGACCGCCGTAAGTATTGCAATGATCTTTCTATATTGTTTCATATACTCCAACCTCCTATTTTTTGCAATATTGTAAA
>CAYQBE010000147.1:0-11883 GCA_964415625.1 uncultured Clostridium sp.
CAGTTAAGATCGCAGTACTGAACAGCAGCCGTGAGGTATTATTTTCTGATTATGAACGGCATTTTGCCAATATCCAGGAGACCCTCTCCGACCTGCTTGGCCGTGCCCTGTATGCCTTAGGCCCCATCCGGGTATCCCCGGTCATTACCGGAAGCGGCGGGCTGACACTTGCCACACATCTTGAGGTGCCTTTTGTGCAGGAGGTCATCGCGGTCTCTGCCGCATTGCAGGACTATGCGCCCCAAACCGATGTGGCCATTGAGCTGGGCGGGGAAGACGCGAAGATCATCTATTTTGAGGGCGGCAATGTGGAACAGCGCATGAACGGCGTCTGTGCCGGAGGGACGGGTTCCTTCATCGACCAGATGGCGTCCCTTCTGCAGACGGACGCTTCCGGCCTCAATACCTATGCAAAAAATTACAAGGCCCTTTACTCCATCGCGGCCCGCTGCGGGGTGTTTGCCAAGTCAGACATCCAGCCGCTGATCAACGAAGGCGCTTCCAAGGAAGACCTGGCCGCTTCCATTTTCCAGGCAGTGGTCAACCAGACCATCAGCGGACTGGCCTGCGGCAAGCCGATCCGGGGGCATGTGGCCTTCCTGGGCGGACCGCTGCACTTTTTATCCGAGCTGCGGGAGGCTTTTGTGCGCACCCTGAAACTAGATGACGAGCATACCATCGTCCCGTACCAGTCCCACCTGTTTGCCGCCATCGGCTCCGCGCTGGGTGCAAAGCCGGAGTCTGCAAAGGTGCCCCTCCGTGAGCTGCAGGAACGGCTGGCGGGCAAGATCCGGATGGAATTTGAAGTGGATCGGATGGAACCGCTGTTCGCGTCCACCAAAGAATACGAGGCATTTATCAGCCGCCATAACCGGCACCAGGTTCCCATCAAGGATCTTTCTTCTTATAAAGGAAAAGCCTTTCTGGGCATCGATGCCGGCTCTACCACCACGAAAGCCGCGCTGGTGGGCGAAGACGGAACGCTGCTGTATTCTTTTTACCATAACAATGAGGGAGATCCACTGGGCACCACCATCCGGGCCATCAAGGACATCTACAGCCGGCTTCCAGAGGATGTGGAGATCGTCCACTCCTGCTCCACCGGCTACGGGGAGGCGCTGATCAAGGCCGCCCTGCTGCTGGACGAAGGGGAAGTGGAGACCGTATCCCATTACTACGCCGCGTCGTTCTTTGAGCCGGATGTGGACTGCATCCTGGACATCGGCGGGCAGGATATGAAGTGCATCAAGATCAAGAACCAGACCGTAGACAGCGTACAGCTCAACGAAGCCTGCTCCTCCGGCTGCGGTTCCTTTATTGAAACCTTTGCGAAATCTCTCAACTACTCGGTAGAGGATTTTGCCCATGAGGCGCTCTACGCCCGCAATCCCATCGACCTGGGAACCCGCTGTACCGTTTTCATGAATTCCAAGGTCAAACAGGCCCAGAAGGAAGGAGCCGAGGTTGCGGATATTTCCGCCGGCCTTGCCTACTCTGTCATCAAGAACGCGCTGTTCAAAGTCATCAAGGTGTCCGACGCGTCCGAGTTGGGATCCCATATCGTGGTGCAGGGCGGAACCTTTTACAACAACGCGGTGCTCCGAAGCTTCGAGAAGATCGCGGACTGCGAGGCCATCCGTCCGGATATCGCCGGGATCATGGGAGCCTTCGGCGCTGCCCTGATCGCCCGGGAGCGTTATACGGAATGCGAAGGTACCACCATGCTCTCCATTGAGGACATCAAGGCTCTGGAGTATTCCACCACCATGACCAAATGTAAAGGCTGTACCAACAACTGCCGCCTGACCGTCAGCCATTTCAGCGGCGGTAGACGGTTTATCACAGGAAACCGCTGTGAACGGGGACTTGGCAAGGAAAAGTCCGTCAATCAGATGCCCAACCTGTTTGACTATAAGATGAAGCGGTATTTCGGTTATACTCCGCTGGAAAAAGAGGAAGCCCTACGCGGCACCATCGGCATTCCGCGGGTACTGAACATGTATGAAAACTATCCTTTCTGGTTTACATTTTTTACAAAGCTGAAGTTCCGGGTACTCCTTTCCCCGGCTTCCACCAGGAAGATCTATGAATTGGGGATCGAATCCATTCCCAGCGAGTCCGAATGTTATCCGGCAAAGCTGGCCCACGGGCATATCCAGTGGCTGATCAATCAGGGGGTACGGCATATCTTCTATCCGTCCGTCCCCTTCGAACGGAACGAATTTGAGGAGGCCAACAACCACTACAACTGCCCCATTGTAACCTCCTACCCAGAGAATATTAAAAACAACATGGATCCCATTGTGAAGGGAGAGGTAGATTTTATCCATCCTTTCCTCAGCTTGAAAAGTGAGGAGACCATCGCCTACCGCCTGACGGAAGAGCTGGCAAAAAAGTTCTCCATTTCCGAGGAGGAGATCCGCTCTGCCGTACACGACGCATGGACGGAGCTCTCGGCATGCCGGGAGGATATGCGCCGAAAAGGGGAAGAGACGATCCAGTTCCTCAAGGATACCGGAAACCGGGGGATCGTGCTTGCTGGACGGCCCTATCACATTGACCCGGAGGTGAACCACGGACTGCCGGAGCTGATCACCTCCTACAATATCGCGGTGCTGACCGAAGATTCCGTGTCACACCTGCAGGAGGTCGAGCGACCCTTAAATGTAATGGACCAGTGGATGTACCACTCCCGCCTGTATGCGGCGGCAAATTATGTAAAGACCGTAGATTTCCTGGATCTCATCCAGCTCAATTCCTTCGGATGCGGCCTGGATGCGGTCACCACGGATCAGGTGGCGGAGATCCTGACCAATTCCGACAAGATCTATACTTCGTTGAAGATTGATGAGGTCAACAACCTGGGAGCCGCCAGGATCCGTGTACGCTCCCTGTTAGCCGCGATCCGCGTGCGGGAACAGCGCAATGCAAAGCGGAATATCTGTCCGGCTTCGATCGAGAAGATCCCCTTCACCAAGGAGATGCGCAGGACCTATACGATCCTCTGCCCCCAGATGTCGCCTATACATTTTGAGCTGTTAGAGCCTGCGTTCCGTGCTTCCGGCTACAACATCGCGGTGCTGCCCAACGACAACAAGCAGGCCGTAGACGTGGGATTAAAATATGTAAACAACGATGCATGCTACCCCTCCCTGATGGTGGTGGGTCAGATCATGGAGGCCATCCTGTCCGGACATTATGACACCGACCATCTGGCTGTGATCATTACCCAGACCGGAGGCGGATGCCGGGCATCGAATTATATCGGATTTATCCGCAGGGCGCTGAAAAAAGCCGGGTACGCCCATATCCCTGTGATCTCTTTGAACTTAAGCGGACTGGAAGAGAATCCTGGCTTCAAGCTGACCCCGACCCTGGTATTGCGCGGAATCTATGGACTGGTGCTGGGAGACATCTTCATGAAATGTGTCTACCGGATGCGCCCCTATGAGGCCGTGCCGGGAAGCACCAACGCCATGCATCGGAAATGGGCGGAAACTGCCAAGCAGTTTTTGGCTCAGACCTATCCGTCCCGGAGCGGGTTCAAAAAGCTCTGCCGGGATATCATTCAGGATTTTGACCGCCTGGAGATCCGGGATGTGAAGAAGCCAAAAGTCGGTGTAGTGGGCGAGATCCTGGTAAAATTCCTTCCCGCCGCGAATAATTACCTGGTAGAGCTTCTGGAAAGCGAAGGCGCCGAGGCGGTTGTCCCGGATCTGTCGGATTTCCTGATGTACTGCTTCTATAACCAGAATTTCAAGGTATCCCATCTGGGGATGGAGAAATCCAAAGCGAAAATCGGGAATCTCGGGATCAAGGCGCTGGAATGGTTCCGCGCCCCTGCCACAAAAGCATTTGCGGCGAGCCGGCATTTTGATCCTCCTACCCCCATCGAAAAACTGGCGGAGATGGCCTCGGGAATCGTATCCCTGGGCAACCAGACCGGGGAAGGATGGTTTTTGACCGGAGAAATGCTGGAGCTGATACATAGCGGAACAGAAAATATCGTATGTACCCAGCCCTTTGCCTGCCTGCCCAACCATGTAGTGGGAAAAGGTGTCATCAAGGAGCTGCGTCGGCTGTATCCCCAGTCCAACGTGGTTGCCATCGATTTTGACCCGGGCGCAAGCGAAGTGAACCAGCTCAACCGGATCAAGCTGATGCTGTCTACGGCGAATAAAAACCTGGAGATCGACTCTGAAAAACGAGGCGAGAGAAACCGGTATGCGGAAGATACGGACCATGCTGCTTTTCCGCTGAAAAAGAATTATAATTATGGAAGGCTGTAACGCAAACAAAAATTCCTGTCTGTTACAGCATTTCCTCATAGAGAAAGCCTGCCGGCGGCAGGCTTTCTTGCATAGGTTGGTATGGTATAAAACATTTAATAGCTGCGTATATGATCCGTTTCTTCCTCCTGCGTATTCACAATCTTTTTGATCACGGCGTAATAACCGTAATCGTCATTGACCTTAATGTATACTCTGTCATTCACCTTATGTCCGATGATTGCCTTTCCCAGCGGCGATTCAATACTGATCAGTCCGTTGAGCGAGCTTCCTCTTATAGAGGTCACCAGCCTGTAAACCTCCGTCTCTTCATCCTCCTCGATATAGAGCTCTACCGTATTGTTGATCCCGACCTCATCCTCCGCCGAGCTGTCGTCCACGATCACCGCATTTTTCAGCATCCGCTCCAGATAGCGAATCCTGCTCTCATTCTGGTTCTTGTCCTTCTTGGCCGCATGATACTCAAAATTCTCACTCAGGTCGCCGTGCGCCCTGGCTTCCTTCACTGCTTCGATGGCCGCTTTTCTGACCACCAGCTTCCGGTGCTCTATCTCTTCTTCAATCTTCTTTACGTCGCTTTTCGTCAGTCTGTCCTTCATATTATTCTCCATTCTAAAAAATATCCACCTGTGCTGTTGGATAACCCGGCGATTATCCAATCTGTTCATTCATTCGCAAAAACGCACTTTTGCGCCTGTTCTCTAAGTATAACGCAAAAGAGCCGTTCCGGGCAAGTTCTATGTGAAAATACCTTATAGCAATGACTTTGCATAATAATTTGACTCCTGGGAACCCTGATTACTATAAGCTTTACAACTGCCGACACTGCGTATACCCTCTCGGTTAGTCCGCATGGCGGCAAATTGTGGAGAAACAACTATAATTTCACAGATTGTTCACAAATTATTAGCACTCGCCTGTTGACAGTGCTAATAATTTGTGCTATAGTTCTTATAGAACAAAGATAACAATACTTTTTCAAATCACACATGGAGGGATGACATATGTTACTATCAAACAGAAATTTTATCGACAACTTTTTCAACGATCCATTTTTCGAGAGACCTTTTGAAAATGCCTCATCACAGATCATGAAAACAGATATTCATGAAAATGATGCCAACTACCTGGTAGAGATGGAGCTTCCGGGATATAAGAAGGAAGATATCAAGGCAGATCTGAAGGATGGTTACCTCACCATCACCGCTTCGAGAAATGAGACGAAGGAAGAACACGATTCTAAGGGAAAATGCATCCGCAAGGAGCGCTATACCGGCTCCTGCAACCGCAGTTTCTATGTTGGCAAGGAACTGACCCAGGAGGATATCAAGGCGGCATTCTCCGACGGGATTCTTCGGCTGAGTATTCCGAAGGAAGTGCCGAAGGCAATCGAAGAACAGCCAAGGTATATCGCAATCGAATAATGACAAAAGCAGTCGGTGTCGGTTTAATCCGCACCGGCTGTTTTTCTGTATACCATTGTATGCAGGAAGGCTGTCAGTGCCAGGCTTTCTGTATGACCCTGCACGAAAATTCCGCCGAAGGCGGGTTTCATATTGAAGAAAAAAGCGGAATGAAGTGCTGTGTCTCCATTCCGCATTCTGTTCATTCCTGATTTACTTTTTTCGTATGTACTTTATTTCTCCACACCTGCGTTCTTATAATAATCTTCAAACATTCCATTGATCGCGCTGTGTGTATCATCACAGATACCCGGAAGAGCCTTGCCCCAGGAAGCAGTTGCCTGCTCGAAACCTTTTTCTACCGCATCCTGCATCTTTTTCATCTTAGCGGGATCATCCCCTGCAAGTGCCTTCGCCATATCGAAGATTCTCTGTGAGGTCTGCTTTACTCCCCAGTATCCGTCTTCGGAAATCGCCTGCTGAGCCTCTGCCTTGGTCTGGGCATCTACGGTAAAGTTGCCGCTTGCGATCTGACGCCAGAACGCGTCGCTGCCTGCTGTAAGGCCTGTGATTCCCTGCTTGTTGAATGTCTGCATCATCATATTGGTGAAGCGTGACATCTGGTTGTCCAGGTCTGACTTCAGGCTCTCTACCAAAGCCGCCCTCTCGGAATCACTCATCTTGCTTGTAACCTTGGTATCAGCGCTGAATTCTGCACGGTCTGTATTCGGAGTTGCTGCACCTACTGCCGCTGCATCTGCTGATCCATCCTTCTTCTCCGCAGCAACCTTGGAAGCTGCAGCTACATTATTGGCATTAACATAAGCATAATTGTTCTGGATATTTTGATAATTGTCACCGATTTTCACTTCATTTCCTCCTTTTCTTTTCATTAGGAAAACCAACTATTATCCTCTGTTAGTTATATCGGCTCAATGCCTGAAAAGTTAAGAAAAATATGGGATTTCGGCTAAATCCTTCCGTTTCCCCAGAAATTTTTTAATTTCTCGCTCAGATTCCCCAGTCTGCAGGTTTGTATGCCGCTCCATTCTCTTGGAAATGTTCCCTGGTACCGTGCTCCCAAAAACCGCTCATCCAGCAGAAGGATCACGCCCCGGTCCTCCTCCGTGCGGATCACACGCCCGGCAGACTGCAGGACCTTATTCATGCCGGGATACAGATAGGCATAATCAAATCCGGACAGACTCCTGCCGTCAAAATACGAACGCAGGATTTCCCGGTCATTGCAGACCTGGGGCAGACCCGTCCCCACGATCACGGCTCCGATCAGACGGTCCCTTGTCAGGTCGATCCCCTCCGAGAAGATCCCGCCCATCACGCAGAAGCCAGCCAGCGAGTCCTCCCGGTCCTCCTCAAAGGTTTCCAGAAAGATCTCTCTCGCCTCCTCCCCCATATACTGTGACTGCAGGACACATTCAATCCCGTCCTCCTCTTTCCTCTCAATCTGGAAAAATTCATATACATCCTCCATGAAGCGGTAGGATGGGAAAAAGATCATATAATTTCCCCGCTTTGCCCGGATCGTCTCCAGAATATAGAGCGCGATCCTGCGGTACATTTCCTTCCCCCGCATGGTATATCTGGTACTGACATCTGTCCCGAGAAGGAGGAGCCTGTTTTCTGTTGGAAAGGTGGACCTGGCATAAACGGCGTAATCCTCTGTTTCCACGCTCAAAAGCGTTTTATAATAATGGATGGGCAGCAAGGTAGCAGAGAAAAATACGGTGCTGTTCCCCTGTTCCAGATACTTCTGCAGGTTTGCTGCCGGATTTACACACAAGAGCTTTAGTTTAAACCGCCCCTGCCGTTCCAATTCCGTATAAACCGTATAATTTTCATCCAGGATGTCATAAATATTCAAAAAATCCCGGACCTGGAAATAAAAATCCAGAACCTCCTCCCGCTTTTTCGGATCCTGACATTCCTCCAGGAAACGTTCCAGTTCGCCGGATACATTCATCAATTTCAGAGCGACATGGGAAACACTTTCCACGACCTGATATCCTGCATCCTCTTCCGCGGGACGGCCGTTCTCATTCCGTACACGATTCTCCAGGCGACTCTCATCATCTATTCCGCTGCGGGACGCACGGACTTCGTCCAATACAGTATAATTTTCACATTCCCGCTTCATCTCCAGAAGCAGCCTGTTGCACTCTTCCAGCCGTTTTGCCAGCCTGGGATCCTCTGCTTTCACAAGACGCCTGATCTTCAGGATCTCTTCTTTATAAATCTCTGCGCTGTACATCTCCCGTCCGCGCTCCACCAGATTGTGCGCCTCATCAATCAGGAACAAATAACCGCCCTTGTTCCCTTCCGAGAAAAACCGTTTCAAATGGGCATTCGGATCAAATACGTAATTATAATCGCAGATCACGCCATCTACCCATATTGAGACATCCAGCGCCATCTCAAAGGGACATACCCGATACTTCTCCGCCTGGGCTTCCAGTACATTGCGTGTCAGATCACAGCCGTTTGTGATCAGGTCGAACACTGCGTCATTGACCCGGTCATAATGCCCCTTTGCATAAGGGCAGGCATCCGGGTTACACTCCGTTTCCTCACAAAAGCAGATTTTTTCCTTGGCAGTCAAGGTAATGGTCTTAAACAGCAGCCCCTGGCTGCGAAGTGTCTGAAATGCCTGTTCCGCAACGGTTCTGGTGATGGTCTTTGCCGTCAGGTAAAAAAGCTTCTCCCCCAGTTCCTCCCCCATGGCCCGCACTGTGGGAAATACAGTCGCCATCGTCTTCCCCACCCCGGTCGGTGCCTGGATAAACAGCTTTTTTTTGCGCAGGATCGTACGGTAAACCGAAGCCGCCAGATCCCTCTGCCCCTCACGGTAGGGAAATGGAAATTCTGTCCTGCGGATGGACGCGTTCCGCTCTTTTTTCCATGCGATCTGGAATCCGGCCCATTTCTCATAAGCATGCACCAGATCCATGAACCAGTGTTCCAGCTCTTTCCATTGATATTGCTGACGGAACCGCTTGACCTCTTCGGTCTCCAGATTGCAGTAGGTCATCTGCACGCCAATCTCATCCAGCCCGTTCTGGGAGGCGTATATGTACGCATAGCACTTAGCCTGGGCCAGATGGACACCCACAGGCTCCCGAACCTGCTCCAGCTCCCGCATGACTCCTTTGATCTCGTCAATGACTGTCTGCCCCTCTTCCGCCATGATCCCGTCCGCCCGTCCCTCTACCTGGAGCGTAAAGCCATCGCAGGGACACTGTATTTTCAGCAAAACCTCGGCACGGTAAGCAGAACCCATCCGCCTCTGGATCTTGCGGTGAATCCTGCTCCCTTGCTGCATGGCGTCACGTTCCATGCTGCCTGCTGTACGGTTGTCAATGTCCCCTTCCCGCAGAATAAATTCTACCAGATTGCGGACTGAAATTTTCACTGTCTGTTCTGTTTCCATTGTTCCGTCCCACATCATATAATAACTGTAATATGGATATAATTTTTTTCTTCGATCATCTCCTGGGCAACCGTGATCTCTCCGTCCGCCTTTTGGATCAGAGCTTTGACCCGTGCAAGTCCGACCCCTCGTCTGCCGGTTTTTGAATCCTTGGTCGTATACCCGTTTTCAAAAAACTTCTCCAGCTCTTCAAAAGGAATCCTCCGGTATTCATTCAGAATCTCGAATACCATCTGATCCTCCCGGGAATCCAGGAAGATCCTGACCCGGCCTCCTGCCTCCGACACTGCCTCATAGGCATTGTCCACCAGTACCCCTACGATCTCAATCAGGCTGTGTTCCGATGTCCTGGATAAGATCTGCCAGTTGCGCACCTCCACGTCCGTATCCGCATTTTCCGGAGAACTGACGATCTTGCTGTATAGAAAGCCCGCCAGCACTTTGTCGCTGATCCGCAGAAGCGGCAGGAACTTACCGGCGCTGTCACGGCGGATCTCCATGATGTACTGGGACTGCTTTTCCACCAGCTCCTCATAGTTGTCTACCGTCAGATGCATATTCAGGATTGCGTTGATATGATTGTCAAATTCATGCTGCCTGACCCGGATCTCCTTTACCAGCTCTTCCAGAGGCTGGATATAGAGCCGGTACATCTTCAGCTCCTTTTCCTGATTCCGGATCAGATCGCTGCTCAGCTTCCAGTCTACAGCTCCCCAGATGATCCCTGTCATGACCAGGATAAATACGATGATCATTTTCACATTCAGAGTACCGCTGAACATCAAATCTGTCACCAGATACAGGCCGATCACAAGGGATATGGTACATAAAATTCTGTAAAGGAGCTTAGTTCTGCTTCTCTCCATATAAGATCCTCCTGACTTCCGGCTTGAAGGTCACTCCGATATCGATCCATTCTGAAGAGCCTTCTACCTGGATCACCTGATTGACCAGATCATAATATTTGACAGCATTGCGGTTTACGACAAATGTCCTGTGACACTGGAAAAACATCCCCTCCG
The DNA here is from genome assembly GCA_964415625.1 of uncultured Clostridium sp. Taxonomy (GTDB): domain Bacteria; phylum Bacillota; class Clostridia; order Lachnospirales; family Lachnospiraceae; genus Schaedlerella. The sequence goes on from CAYQBE010000147.1 coordinate 10,160, forward strand.
GCAGCTTTTCCAGCAGCTTATGGATTGAAAGATACGGCACTTCGATCTGCTCGTTCTTAAGCTGCAGGCAGACCCCACGCGGGATTGCCCGGCAGAACATGATCTCATCGCAGAAGATCTTATAATTCACGCCGTTTCTCTTTACCATGATTGAAGGCCGGGTTCCCGCATGAAGATGGAACAGCACTTTCCTGACGATCTCCTCCACTTCCGACTGAATATAGGGCTTCACCACGTATTGATAGCAGTGCAGCCTTCGATATGCCTCCATCTCCAGTCCGGCTACAGAAGTAATCATGACCAGAGGCGTAAACTCGTACTTCCGGATGCTTCGGATCTCTTCCGCAAATCGAATACCAGATGTATCCCCCTCTTCCCCGGGCGTTAAATTCACATCCAGAAAGAATAAATCAAAAGAAACGGTGCTGCCGAGCAGCAGCCTGGCTTTCGCCAGGTCTGCCGCCGCATCCACCGTGATTTCCGCGGATATATTTTTCAGCATTTTCACCAATGCCGTCCGGCTTGTGTCTTCATCTTCCAGTATCAGTATTCTCGCCATACTTCCTGTCACTCCGGTTTTACGTCGTCGATGTGGGCAACTTCCGCGATGGTTTTCGTCAGCCCTGCGATTCCCTGCAGCTCGGACGGGATGATGATCTTGGTAGCCTGGCCGTCAGCCGCCCTCACAAATGCCTCCAGGCTCTTCAGCGTCAGCACTGCCTGATCCGCACCCGCTGCCTTCACAAACTCGATACCTTCCGCAGTCGCTTTCTGTACCGTGCGGATGGCTTCCGCCTGTCCTTCGGCCTCCCGGATCCGTTTCTGCTTCTCCGCTTCCGCCTTCAGGATCGCAGCTTCCTTGGAAGCCTCTGCTTCCAGGATCACAGATTCCTTCTCACCTTCCGCTACAAGGATGGTGGACTTCTTCTCACCTTCCGCGCGAAGGATGGCTTCTCTTCGTTCACGCTCCGCCTTCATCTGCTTTTCCATGGCATCCTGGATAGCCTTTGGAGGCATGATGTTCTTCAATTCTACACGGTTCACCTTGATTCCCCATTCGTCTGTGGCAATGTCCAGGATCGTCCGCATCTTAGTGTTGATGGTCTCCCTGGATGTCAATGTCTCATCCAGTTCCAGGTCGCCGATGATATTACGCAGAGTCGTTGCCGTCAGGTTTTCAATCGCCGCGATCGGGCTCTCTACACCGTATGCATACTTCTTCGGGTCTGTAATCTGGAAAAATACCACCGTATCAATCTGCATGGTTACGTTATCCTTTGTGATCACGGCCTGCGGATCAAAGTCTACAACCTGTTCCTTCAAAGAGACTCTTTTCGCCACCTTATCCAGGATCGGCATCTTGAAATGCAATCCTACGCTCCAGGTCTCCTTGTAACCGCCCAGACGCTCCAGTATATACGCATGTGCCTGGGGTACGATCTTGATATTGGAAATGATGATCAAAAGTAAAATGACTAAAATGACAATGACGATAATAATTCCGAGATTCATACTCTATTCCTCCTCATACTTTTTTACAATAAGCTTTACCCCTGAGATGTTGACGACCTTTGCCAGATCCCCCGGATTCAAGATCACCCCGTCATCCTCTGTCCGGGCCGTCCATTCCAGTCCGTTCACAACTGCGGTTCCCATCTCCTGCCGGTTGTTGACCGTCTCTGTTATTCTAACCACTTTTCCGATAATTCCCTCATAATTTGTCT
>CAYQBE010000148.1:0-11875 GCA_964415625.1 uncultured Clostridium sp.
TGCCGGTGCTCCTTGTCGATCTGCACCGGGGTAATGGGGGTGGGAATCTTCTGGATCAGCGCCAGGTTCCATTCCTCATACCGTTCATTTGTCCGGTTGATCAGATCCTCCAGGGTGGATCCCCTGAGGCCGCGCGAATTCCATGTTGCCATAATTTTCTGCTCCTTTATCCTTCTAAAAAGCTTCTGTCCCCGGCAGGTTTCCCGCCTGATGCCCAATAACAGCCATTGGCGCATCATCCGTTCACTGCCCGTTTCCTCAAAAAATCTCCGAATATCCCGTTTTCTCCCGGCAGATGTGCTGAAACAGGGCAGGAGGCGGCGCCTGAAACTCCATGCCCGACAGAGATCCCAGCACGCCTTCCGAATCCGGCATCCGAAGCCTCCATGCATGGAGAAGCTGAGATTTCAGGCCGTACTGCTTTTGATACCTGTCGTTGATCCTGCGGATCCCATACTTATAATCTCCCAGGATCGGATGCTCCTTTGAGGCGAGATGGGCGCGGATCTGGTGGGTCTTTCCGGTCACCAGATGGACTTCCAGAAGCGTACATTCCCCGCCTGACGCAAGGGGCCGGTATTCCGTCTCGATCCGGACGCTTCCCGGCATCTCATGCTCCGCGATCCGGACATGGTTTGTCTGTTCCTCCTTCACCAGATATCCCTGGATGGATTCCGGCTGTTTTACTTTTCCGTGAACCAGGCAGAGGTAATATTTTCCTATGGAACGCTCCTTAAAAAAACGGCTCAGCTCCTGCAGTCCTGCCAGGCTCTTTCCGGCAGCGAGGATCCCGCTGGTGTTCCGGTCCAGCCGGTTGCAGACCGAGGGTCGGAAGGTCTTTAAGTCTTCTTTTGCCAGCGCGCCTGTATCCAGCAGATACCGGGTCAGATGCTCCACAGCGGATACATCCTCCTCCCGTGCCTTCTGGGACAGCATCCCCACCGGCTTGTTCAGCAGGAGCACATGGGCATCCTCGTAGAGGATATCCAAAGCTTCTGCCCTGCCTGTATATACGGCCTGACTGCGATCCGACACGTTTCCCGAAAATTTTTCTATGGTTTCCTCCGAGAGAAACAGCTTCACTGTATCTCCCTGGGAAAGCTTTTCAGAGCCGGACGCTTTTTTCCCGTTTAATGTGATATTCTTTTTCCGAAGCATTTTGTAAAGGAAGCTTTTGGGCGCCTCCTTCAAAAATTTTGCCAGCAGTTTATCCAGCCGCTGGCCCGCCTCATTTTCCGTGATGCGAATCTCCCGCACGTCTCTCCTCCGTTCCTGTCCCATTACTTTCCTGCAAGGGTATCTGCTCAGTGCCTTCGCAGATACGCCGCAATCCCATGAAAATTGGCTTCGCCAATGGGGTTCTTTCCGAAAAGCAGACTCCCGGTTTTTCACCTCTGCAGCAGGGACGGATCACCGGGTCCTGCCTGCTTTTCTACAGAGAAAGGTTCATGATCACATGCGCGGTCTGCCCTTCCTCTTCTTTCGTATCGGCCTTTTCTACGGCCGCAATATTCTCCAGTCCTTCCACGATGGAGAGGAATTGCTTATACTGGTCGTACATCTTGACAGAAACCTCGGGAAAATCATTCTGGCGCAGCATTTTCCGCAGATAAGCCGCTGTCTCCTGCAGGTTCACTTTTTTTCCGGTCGTATACCCGTAAACCTTTTGATGGGAGATCACCATGCAGTCGATGGGCATGATCTTCTCCGTGCTTGTCACCACCAGGTCATAGATCACCGTCAGATGCGGAGCCTTGCCCCCGATCTCGTCAGGAAGTGCGGGATCCACCGTCTTATAGGGAATCCGCATAATGACCCCCACCAGCGCCTTGCAGGCTGGAAGGCATCCCACCACGGCGACCACCGTCAGCAGGTTCTTTTTGGAATGGGTCTGGCTGTAGCCCAGCAGAAACACAGCGATCACGATGGCAAAATATACCACTGTACGCAGAATCTCGACCTTCAGTTTTTCACGCAGATAACCCGGTGTTCCTTTTTCGCATTTTATCATGGTTTCCCTCCAATTCCATATCATTTTTTCATTGGATACTTTTCACTGCCAACGCTAAGATCAGACGATGGGGCAAGAGCTTGGACGCGGCATGGGCGCACTTCATGGGCAGCCCGTATACGGAAATATCCTTTCCTGCCCGGCTGTCCAGCAGCGCCTTCCTCACCACGCCCTGGGGCCGGACCTTGACCAGCTTTTTCAGCGGATTGTCCAGTTCCCCCGAGACCCGGAAAAATTCCGTATCCACCGGCCCCGGGCAGACTGCTGTGACATAGATCCCCCGGCTTTTCAGCTCTGCCCCCAGGCTTCTGGAAAAACTCAGCACATAGGCTTTGGTTGCCGCATAGACCGCAAAAGAAGGCTGGGGAGAAAAGGCAGCGGCGCTTGCCATCTGAATGATCCTGCTGCCTCTGGAAAGACAGGGCAGACAGCAAAATGTGATCCTGGAAAGCGCAGTACAGTTCAGTCCGATCATCTCCGTCTGCGCAGCCTGATTTTCCTCCAGAATGTCTTCCACTGTCCCGCTTTTTCCGAAGCCGGCGCCGTTCACCAACATCCGGATATCCGGTGCTTCCTCCCGAAGCAGCTTTTCCAGCTTCTCATACACCTCTTCCCGGAGCAGATCCCCTTCCAGGATCCGGATCGGGATCCTGGAAAGCTGGTTCAGCTCCTGGAGTCTGTGCCCCCTGCGGGCGATCACCCAGATTTCATCCAGATTCCGATAAAAATGTCCCATCTGCTTTACAAATTCTCTCCCGATGCCGGAAGATGCCCCTGTCACTACCGCTATTTTCATAACCTGACTGCCTCCTTGATGATTGCTCCCCCTTCATCTTTTTCCGCTTCTCTTACGTTCTCTCCTGCCTTCCTGATGTTCTCTTTTGATTTCCGGATTTTTTCTTTTGATTTCTGGATTCCTTCCTTTCATTTCCGGATTTTTTCTTTTGATCTCTGGATTCTTCCCTTTGATCTCTGGATTTTTTCTTCCAGAATGCTTCCTTTTTGCTTCCGGTTCTTTCTTTTGAGCCTTCTCCCCGGACAGCTTCCTCGGCCGGATCAGGCATTTCTGATCAAATCCGATCAGATCCGTGCGTCCGGCCTTGTGAAGCGCTTCCTTCACCAGGTCATAATTGGCCGGGTTCCGGTATTGGATCAATGCTCTCTGCATGGCTTTCTCATGAGGATTCTTCGGCACATAGACCGGCTTCATCGTCCGGGGATCCAATCCCGTATAATACATGCAGGTGGATATGGTGGACGGCGTGGGATAAAAATCCTGCACCTGCTCCGGCATATACCCCATGTCCCGGCAGAACTCCGCAAGCTCCACGGCTTCCTTCCAGGAAGAGCCCGGATGGGAGGACATCAGATAGGGAACCAGATACTGTTCCTTCTCAAGCCTCCGGTTCATCTTCACAAACCGATCCACGAATTGCTGATATACCTGATTCTTCGGTTTTCCCATCAATTCCAGCACCCCGTCCGACACATGCTCAGGAGCCACCTTTAGCTGTCCGCTCACATGATGGCTGCAGAGCTCCCGCAAAAAAGACGGATCCGGATCTGCAAGCAGATAATCGAACCGGATCCCGGATCGGATAAAGACCTTTTTTACTCCCGGAAGCGCTCTCAATGCCCGGAGAATGTCCACATATTCCCGGTGGTCTGCCTGCAGGTTTTTACAGGGCCTGGGGAACAGACACTGCTTCTTCGGGCAGACGCCCTGCTCCCATTGCTTTTCGCAGGACGGATGGCGGAAGTTCGCCGTGGGCCCGCCCACATCATGGATATATCCCTTGAAATCCGTTTCCTTTGTCATCTGCCTGGCTTCCTCCAGCAGAGATTCCCGGCTCCTGCTCTGTACGATCCTTCCCTGATGGAAGGTCAGGGCACAGAAGCTGCAGCCGCCGAAGCATCCCCGGCTGCTGGTCAGGCTGAACCGGACCTCTTCAATGGCCGGTACGCCGCCCAGTGCCTGATAGGACGGATGGAAGGTGCGCGTAAAGGGCAGTCCGTAGATATCATCCATTTCCATCTGCGACAGGGGCTTTGCCGGAGGATTCTGTACCACATAGACATTTCCCGGGTAAGGCTCCGCAAGCCGCCTTCCGGAAAACGGATCTGTATTGCAGTACTGGGTATAGAAGCTTTTGGCATATTCCTGCTTGTCCTGCTGCATTTCCTCAAAGGACGGCAGAACCAGCGCATCGTATACCGAATCCAGGCTCCTTGTCCTGACTACCGTTCCTTCGATATACGTCAGATCCCTGACAGAAATGCCCGCCTCCAGAGCTTCCGCGATCTCCACGATGGAACGCTCCCCCATGCCGTAAGAAATCATATCCGCTCCGGAGTCCAGAAGGATGGAACGCTTCAGCCTGTCCGACCAGTAATCATAGTGCGCAAGCCGCCGGAGACTGGCCTCGATCCCTCCCAGGATCACGGGCGTATGCTTGTAGGTCCTGCGGATCAGATTGCCGTAGACCACTGCCGCGTAGTCCGGCCGCTTTCCCATGACACCGCCTGGGGTATAAGCATCTGCCGCCCGCCGTTTTCCGGAAACCGCGTAATGGTTGACCATGGAATCCATATTTCCCGCGGACACGAGAAATGCAAGCCTTGGCTCCCCATATACAGTGATGCTCTTATCGTCCTTCCAGTCCGGCTGGGACAGGATGGCCACCCGGTAGCCGCGGCTTTCCAGGAGCCGGCTGATGATGGCATGTCCGAAGGAAGGATGATCCACATAGGCATCCCCGATCACATAGACAAAATCCGCCTGATTCCATCCGCGCGCTTCCATGTCCTCCCGGCAAAGCGGTAAAAATTTCTGTTCCATCTCTCTATTCTCTCCCGCAGATTTCATAGGTTCCGTCCCAGATTTCCCTGTAATCCCGGATATAATAATCCGACAGCTTTCGTTTCTCGGCTTCACAGGGGGCGGAAAACAGATCATCGACCGCGCACACACTCATGCCCGCACATTTTCCGGCCCGGATCCCGTTTGGAATATCCTCAAATACCAGACATTCCCGGGGCAGAACCGCCAGCTCCATGGCTGCTTTTAAATAGACATCCGGGGCAGGCTTTCCGTTTTGTACCTCATCGGATGTGATGACCGCAGAAAAATAATCCCGGATATGCAGGGCGTCCAGAGCCGTAAATGCCAGCTCCCGGGAATTGCTGGTAGCAATCCCCATGAGGATCCCCTGCCGCTTCATCCGCTCCAGAAATTCCCCTGCCCCCGGCTTTAACGGCACACGGGTCCGGTACAGTTCCCGGGTCATCTCGGTCCATTCCCTGCAGATATCCTCCACGGCACAGTCCAGAACCGGAAACTGGTTCAGAAAATACTGCGCCGTCTGCACATAGCTCATTCCCTCGATATCCTTATGAAAGGTTTCCGGCGGGGTGATCTTATGCTTCTTCATATATTCCCGGTCCACCTCCGGCCACATCCACATGGAATCCACCAGCGATCCGTCCATATCAAATATAACTGCCTTTTTTTCTTTTAACATAGTATATCCAGCTCCTGCGTATTTAATGTCCGGTATTCTCCCGGTTTCAGCGATTCGTCCAGTACAAGCGGCCCCATCCGCAGGCGTTTCAGATACAGCACTTCCTTGCCGGCTGCCTGGAACATCCGCTTGACCTGATGGAATTTTCCCTCCCGGATGGTCAGCTCGATCTCTGAGATCTCTCCGGCTTCCAAAATGCGAAGTTCGGATGGAAGGGTCCGGTTTTTTTCTCCGATGTCCACGCCCCGGCGGAAATGTTCCACATCCTCCTCTGTGACCCTGCCCCGGATCCTTGCAAAATAAACCTTGTCCACATGCTTTTTCGGAGACAGCAGCCGATGGGCCAGATCCCCGTCATTGGTGATGAGCAGAAGCCCTTCCGTATCCTTATCCAGGCGTCCTACCGGAAACAGGTCTTTGCGCACCCGGCTTTCAATCAGATCCACGACACAGCGTTCTTTTGTGTCCTCAGTCGCGGAGATCACGCCTGCAGGCTTGTTCAGCATATAATATTCAAACTCCCGGTAAGACGCCGGCTGTCCGCCGAACAGCACCTGATCCGCTTCCGTATCCACCTTATATTCCGGCTCCCGAATGGTCTGTGCGTTGACCTGCGCCATCCCCCTGCGGATTGCCTTCTTCACTTCACTCCGGGTTCCCAGCCCCATGTCTGCCAGATATTTATCCAGACGTAGTTTCATACTTGTTCCCCTTCCATGCAGAAAGCATGCCACAGGCAGCCTTTCTGCATACGTTGGTATCCAAAATCCCTGCCGCAAAATATCTATGACATCCACCGCCACCCCGGCAGGTATTTATTTTTCAGAACCTGGGAAGCCAGCTTTCCGAAGCCCAGCGGATATCCGTCCACGCAGACCAGATACCAGCCCTTTTCCTTGGGCGAAACCAGATCCTCCACATCCAGAGTCTCCCCTTTCAGGTAACGGATCACACGTTCATCCTCCACGGAAAGATTCAGAATGTTTCCGTAATCTTCCTTTTTCAGATACATGGCAAATGCCTGTCCCGGTTCAAAACGGTTCTTCTTCAGTTCCCCCAGAAGCAGCCCGGAGCGTAAGAAACGGATGCCCCGCAGCTCCGGCATTCCTTCCGGCATATAATAGACCCGTTCCTCCCGGATCTCCAGCCGTCTCCGGTCCAGCTCCAGACGCAGGCTCCCCAGAAATTCTTCCAGTTCCTCCGGCAGCTTCCGTTTTCCTGCTGTCCCGCTTCTTCCTGCGGCTCCAACTGCGGCACCTCGTCCGGTGCTTCCGGCATGATCCTCCCACGGAGCTTTTTTTCTCAATAACGCGATAAAATGCCCTTCCCCCTGCATCTTATGGGGGAAGATCCGGACCGTTTTCTCCAATTCCGGACTTTGGCTCTCCGTAAATTCCGGGCGCCCGGGACAAAAGCCCTCATACCCTTCCATTTCACAGATCTCAAACTCCGGGCATTGGTTCATCAGATATTCTATGATCCGTTCATTTTCCTGCGGATCAAAGGTACAGGTGGAATAGAGAAGCATCCCTCCAGGCCGGAGCATGGCCGCGGCCTGAACCACGATACTGCGCTGAAGCCTGGAAAAAAATTCCGGCCCATGCTCCTCCCAGGCTTTGATCATCTTCTTTTCCTTCCGGAACATCCCCTCTCCGGAACAGGGGGCATCGATCAGGATCTTGTCAAAAAATTCCGGGAAATGCGGCACCAGTTTTCCCGGCTCCTCGCTGGTCACCAGTACATTTCCGATTCCCAGCAGTTCCAGGTTTTTCAATAATCCCCTGGCTCTGGAATTGCTGATATCGTTGGCCACCAGCATCCCGGTCCCATGGAGCTTCGCCCCCAGTTCCGTCGCCTTTCCGCCGGGCGCGGCACAGACATCCAGCACAAAGTCTCCCGGCTCCACGGGAAGCCTGCTGGCAGGGGTCATGGCGCTGGGTTCCTGAAGGTAATACAGCCCCGCAAAATAATACGGGTGCTTTGCCGGCTGCACCTGATCCCCGTCATAGTAAAATCCGTTCGGGATCCAGGGCACCGGGGTCAGCGGCCATGGAGCGATCTTTAAAAACTCTTCCGCAGATATCTTGTTCGTATTCACTCGGAGCCCGTAATGGCGCGGTTCCTCAAAGCACTGCAGATACGCTTCATATTCCTCCTGCAGCAAAAGCCGCATCTTTTCTTCAAATGCTTCTGGTAATCTCATGGTTATTCCTCTCTGGATGCGGGAAATTCCCGTATTATACTGCGCGCCAGATAAATCGGCCGTGAGTATATTTCGATACTTTACACTCTCTAATAAGCGCACTCCACCCTGCGGTCTTCCACATAGCGGAGCGGATAATAAGGATTCACACTGATCTCCTGATCCCCTATGACCAGATAGATCCCCAGATGCAGGTGTACCGGAAAATTCCCGGTGGTCCCCTCCACCTTACTGTAGCCGGTATCCCCCATAAATCCCAGCAGATCGCCGGCCTTTACGGAATCCCCTTCTTCGATATCCGCATAGGAATCCAGATGGGCATAATAAAAATAAGCGCCCCCGGGAGCCGTGATCCCCAGCCGGTATCCGCCCTTTTCCAGCCATCCCTTGTGCAGGATGACCCCGTCCGTCATGCTGACCACCGGGTAAAGCCCCCGCTCATTGGTGGAAGCCATGATATCCGTCCCCTCATGCCCCCGCTTTCCTCCGTAATTCCTCTCAAACATCCAGGAGTCCTCATAGGTAACCTCTGCCTGAACGCCATTGGACGGAATTGGTATTGGGAAATATCGCAGATCATTCCAGACTGCCCTGCAGGCGTCCCGATACAGCTCCCACCCCTGCTTCTCGGACCATATCTTTTCCAGCCTGGAAAACGTCTCTGCCGAGCAGGGATACTGGAAGTCTTCCTGTCCGAAATGATTTTCCAGCCAGTAGAGCCCTAAGTCTCTGCCCGGATCCTCCGACTCCCGGATATGCTCCAGCATTCCGGAATCCATCCTCTGCCTGCGGTATCCTTCTGACGACAGGATACTTTCATTCAATCTGCTGTACCGGCTCCTGGCAGTCAGGATATGTAGGTTCACTACAAGAAAAAAACAGAGGATCATACAGTACAGCACATACCGGACGGCCATTTGGTGAGCCGCCCGGTGCCCGCGCATTGCCCGGCGCTTCTTCCGAAAATAGATCCTTGCTCTGATATCACTTGTTTTCAAAAACGCATTGCCCCGGTTTGTTTTCTTATACTATATGAGGCAGTGTCCGGATTATTTACATCTCTTCAAAATTATTTTCAGGACATTCCAGATCTTTTCCGCGGACGCGATCTCCAGCCGTTCGTTGAAGGAATGTACGTCCTGCATATTCGGACCGAAGGAAATGCAGTCCAGCTCCGGCTTCTTGCCGCTGAGCAGCCCGCATTCCAGTCCGGCATGGATCGTCGTGATCTCCGGACGGACTCCGAACACCTCTTCAAAGGCATCTGCGGCGATGGGACGGATCCGGGAAGATTCCCTGTAGGTCCATGCCGGATATCCGCTGTCGATATTCCAGTTCCCGCCCAGCAGGTCCGCCAGGCAGATCAGACGGTCCTGAAGTTCCTGCAGCTTGGTGGAAACACCGCTTCTCACCAGCACGAGGAACCGGACGCCTTCCTCCCCGTTCCCTACAATCCCCAGATTATCGGAGGTTTCCACCAGTCCTTTCAGGGAACGGCTGTATTCATCCACCCCGTTGGGGCAATTCACCAGGAAGCCGACCACTTTTTTCATGGATTCTTTGGTAAATACCGTGTATTCCTTTTCACCCAGCTCCGTGATCCGGATATCCAGCTCCGGCTCATCTGAGCCAAATTCCTGCTTCCATTCGTCCTTCATGGCATGGATCATCCGGATCGCTTTTTCCGGGTCGTGCACAACAATGCTGCTTTTGCTCACGGACGCGATCACATTTTCTCTTGTGCCGCCGCTGATCTCTGCAAGAAAAACCTCCTGCTCCCTGCCAAGGCGGTACAGCATCCGGCCCGCCAGCTTGTTGGCATTGCCCCTCTGCCGGTCGATCTCCACACCGGAATGCCCTCCTTTCAGGCCGCAGATCTCCACCAGGAGCCCGCTTCCCTTTGCGGTCGTCTTCTGCACCGGGATCTCACAGGAAAAACGGAAGCCCCCGGCACATCCTGCGGTCAGAGTGTCATCCTCCTCGGAATCCAGATTGAGCAGCATCTTTCCCTGGAGCCTGGACAGATCCACATTGGCCGCGCCGTCCATGCTGACCTCCTCGTCCACCGTAAAGAGCGCCTCCACCGGAGGATGCTCCAGCGTCTCACTGTCCAGGACAGCCAGCGCCATGGCGATGGCAATCCCGTTGTCCGCTCCCAGCGTGGTATCCTTTGCCGTCACATATCCGTCTTCCACCATCAGCTCCAGCGGATCGGTCAGAAAATCGTGATCCGAATATTCCGTTTTTTCACAGACCATATCCAGATGCCCCTGGATGATGACCGGCTCACTGTTTTCATATCCCTTTGTCCCCGGCTTTTTGATGATCACATTATTCCACTCGTCCTGATACACATCCAGCTTCCGCTCTTTTGCAAACCTCACGCAGTAATCGCTGATTCCCTTTGTATTGTAAGACCCCCTTGGGATCTGGCTGATCTCCTCAAAAAAATGAAATACTTCCTTTGGCTCGATGTTTTCTAATACCGCCATGCTGCTTTCCCCTTTCTGTCTCGTTTTCTATCGCATCTGCGAGTCCTTGCCTCTTCTGGTCTGCTGTTCACAGCCGCTTCACGCACATGCGCCTCTTTTTCCATTTTGTCACAGCACACATAAAAAATCAACCTGTTTCATATATCTTTAATAATTATTCGTTGCTGCTCACACTTACGGTGTGGGCATGAACAATTAATCAAAACGGAGGATTCCGGATGAGTCGAAATCTGAAAGGACTTGGAATCGTTCTCTTATTCCTGATCATGCTTGTCTCTCCCAAAGCCGTTTTTGCAGGCGCAAGTGAAGGGCTTCTGCTTTGGTTCCAGATCATCCTTCCCACACTGTTTCCCTTTCTGCTTGTCACAAACCTGCTGCTTGTCACCGGAAACATGCATCTGATCAACGCAGCCTTCGGCACATTCCTCACCCGTGTCTTCGGTGTCTCCCCAAACGGCAGCTTTGCCGTGGTCACCGGCTTCTTATGCGGCTATCCTATGGGCGCCAAGACAGCGGCGGATCTGACCGAAGCCGGCTATATTTCCCCGGAAGAGGGCCGGTATCTCCTTTCCTTCTGCAACAATTCCAGCCCGGTATTTATCCTGAATTATGTGGTATGGAAAACATTGGAAACGGACGCGCTCCTGATCCCGACCCTTTTGATCCTGATGCTTTCCCCTGTCCTGGTCAGCTTTGTTACAAGAAAGTGCTTTTTACATAAAAAAGAGACGTTCCATAACCTGAAAAAAACCGGCTTTACCAAAAGCGCCTGGTCCTTCCAGGAGATTGACCGCTGTATCATGGACAGTTTTGAAACACTTGTGAAGGTAGGCGGGTATATCATCCTGTTTTCCGTCTTTCTGTCGCTGTTCGAGGCGCTTCCTGTGAATATACCGGGAGTTTCGGCACTGCTCCCTCTTCTGGAAATCACCAACGGTCTGGTCCTGCTCCGTGAAATGCAGCTCCCGCTGCGGCTTTTATACCCGGCCGTCCTAGGACTGACTTCCTTTGGGGGCTTCTGCGCCGCGGCGCAGACCCAGTGCATGGTACACAAGGCCGGCTTCCCGATCCTGCCCTATCTCATGCAAAAACTGGCAGCCGCGCTGACTGCCAGTCTAATGGGTTCTCTCTATCTGTACCTAAGATGAATGTCACTCTGCTCCGCCGCCCTGCTCATATCCGCCCCCGTCCTCCTGGGGAATTGCCAGCTCCGCACGGTTGTTCCGTACCACATCGTAGCACTCCTGCAGGGAATTGATCAGGCCGTCGTACTTGGTCGTATAGCTGTCCAGCGTATGGCCGATGATGCTCTCCGCATTGGCCATCAGGTCGTCGGTATACTGGATAGCGCCGATCCGGATCGCGTTGGCATCCGCCGTAGCGTTGTCCACGATCTCCTGAGCCTGGGCGGTTGCCTGGGTCACGATCTCATTGGCCTGGGCATAGGCCTGCTGCATGATCTCATGCTCGCTGACCAGTTCATTGGTCTGCATCTGCGCTTCCTCGATCAGGGCATCCGCTTTTGCCTGAGCGTCCGCCAGGATCGCATCCCGGTTCGCGATGATCTTCTGATAACGCTTGATCTCATCCGGCGTCTTCATCCGCAGTTCCCGCAGAAGCTCGTCCAGATGCTCTTTATTCACAATGA
>CAYQBE010000149.1:0-11844 GCA_964415625.1 uncultured Clostridium sp.
CATATTCCATCCAGCAGACATCATGAAATAAAAATTGCCGTTAACTGATTTCCTGAACCTTTACTTCAATCCTGTATTGAGCATTTCTTCCACATCATCCATCTCCCGCACGATCGACTGATGGCGTTCCTGGAAGAGAAGCCCTTTGTTATAACGGTAATACTGGTCGCAGCCGTATTCGTTGATAAACCATACACCGTAATAATTGGCATTCAGCTCCGTGATCAGGGCCACCATTTCCTGGCTCTCCCCGAACGCCTCCTCCATAAAATCAAACACATGAGTCAGTGTTTCCGAAGTCCGTGTAATCAATTCCTCCCGGGCATCCGCTTCTTTTTGGAACAATGCCTTTACTGCTTCAAATTCTGTATTATCCGCAGTCAGTGTCCCCTTAACGCTTATTGTAAACCGTTCCAATGCGGCAATCACCCTTTTCAGGGTGATCTCCTCCTGCCGGGTCAGCAGTTCCTTCCTTTCCAGCTCTTCCAGATCTTTCTCCGCACGGTGAAGCTCATCTCCGATTGATATTGCTTGATTCTGTTCCCGATAATGAAGCAGATATTCATACAGCCTGGTTACATAAGCATCGGACAGGAAGCATTCCGTAAAGAGCTCGCTCAGCTTCCCGTTAAACAGGCTGACGATCTTCAAATGCTCATCAAACGCTGCTGCCTTCACTTTCTGCAGAACCGCCGTATTCCACTTCCCTTTCATGATCTCCTCCACGCCGTAATCCGCTTTATATTTATGGTAAAGCTCCAGATAATTTGCAAAGTCCCGGGCAATCTTCTGATGCTGGATATACTGGGATACGACCTCCCGGTCCACCTTTTTTCCCAGGCTTTCATAGACCTGGATAAACTGGGACAGATCCTCCCAGCCCCTGGCTGTGGCGAAGCATTTTCCATCTACTGTCGTCTCTACCTTATAAAAATTCTGCTTCCGCAGCTCCAGGTAGGAAATGACTGCCGGGTGAATCCCCTGTCTGTATGCGTATTCCTTCCACACGCCGAAATTCTCTTCCACATCAATTTTTTTCAGCCTGTCCAGCGTCACCACATCAAAGTCCCGCACCGACTTGTTGTATTCCGGAGGGTTTCCCGCAGCAACAATGATCCAGCCCTCCGGCACCTGCTGATTGCCGAAGGTTTTTCCCTGTAGGAACTGCAGCATGGTGGGAGCAAGCGTTTCCGACACACAGTTGATCTCATCAATAAACAAAATCCCCTCCCGGATGCCGGTCTGCTCGATCTTGTCATACACAGAGGCAATGATCTCGCTCATCGTATATTCTGTGATAGAGCATGTCTTTCCGCCGTAATTTTTTTCCCGGATAAACGGAAGCCCCACTGCGCTCTGTCTGGTATGGTGTGTGATCGTATATGCCACCAGGCCGATGCGGCATTCCTTTGCGATCTGATCCATGATCTGTGTTTTACCGATTCCCGGCGGTCCCATCAGAAGGATCGGCCTCTGACGAATGGCCGGAATCCGATATGCGCCGAACTCATCCTTAGCCAGATACGCCTCTATGGAATCTTTGATCTCCTGCTTAGCCCTTTTAATATCCATCTGTCTCAGCTCCTTTATCCTCTCAGTAGTGATGACCTGCTTGCGCATCGGCGCAATTCCTATTATATTTTGTCACCAATTTTCTTTAGAAAATTGATGACCTGCTTGCGCTTCAGCGCAATTCCTATTATATTTGTCACCAATTTTCTTCTGAAAATTGATGACCTGCTTGCGCATCGGCGCAATTCCTATTATATTCGATTCTTTTAAAAATAGCAAATCTGATAAAATGATTGACTCCACCTTTCATTTCCTGCTATAATAGCAGAAATTAAAGTACCTTTCATAAATTATATGAACTTTAAAGAGGTTTTGTCTATGTATTATACGATCGGAGAAATGGCGAAAAAGCTGCATGTAGCGCCTTCCAAGCTGCGCTATTATGACAAGGAGGGGCTTCTCCCCTTTGTGGAACGTACCAAAGGCGGCATCCGCATGTTCAGTGAAAATGATTTTGAATGGCTGTCTGTCATCGAATGTCTGAAAAAAACGGGCATGTCGATCAAGGATATCCGTACCTTCATCGGCTGGTGTATGGAAGGGGATTCGACCATTGAACAGCGGCTGGAGCTGATCGAGCGCCGGAGAGACGCGGTGATCCTGCAGATGAAGCAGGTTCAGGAGACACTGGATACGCTGAATTATAAAAAATGGTACTATGAGACCGCCCGGGATGCCGGCACCTGCTCCGTACACGATGCACTCACAATGGAGAAGATTCCGGAAGAATACCGGGCGATCAAGGAACGGTTGGAGGGATAGCCCCTCCTGCCTGAAATCACCGGAATCACTTTATTCCCCTAGTACATCATTGCATTAATAACCGAGTGAATATCGCCCGCTGTTCACACCATCGCTGCGTTGGAGTCAGTTAACGATGCTACCGGCTGCTTTGCTCGGAAGCGGCTTACAGTTCAAATCTCTTCTTCCTTTTTTCCGGAAAACGCTGATGCTTCTCATTCATCAGGAGGCTGAGCACTTCCGCTTTTCCTTTTTCCGCAGCCTCCCGGATTGCTTCCTCCAGCCCTTCCCGGCTCCAAAGCCCCAACTCGGACATGCATTGAAAATATTTCAGATTTTCCCGGCTTACCAGATACTGCGCCGCATCCCTGGGATGATCCCGCACATAGGCTTCGTATATCGCCCGATACTCCGCCGTCAGCCCGCATGGACTTGTCAAACGTGAGAACACCATGTCCGCCAGCACTTCTGGCTTCTCCTGGGCCACCGCCAGCGGAAATAAGCTGTCATATTTCCGGAAATCCATCTCCCGGCTGTAAAAGCACTGGCGATAATTATTCCCGATCCCATGATGCTGGGTAAATAAGATCCGGGCAGGCGTATTTTCCACAGCCTCCTCATAATGCTCGGGAAAAACCAGCCTTACCTCCTGTACTTCTTCCTGCGCATTGGCGTCTTCGTGAAAAAACAGCACATCCATCCGCTGCCACAGGTCGCCCAGGATCTCCTTCACGCAGGATTTCCTTCCGCGCTTCAAATGAACCTTCAAGGTGTCAAGATTCCCGCATCCGGTAAACGCGCCGCTCCCAAGGCGAACCAGAGAATCCGTAAATTCCAGCTTTCTGAGCATTTTGCAGTTATAAAAAATATAGTTTCCAATCTCTTCTGCCGTGTCAGGAAACACAACCTCCTCAACCGCATCCCCCGCTAAAAGGCTTTCATTTTCTTCAAACAGAACATCCTCCGGACTCTCATAGACAAGTACGTCCGGATCCTCCTCCCACTTTTTTTCGGAAAATGCATAGGCAGCGATCTTTTTTACGGGACATCCGGCGATCTGCTCCGGCAGCACGATCTTTGAGACCGTCCCCCGGCAGCGGATGATCTCCGCAAAATTGCCCCGGATCTTATACTCTATTTTCATAATACAGATTCCTTTCCCACGAAAACAGTGTCACACATATTATACTGAACGCCAGATAAATCGACCTTAAGTATAGTTTACCAGTAAATGCTCCGTTTGTCTGTGAAAATTTTATTTTGTCACCTTCCTGTCACTTTCATTTGTTACTATAACCGTAGTCACAGGTCACATCCTCTTACAGAAAGGAGAGTTACATTTTATGGAAATACTGCGCTGCAGCCATTTAACAAAGACATACAAAACCGGTTCGAATCAGGTCGTCGCATTGGACAATGTAGACCTGGCGCTGGAAAAGGGGAGCTTTACCGCCATTGTCGGCGCGTCCGGCTCCGGGAAATCCACGCTGCTCCACCTGCTGGGCGGGGTGGACCGTCCCACCAGCGGAAATATTTATATCGAGGATACCGATATCTCCACACTGAATATGGAAGAGCTGGCGGTCTTCCGCCGGCGCAAGGTGGGTCTGGTGTACCAGTTCTACAACCTGATCCCCACCCTGAATGTCCGGAAAAATATCCTTCTTCCCATACTCCTGGACGGACGGAAACCGGATGAAGCCCGCTTTGAACAGATTGTAAACACCTTAGGGCTCTCAGACCGCCTGTCCCATCTTCCAAGGGAGCTCTCCGGCGGTCAGCAGCAGCGGGTGGCCATTGCCCGCAGCCTCATTTACCAGCCTGCCATCCTGCTGGCCGACGAACCCACGGGCAATCTGGACCGCCGCAATTCCGAAGAGACCATTGAGCTTTTGAAGCTGTCCAACCAGAGATACGGCCAGACCGTGCTCCTGATCACCCATGATGAAAAGACGGCGCTTATGGCGGAACGGATCCTGACCTTGGAGGACGGGAAAATTGTAAGAGATGAGGTGATGTCCTGATGCAGGTGATACGTGAATATGTGTTCGGAAGCCTTCGCAGGAATAAATACACCAGCGCCGCCATCCTGGTTGCACTGTTTTTGATGACCACCTTGATGTCCTGCTTCTGCGGCATGGTCTATACGATGTGGGCGGACGATGTATTTCTCAATCAATGGTATGATGGAAACTGGCATGGCGAGCTGTTTGACAACAGCTCTGGAAAAGATCTGGAAAAGATTGAAAACTACGCTTCGGTTTCCGCCGTTATGGTCAAGGGCTCCTGGGAGGTGGCAAAGATCAGCGACATCGGGCGGCGCAGGTATATCATCCAGCGGCCGGCCACAAAGGAATACTGGGATTCCATGCCGGAGAAGCACACCATCCTGGAAGGGCGTCTGCCAGAAAAAGATTCGGAGCTGGTTCTGTCCAAACAATATTTTGAAGATCATCCCGGCGTCAAGGTCGGGGATACACTGACGCTTCCTGTGGGGGAACGCGTTTATAACGAAGAGGTCTGTATGGAAACGGATATCTGGCGGGAAGGGGAAATCTTCCGTCAGACCGGCACAAAAACCTATACGCTGGTGGGGATCATGGATGTCACCACCTCCTCCGCGGTTCCGGCTTATACCGGCATGAGCTATATGAGCCGGGAATCCATCATGCCGGAGGATTCCATCACCGTCTACCTGCGGTTTGATCCGATGCGGAGCACTTACCGGGAGCTTCCCGCGCTGGCCGAATCCCTGGGATATAAGAAGGATGAATACGGAAATTATCTTCTGCGGTACAATGGCAGACTTTTGGCCGATTATATGATTTTGCCGCCAGACCAGTCCTTTTCCCTGGAAATGCTGACGGTTCCGCTGATGTTTCTGGTCTTTGCCCTGCTGATCGTGGGGGTATTCGTCCTGATCATTCACAATGCCTTTGCCCTGTCGCTGAACGAAAAAACCGCCCAGTTCGGCACTCTGTCCTGTGTCGGCGCGTCGCCGAAGCAGATCCTGGCGGCGGCTGTCTCGGAGGCTCTGATCCTGGTGATCCCGGTCCTGCCCTTCGGGCTTGCCGCAGGGTGGTTTGTCAATATCCAGTTATTTGCAAATATCAACGCCCACAATGACATCGGACGGGCCGCGCCGGATATCATACCGGTATTCGGACTGCCTGCCGTCCTTCCCGCCCTCCTGCTCTCCCTGCTCACAGCCTGCCTGTCGGCGCGGATTCCGGCAAAGAAGCTTGCCAGGGCACTGCCCATCGAGATCATTAAGCAGGAGGAAGGGATTCGAAAATCCGAAAAGAAACAGAGGCGAAAGAATCTGGATAAAGCCCCACAAGGATCTCGATTCCGAAGGTTCTACAGCCGTCTGAAAGGAAGGATGCCTACACTTTTCCACACTCCATCCGCATCGCCGTTTGGAGGGATCATCGGGGAACTGTCGGCAAATTCTCTGGCCCAGAGAAAGCGCTCCTACCGGACTGCCGTCATTTCCCTCTGTCTGTCCTTCCTTTTGCTGACCTCCTTCCTGTATGGTTTCTCCATCAATGACGCTTCCAGTGCCATGCTGCGGGAGCAGTCCATGCAGGAGGAGCACATCCAGCTGTCTGTCAGCGACGGGCGGGAACCGGATCCGGAATTTCTGGAAGCGCTGGTTCAGGTTCCGGATATCGGGCAGGCCGCGGTTTATAACACTCTGACCTGCGCGGTCTGGGTTTCGGCCGAGGATGCTTCCCCGGATATCCAGGAGCGTTTCGGCGGCTTTGACGGAGTGATCGGACGAAATAAATATTCCCTCATTGAACGGGACGGACGCTACCGGATGCGGACCGAACTGATCGGACTGGAAGAGCACTGCTTCCGGGAATACTGCGAGAGGCTTGGCATTGACCCGGAGCCCTATTTTGAAGATCCGGGCCAGGCGCTGATCTACAACTTCGCCCGGGATCCGGACGCAAGCACACGGAGGCATCCGGTGGACTGCGGACTTCTGGATCTGAAGCAGGGGCAGACACTGGAATTTACGGAGCATGCCTACGACGAAGATACCGGGGATTATACGTTTTCCTTACGGGCCGGGGAGCTGGTGGATACCCTTCCCTGCGCAGGCCTTTATGACAAATCACATTTTACACTGACTGCCGTCATGCCCATGCGGCATGTCCTTGAACTCAGCACGCACTGCAGTGAGAGAAGGCACAACAGTGCGCAGAATCTCAATGGAAGATTTCTGGTCAGCAGTGAGGGCGTCTTGTCGGATTCCCGGATTGAGAAGGTCTCCCGGCAGATGAAAGAGATTGTTTCCTACTATTACGGAAGCGGAGATTATGTGTTTACAGATGTGATCGAATACAAAAAAATGACTGCGGATATGAAGGAATCCTGGAATCTGATCATCGCCTTCCTGACCGCATTCCTGGCGGTGATCGGCCTGTCCAACGTGTGGGCGGCCATTTCCGGGAATCTGCGGCAGCGCAGCCGGGAATTCGCCATGCTGAAATCCGTCGGGCTGTCCAACCGGCAGCTTAAGAGCATGCTGTTCCTGGAAGGGGTCACGCTGGGGCTCAAGCCGCTGCTGTTAAGCCTCCCCTTCCAGATCGTATTCGTAGCCGTATTCCTGCGGCTCAGCGAAGTAACGCTGCTGGAATACCTGCCCTTCGCGCCGCTGGGGATCATCCTGGGATATACGGCGCTGGTCCTTCTGGCGGTTCTCGGGGCGTATCTGGTCGGAGGACGGAGAATCCGGAAGGAGAATATCATCACTGCGATCAAAAATGATACTTTATGAAAGACCGAATGGCCATAATTACCGGTAAAACCGCAGGATAAAGCAGGCATGTCCGTCTCTTGTATTTTCCGCATAGATATGTCCCTCCTGCTGTTCCGCCACCAGCTTTGCAAGGGCAAGCCCGATCCCTGCACTGTCTTTTTGAGCGTTTTCTCCCCTATAGAAGCGTTCAAAAAGATGGGGCAGGTCTTTTTTGCTGAATCCCGTACCGCTGTCTGTAAAACGGATTTCCGCGTAAAGGGGATTTTTCTCCCATCTGATCTGAATCTGTCCGCCGGCCGGAGTATGCTCCGCACAGTTTTTGATCACATTGAGTATGGCTTCCTCCGTCCACTGCCTGTCTGCCCTGATTGAAACCGGATCTCCGGAATATACCAACCGGACCTGCCGATTCTGCAGCAGCTCCCGAAGCGGTTCCGCCGCACCTTCTATCAGCTCCTCCATATCCAGGGTTTCCGTTTTGTAGCGGATCGTATGGGATTCCAGCTTTGCCAGGGACAGCAGGGCATTGACCAGATTCTGCAGCCGGTGAATCTGCAGGGTCAGACGCCGCAGGCACTCTTTCCCCTCCTCCGTCTCCTGCTCCTCCAAAAGTTCTGTCATCAGAGACATAGAGGTAATGGGAGTCTTGAGCTGGTGAGCCACGTCCGCAATCCTCTGAGAAAGAACCTCATGGCTGCGTACTGCCTCTTCCTTCGTACCTTTCAGTTCCATGACTGCTTTGTAGACTGCGTCCTCCAGATGGGAAAAGGCATCCTCCCTGCGCAGCAGTACCCCAGCTTCTCCGCGTTCTGCCGCCAGGAGATAGCGGGTCAGTTCTTCAATACGCTGCTCCTGCTTTTTCCGCTCCCGTTCCTCTTTTCGGAATACACACCAGCCGGCGGTCTCTGACAGCAGGATGCAGATTCCCAACGTAACGGGAAGGTGTTCCCCCAGCCGCCCCCATGTATGGTAGCCGTATTCATGAAGAAATGCCTCTCCGGATTCCCTGTTCCTGTGGCTGCTGCTTTTTGCTGCGGCTGCAAGTACTTTTTTCACTATACTTTTCTGAGAATCCCCTTCCTTTGTTTCCTGCAGGGATATCTCTGCGTCCCGGCCCTCCTGATCTGCCTGTTCCCATACGCTCACATCCTGGTCCAGAACCGCGCCTGTAAATTCGGAAAGGTGATGGTACTCCTGGTATGTCGCAGCCAGCGCAAGCAAAAAACCAGCTGCCAGTCCAGGCAGAAGCCAGCATATCCATGTCCTGATGTCAAATATTCCGCCGACTGCCGCACGTAGTCCGTCCCCTTCGTCAGCCTTCATACCTGAATATTCCGGATTCCGGTCCGCCGCCTTAAGGGAATCGCTTTCTCTGTCATCATATCCCATCTTCCGCCTCCTCCATCCGGTAGCCAATCCCCCGGACTGTTGTGATGCAGCGGGTATGATCCAGCTTTTCCCGAAGCCGCTTAACCGTCACGGTCAGCGTGTTGTCATTGACAAAATTTCCTTCCGAATCCCACAGTTTTTCCAGGATCAGGCTGCGGGGCAGGGTGCGTCCTTTATTCTCCATCAGGATCAGCAGCATACGGTATTCCAGGGCAGTAAGCGTGATCTCCCGGCCATTCAGAAGAACCTGCATTTTTCCCTTGTTCAGGCGGATATTTCCGCAGACTGCAGATCCGTCCGGCTCTTCCGGCGCCCTGCGGAGCACTGCCGCGATCCGGGACTCCAGTACCGCTATATGAAAAGGCTTTGTCACATAATCGTCAGCCCCCATATCCAGTCCTCTCGTAATGTCGCTCACTTCGTCGCGCACGGTCAGGAAGATAATGGGCGTATTACATCTGGCTTTTACCCAAGTGCACAATTCATATCCCGTTCCGTCCGGCAGATTCAGATCCAGAAGCACTAGCGCAAATGCCTCTGAAAACAGTTCCTTTGCATCCGCAAGGCAGGTGCAGGCCGTGATCTCATATCCCTTCTTCTCCAATGAGACACGGATTCCAAACGAGATCGTATCGTCATCCTCTACCAATAATATTTTTGACATCTGCTTCTCCTCCTGACTTTCACTATAGCACGCAGCCGAAAATTACACAAGAAAAAGCTGGCCTCCGGGCGTTCATCATAGCTCAAAAAATATATTATAAAATCTTTTCGATTTTTCTGCAAAAAGAATCAACTTGTGTTATAATGAATTGCGCTAAAGCGCAATTTGAAGAGAAAAGGAGTGTATTGCAAATGGATATTACGAACGATATCAGATATGTAGGTGTCAATGACCATGAGGTGGATCTGTTTGAGGGCCAGTATGTTGTGGAAAACGGCATGGCTTATAATTCTTATGTGATCCTGGATGAGAAGACAGCAGTCATGGACACCGTGGATGCCCATTTTACCCACGAATGGCTGGACAATGTCGGGGCGGCTCTGGGCTCCCGCAAGCCGGATTACCTGATCATACAGCATATGGAACCGGACCACTCTGCAAATATTGCCAATTTTATGCAGGTTTATAAGGACACCAAGATTGTTTCCTCCGCAAAAGCCTTTGTCATGATGAAGCAGTTTTTCGGTACCGATTTTGAGGACAGGCAGATCGTTGTAAAGGAAGGAGACACCCTTTCCCTCGGAAAGCATGAGCTTTCTTTTGTTGCCGCGCCCATGGTACACTGGCCGGAGGTGATCGTGACCTACGACAGCTATGACAAGGTTCTGTTCTCGGCAGACGGATTCGGTAAGTTCGGCGCCCTGGATGTGGAAGAAGATTGGGCATGCGAAGCACGCCGTTATTACATCGGGATTGTCGGAAAATACGGCGCGCAGGTACAGAATCTGCTGAAAAAAGCATCCGGACTGGATATTCAGATCATCTGTCCGCTGCACGGCCCTGTCCTGAAGGAAAACCTGGGCTACTATCTGGGACTGTACCAGACCTGGTCCTCCTATTCCGCGGAGACCGAAGGCATCATGATCGCCTATACTTCGATTTATGGAAATACAAAGAAGGCCGTAGAAGCTCTGGCTGCAAAGCTCACCGCAAAGGGCTGCCCGAAGGTGGTCGTAACCGACCTTGCCCGGGAAGACATGGCAGAGGCCGTAGAGGACGCGTTCCGTTACGGCAAGCTGGTGCTCGCTACTACAACCTACAATGCAGGAATCTTCCCATTCATGAGGGAATTTATCAATCATCTGACCGAACGGAACTTCCAGAACCGGATCGTCGGGCTGATCGAGAATGGTTCCTGGGCTCCGCTGGCCGCAAAGACCATGAAGTCCATGCTGGAAGGCTGCAAAAAGCTGACCTTTACCAAAACAACCGTACAGATCAAGTCTGCGTTGAATGACGACAGCAATGCACAGCTGGAAGCTCTGGCAGAAGAGCTTTGCCAGGATTATCTGGCACAGCAGGACGAGACTGCGGATAAGAACGACCTGACCGCTCTGTTCAAGATCGGATACGGCTTATATGTGGTCACCTCGAACGACGGCAAGAAGGATAACGGCCTGATCGTGAATACGGTTTCCCAGGTGACCAACACGCCGAACCGGGTTGCTGTGACGATCAATAAGGACAACTACTCCCACCATGTGATCAAGCAGACCGGCATCATGAACCTGAACTGCCTGTCTACAGACGCGCCGTTTAAGGTATTTGAGACCTTTGGATTCCAGAGCGGAAGAACTGCGGATAAGTTCGCAGACCTGAAACCGCTGCACTCCGACAATGGACTTGCATTCCTGCCGAGATACATCAACTCCTTCATGTCGCTGAAGGTCGAGCAGTATGTAGATCTGGATACACACGGGATGTTCATCTGCACCATTACAGAGGCACGCGTGATTTCAAATGTGGATACAATGACTTATACCTACTATCAGAATAATGTGAAGCCAAAGCCGCAGACCGAAGGCAAGAAGGGCTTTGTGTGCGTTGTATGCGGTTACATCTACGAAGGCGACGAGCTGCCTGATGATTTCGTATGCCCGCTCTGCAAGCATGGAGCTGCGGATTTTGAACCTATTGAATAAATTCTAACTGTACGGTTGGAATAAATTGAAACATAGGGCAGGAACTTTGCATTTTTTGAGCAGGTTCCTGCTCTTATTTTATCCTGCGGTTTGAGGTATACCCATGAAAAGAGAAACACAAATTGCCAATCAAATTACAGAGGGGATCATCTGGAAACAACTTCTGCTCTTTTTCTTTCCGATCGTATTCGGAACTTTCTTTCAGCAATTATATAATACGATCGATACGATCATTGTAGGGCATTTTATCGGAAAGGGCGCCCTCGCCAGCGTAGGCGGTTCCTCTACGCAGATCGTGAATCTGGTAGTCGGATTTTTTACCGGGCTTTCCTCCGGTGCTTCGGTCATCATTGCACAGTTTTATGGCGCCCGGGATGAACGCTCGGTGCAGGAAACCCTGCACACAGCCTATGCATTTTCCATTTTGGGAAGCATTGCCATCTCGATTCCCGGCATCCTGCTGGCTCCCCATCTACTGAGATGGATGAACACACCGGCCGAGCTGATCCAGGATTCTGCTTTGTATCTGCGGATCTATTTTGCAGGAATCCTGTTTGTCTTTATTTTTAACGTCGGATCGAGTATCCTGCGTGCCATCGGAGATTCCAAGCATCCGCTGTATTACCTGATGGTCTGCGGTGTGCTGAATATCATCCTGGATAACCTCTGTGTCGTCTGTCATGATATGGGAGTTGCAGGAGCTGCCATCGCCACATATTTCTCAC
>CAYQBE010000150.1:0-11830 GCA_964415625.1 uncultured Clostridium sp.
CTACATCAAATTCATCCTTCTCTTCTGCTGCCGCTGCGCCTTCTCCGCCTGCTGCCGCAACTACAACGCCTGCTGCTGCAGATACACCAAATTCTTCTTCACATGCTTTTACTAATTCATTCAGTTCTAATACTGATAATTCTTTGATCGCTTCGATCATTTCAGCTGTTGTCAACTTAGCCATTGTCATATCCTCCATTTTTTATATTATTATCAATCTGTCGTCAGTCGTATACTGCCGTCTGCACCGGCCGATTCCTGCGGGCGCAGCTTCCATTCAGCACTCTATGGGCATGGAACCCTGATCATTCTGCCGCTTCTGCCGGAGCCTCTGCGGTCTCAGCCGGAGCTTCTGCCGTCTCGCCGTCCTTCTCAGCAATCTGCTTGATGACGCGCGCGAAGTTCGTGATCGGTGACTGCATGCTTCCAAGCAGTCTGGAAAGAAGAACTTCTCTTGACGGAATCTTGGATAACTCTGTCAGCCCTGCGACATCGTATACACTGCCCTCCACTACGCCGCCTTTCAGTTCCAGCTTGTCTGCGGTCTTAGCGAAATTGCAGATGATCCTTGCCGGAGCCGTCGCGTCATCCTTGGAAATTGCGATCGCGCTGGGTCCCTTCAGACAATCATCCAGGCCTGCAAACTCGGTTCCCTCAAATGCCCTTTTCATCATAGTATTCTTGTAGACCTTGTATACTATGCCGGCTTCTCTGAGCTGCTTACGGAGTTCCGTATCCTGAGCCACGGTCAATCCGCGGTAGTCAACAAGCACTACGGACTGGGCATCCTTGATCTCCTCAGCGATAGCATCTACAACTGGTTGTTTTAACTCAACTTTTGCCACGTTCTGGTGCACCTCCTTATATATTTGTGAATAGCACTGCCACAAGGAAAGTGGATTATACATGGTAAATACAGAAAGCCTGTCACTGGCAGCCTTTCTGCATACCATGGTATACAGAAAGCCTGTCACCGACATCTCTTCTGCATACAATGATATATAAAAACCTCTGTGCACACAAAGACACAGAGGTAAAATCCAATTCAATGAATCTCGCATTCCTCGGTAGGCGTTGGTCTGCTTATGCCTTGCGGCACCTACTGTCTTCGGCAGCTAATTGCCTGATTATAATAACACCGAATCCGGGGGATGTCAACTCATTTTATTTAATTTTATCAAATTTACTGCAGCCGCATCGGATTAACCTTGATGCCAGGACCCATCGTGGAGGTGAGTGTCACGCTCTTTAAGAACTGTCCCTTTACTGCTGCGGGTCTTGCTTTTATAATTGCATCAACAAGCGTCTGGAAGTTGTCCGCTAACTGCTCCTCGGTGAAGGAAGCCTTACCGATCGGCACATGGATAATGTTCGTCTTGTCCAATCTATACTCAATCTTACCAGCCTTGATATCGTTGATCGCCTTTGTAACATCCATCGTTACGGTACCTGCCTTCGGGTTCGGCATAAGCCCCTTCGGTCCAAGTACACGTCCAAGACGTCCAACAACACCCATCATATCCGGTGTAGCAACCACTACGTCAAAATCCAGCCAGCCTTCATTCTGGATCTTCGGAACCAGCTCCTGTCCGCCTACGTAGTCAGCGCCTGCCGCCTGAGCCTCGTCAGCTTTAGCGTCCTTAGCAAATACAAGGATACGTACAGTCTTACCTGTTCCGTGAGGCAGAACAACCGCGCCACGGATCTGCTGGTCAGCATGACGGCCGTCACATCCGGTTCTGATATGAGCTTCAATTGTCTCATCAAATTTTGCAACTGCTGCTTTCTTTACCAGAGAAATCGCCTCCGCCTTCTCGTAAAGATTACCTCTCTGGATCTGTTTTGCAGCTTCGATATATTTCTTTCCTCGTTTCATTCTATATAACCTCCTTGTGGTATTGGCGGGATCGAACCCCTCCCACTGATTTCTTCTTCGTTACCGGGGTAAAGTGCCCCTGTCATTTCTGCGTTTTCATACGGACAGCACGGTAAATGCACCGTCCCGCCCCAGGCAGAGATGCTTACTCTACGGTGACGCCCATAGAACGGCAGGTTCCCTCGATCATACTCATAGCAGCTTCTAATGACGCAGCATTCAGGTCAGGCATCTTCGTCTTGGCAATCTCTTCTACCTGGGCCTTCGTGATCTTTGCGACCTTGGTCTTGTTCGGAACGCCTGAACCGGACTTGATGTTGCACGCCTTCTTGATCAGGACCGCTGCCGGAGGAGTCTTAGTAACGAAGCTGAAGCTCCTGTCACTGTATACAGTAATGACAACCGGGATGATGAGGTCACCCTGGTCTGCTGTCCTTGCATTGAACTGCTTTGTAAATTCAACGATATTTACGCCATGCTGTCCAAGCGCAGGGCCTACCGGCGGTGCAGGAGTCGCCTTGCCGGCCGGAATCTGTAACTTAATATAACCTTCTACTTTTTTTGCCATTTTTCATTACCTCCTTGTGGTATTGGCGGGATAAAATCCCTCCCACTTCTTAATCCATCTTCTTGACTTCTGAAAAGCTGAGTTCGACCGGTGTCTCACGGCCAAACAGTTCCACATTGATCGACAGGATCTCCTTCTGCTCGTTGACGTTCTGTACCACGCCCACAGTACCTTCCCAGGCTCCGTTCAGTACGATCACGGCATCACCCTGTTCAAAGTTGACCTTTACCTCCTGACGGATGCCGAATCTCTCCATCTCATCTTCTTCCAGAGGAACCGGCTTGGATCCGGGCCCGACAAATCCTGTCACGCCCCGTGTGTTCCGGACAACATACCATGTGTCATCATTCATATACATATGAATCATAACATAGCCTGGAAACAGCTTTTTCATGCTGACCTTCTGAACACCATTCTTCTGCTCGATCACTTCCTCCAGGGGAACCCGGACTTCCAGGATCTGGTCTTCCAGATGACGGTTTTCGATTGTCTTGTCAATGTTTGCTTTTACTTTGTTCTCATACCCGGAATAGGTATGAACCACATACCATCTTGCCTCTGACATAAAATCACCTTTCCGTTATGGCTTAGTATCTGTTCTGAACAGTTACATGGCTTTTACTTTACCAAAAGGTCAATCCCGTATTTCATGATGGCATCGATCACCGTGATGATCACTCCCAATAATACGGAAACGCTCACAACTGCTGTTGTCTGCTTAACTAACGCATTCTTATCCGGCCAGATGACCTTCTTGAACTCCGCCTGAAGTCCTTTGAACCAGCTTTTCTTCTGAGTTTTTTCTGCTTTTCCGCTCATATCATCCACTTCCCTCCAAAATGACTATTTTGTCTCTTTGTGCAGTGTGTGGGATCTGCAGAACTTACAGTACTTCTTGGTCTCCATGCGTTCCGGATGTGTTTTCTTATCCTTGGTCATGTTGTAATTGCGGTTCTTGCATTCCGTACATTCCAATGTGATTCTTGTGCGCACAACTTCCACCTCGCTTTTTCTCAGAGCACCTCCCGGAACTCCGCCGCCAAGACCGGTACGGCCAAAAATCCCCGGATGCTCCCTTGATTCACTACATGTTACTGATGGTTGCGAAGCCATCAAATTTAGGCATAAAAAAAAGACCTACTTCCAATCGCAGTGAAATTGTAACACATGGGGTGTGGGGAAGTCAAGTCTTTTCTTTAGTTTTTCAAAAAAGGGATTGGCATTATTCTGATCGCTTTTCTACTTAAATAATGCCAATCCCCTCCTCACGCAAGAAATCCACTGAGCAGATCAGGTAATGTATATTTACTCAAACCATTTTTACAAAGGCAGGAATTTATTTTTTCTAAAGCTTCCTCCCCTCTATTACATCCATCTTCTGCATATTTCACAATACCACGGCAAATCAGCTTTAACAGTTCTTCATATTGAGGCAATACTTCCCTGTACTTCTCATCAGAACCATAGAACTTCACAAAATTAACAGCGGCGGGAAGCAATTTTGAGTTGATCCTGTCCAAAACATTCATCCATAAATCAGAACTGCAGCATCCGGTTGCCTCACATCCTTCTATTGTCCATACAATTTCAAATATATTTTTTTCCTCATTTACCGTTCGTATAATTCGCCTATTTTGTATACTCTCAACAACAGATCTGTCACAAAACAGCCTCGGTCCTTTATCTGAATGTTCTAACCTTACAGCATTCAAATATGTTCTCCCAAAAACATTATATCCATAGCAGAATTCCCCATTTTGAATACTGTTTTCTTTATAAAAGAAGCATTCATCTCCAACTGATAATCCGCCCCTAAACAGAATAGGAAAGGCTTTATGCTTTCTTATCCCCCCGTTCTCATATGAACTTATTTTATTGCTGTCTACATCAAACACGTCACTAAATGGTTTTCTAAAAGGTTCTGAATATTCTATATACAGCAATGAAACGAAATTACATAATTGTTCAACGAATAACTCTACATTATTCGAACCTAAAATTAATGAATCACTAAAACTAATCAGATACTCAAAAGAGGTTGCCATTGATTTCTCTACAAATTTTTGAAGATTCTCATTATCAGGATATGCCATTCTGTCTATTACTCTGGTCTTAATCGCATGATTAAAAGAAAAAACATTGTCCATTGCCACCTCTGCTGATAAATCCAGCAATGGAGAAAATCCTAATAAATCTAAAAAACCTACTATCATATCTTCACATCCTTTTACTGGCTTTCTTTTCTGCTGCCTGCTCCTTTTCTACGGCCTTAAAAGCAATTATGATTTGATCTTAACCATTGGGAAAGCCTACATTTTCATTTACTATAAATCACCTTACAGCTCTTTTTGTAACAGGCTATCCCGAATTTATGAACCGTCTGCATGCCTTCCTGTGTAAGCGCTGCCGCATATCCGCTATCGTCAATCTGCTTCATTGCTGCTGAGCATGCCGAATCAAATGCGCCCTTTTCAGCATATTTTACTTCTATGATACAGCCTGTTTTCTCCGCAGGAATTACAATCTTGATATCTGTGTAGCCAATACCAGATTCTGCATTTGATTTTATAATCCAATTTCCTTCTACCTTCAACAGGCCAAGCAGCATCCCATGATAAAAATTTTCTTTCATTTCTTTTCTCACATAAGTGTCACCGATACTAATCGAATCTGCCAGAAAACAATTCAATAACACCTGAACGGATTCTGCATCTCCGCTTTTTACTGCCACACAAAATTCCTGCCACTGCCCTATATTGCTGATAACCTTTCTCTCAAACCATGAACGGATCTTTTCCTCATAGATTCCAAGCACTTCTCTGTTTGGAATGATCAGCTTATGAATCTTCCCATTCGCTTCTCCCGCATCTGTCAGATACCCTGTTGCATAGAGCACGCTCCATAAATATGTCTGCTTTACTTTTGCTTCACTGCTGTCAAGGTCCGTATATGTCAATTCCGGAATCAATGTTTTCTCGATACATTCTCCCGAGATCAAAGCCTCGATATCTGCCTTCGTCGCCTCCGCGGCTCCCTCAAGTATATCTTTTACAATCGCATTACTGCTGCTGTTTTCCCAATGGGGTTCCATCTGCGCATTTCTCGATTCACAAAACCGGTCGCACTGGTTAATCACATCCCATGGACAATAAACATCTACATTGCCAAAATGATATCCATCATACCACTCTTTAAACACTTCAAATTTGTCTGACAATCCATAATAACGAAGCATTTCCTTTACTTCATCGTCCGTAAAGCCAAAATATTCTGCAAACCGTACATCAGAAATTGTCCGAACCTTAAAATTATTCAAACCTGTAAAAATACTTTCCTTGGCTATTCTCAGGCACCCAGTCACAATTGCAAATTCCAGATTTTTATTTGTTTTTAATGCCTGGCTGAATATGGAGCGTATCAATTCTACCATTTGCGGATAATATCCGTTTTGATAAGCCTTATCCAATGGCACATCATATTCGTCAATCAATACGATTGCAGGTATGCCATAGTGCTTATGGAGCAGCATGGTGAGCAGCTTCAGACTGTTATGAAGGTGTGCGGCTTTCTCCAGTTCCCCTTCGATCAGACGGATAAGCTTCGCCTTATCATACTGCGTCAATCGGTCACTTTCCAGCAAGTAATCAAATCTTGCCGCTTCCTCACTGACCACGGTACAAAAGGCATCAAAAGCAGTCTGGAAATCCCCGCCGCTAACATCCTTTAAACTAATCGAGATAACCGGATATTTTCCCATATACTGCGAGCACAAGTCCCTTTCCTTTTCAATTTCCAATCCTTCAAATAATGTCCGGTCTGCCCCAATCTCAAAAAATGACTTGAGCATATCTATGTTCAGGCTCTTGCCAAAACGCCTGGGCCTTGTAAAAAGATTTACACTGCCCCTGGTTTTTAATAGTTCAGCGATAAATCCAGTTTTATCCACATAGAAAAAACCTTTGGTCCGGATATTGCCGAAAAATTCTTCTCCGATCGGAAGTTTTTTAAGCTCCTCCATAATTTTTTGGCCCCCTTTATGCTATACTTTGATGTTAAGGCAATCACCGTCTACTGTGTCCCGCCGTCTTCATGTCCGGAAGGGTCACAGTTCCTATCCCCCCAGCCTTCCGCCATCGCCATGGAAACCAGTTCCAGCATCTTCGCCACAGATGGAATGCGAGCCTGGCCGCGAGCCCCCTGCATATTCCCATTGGGCCTGCGCCAAATAAAGCGGTATCCTTCCTGCTCGGAATCGTCCGTATATTCATAACGGACATATTGAAAACAGAGCACCCATGAATCCTTTCCATACTCCTTCGGAACCTCGTGCAGTACTTTTACTCTTGCTTGTTTTGCCATAATTACCTCCTGCTTTTCGTGTTTTAGTTGAAATATACTTATCAGATACTCATAAGTATATAATAAGTGTAAAAACACAAAAAGTCAAGTAGAAATTATCCTTTAAATATAAACAAAAAAGTAACAGGACATGACCTCCTTCAAGTGTCATGTCCTGTCTTTGTTCGTTTATTTCTTTTTCTTTGTGGTCTTTTTCGCAGTTGTAGTTGTTTTCTTCTTTTTATCCGTGTTCTTCTTTCCAGACTTCTTTTTCATTATGCCTGTTATAACACCGATACTTATAATTACAGCCGCAATCCACGGAACAAACGAAAGCGGGTCTCCGGTCTTCGGCATGATGTTGGAAAGAGCACTTTGGGTGCTATCCGAACCGCCTTGAGTCGCCGCATCTGTTTGTGATGTAGTTCCGTCCGAACCATTCTGGGTTCCGTCACCAGTTGGATCCTGTGATGGGTCTTGCGTTGGATCCTGGGTTGGGTCTTGTGTTGGATCCTGGGTTGGGTCTTGTGTCGGATCCTGGGTTGGGTCTTGTGTCGGATCCTGGGTTGGATCTTCCACATCATTCGGATCACTATTTGCAATATCTGCCCACGCAATCGCAAGCGGTGATGTACCTGTTACATAAAAGGCAATCCCTTTTCCATCTGCCGTCTTGCTAACCGTCGGTTCTTCTGTCTGGCCTGCTTTAACATTCAATCTCGGAATATCCGTGGAGAACATATGGCTCACTGCAAAGTTATACTTTTCACTATTGACCTCTGCTGGGAGACCTAATGCTCTAAGCCCTTCAAATGCAAGCCCCACTCTGATGCCCTTGCTTCCAGCCTTTGCGAAATCTTCCTCTGTAGCATCCGTATACTGACCGTTTTCCCTTCTGATCTGTACAGTCAGATCACAGTAGATCATCTGTGAATTGGAGTAACCCTTCTTGAGCAAGACTTTACTTGCCATTTGCTGTGTTACTGCATCCATGTTGTTAAACTCGGTACTTCCCAATGGAGAATTTTGTATTGTAGCGTCGTCTAACCTCTTAACAACCGGTATGATATCTTCTGTAGCTCCTGGCTGATCGCCACCCGGATTATCTGCTTCTCCAGTCTTTTTCATATTGGCCGTAGTTACTTTACTGGTAGCCACACCTTCTTTAAGGGCAATCGCTTTGACCGTTGTATCCTTATCCACTGCAAACGTCTGATCTGTATACTCTGCACTTGACGCTGTAGGCGTACTTCCATCCGTAGTATAGAAGAGCTTCATCTTCAGCTTACCCGGATAACTAATGCTGACATCTGTTGAGCCTTTGAACGAAATCTCGCCTTCATCTTTAACCACGGTTCCATTACTGCTGATCTCAGGCTGCATAACATCCAGTGCATCGGTTTTTATCGTAGCTGAAACTCCGTCTACGCCTTCCGTATACGTATCACTTTCTGCATACTTGATCCAAGCAGTATACTGTGTATTTGGTTCAGCGCCCTCCATTCGGTCAGAATACGTATATGTTTCCGGTTTTCCTTCCGGATCAAAGCTATAGAGATACAATCCATTTGGCCGATCATCAGTAGGTACTTGTTCCGGTTTCACTACCAATGTATACGTATCACCGTCTGGAATTGCTTCCAGAGTACATGACGCCGGCTTTTCCAACTGTGTCAGCTTCGGAAATTCTACCAGACAAGAGTCCATATTACTCTCATCCACATTATCATTGCCTTCGAGATATGCCCAAAATCTCCATTTACTCTTTGGAAGGAAATTTTCGTCACTGCATAGAATATCACCATTCGTTCCGAATTCCCAGCCGTCTGCGTCTTTTGTAGGCTCAGCAGTACCTTCTGGAGCGTAATAATAATGCATCACACTGGTTGGATCTATAAAATCCAATTCTGTTGCAGGATTCATTTGCAAGCTGGCTTTAAATTTACCGCTTTCCTCTTCTGGAACCGCACTCAGCTTAACTGTAGGAGCTTTACCCTTGGTAATCACAACTTCCTCTGTGAGTGCCCATGGTCCTATCGCATCCAAATTTTCTGAAGCATCCGGGTCATCTGGATCCACCGGATTCGAGGTTTCCTGATACTCATACGTTCCCGCTAATGTATAGCACTTGCCTTTATCGCCTGCAAGGCACGCTGTCTCTTCCAAAACAACTTCTTGATAAGATCCAACCTTCGCCGGAGGATAATTTCCATCCGAATTTTTGGTTGTTATATAACCTTCTACTTTTTCAGGCAATGCAATTTTATCAAAATCCCCCGGCATAATTCCTTTAAATCCATCTGTCTTAGAATTATCCCCTTCTTTTGTAATATCTATATTTACCTTACTCACCTTTACTTTTCCTGTGCCATCATATGGCCTGCTATCCGCAGTTATGCTTTGAACTGTAAGCTTTCTTGGGTGAATCGTATATTTTTTCTCACATGTGCCTGTAAAGTTTTTACTTTTTTCTGTAGAAAGCTGTACCGTAATCTCACCAGCACTGATAAAATCTGACGTGGAATATTTTACATCAAAGTCTGTACCTTCCTTTGGTGCCAGATCCTTATTATCCACCATCAATGTCACATTATCCACTGCAAGTTGATGCTTTTGTCCATCATAATAAATATCGCTGCTTTCTCCTTTGAGAGTGAACTCTGCTTTCTCAAGCGAAACTTTCTTTATTTCAAACAATTCCTCACGGCTTCCACTGAAATTCCCATTGTCACTGCCATGTGTGATAACTAATGTGGCTGTTCCTGCATTTTTGGGATCATCTTTCGTTGCCCAAGTATAATCTTGTGGTGTCCTCAATGGCTCTCCATCATATTTTACGACCACATCTTTAGAAGAGAAAACATCCCCCTGGATCACCTGACCCTGATAGTCTATACTGGGAAGTGGCTCAACAGTAACACCTTCATCACTCAATGGACGCTGCTTCACCGTAAAAGCCTTCGGATAGTTCGTACCACCATACGTGAATATTATCTCATAATCGCCTGCATTCCTGACTCCATACTTATCTATCTCATAGGAGTCATCATTCTTTTTTTCAAATTTATACGTCATCCCCGTATCATCAATTCGATACTCAACTCCGCCTTCTGTTCTATAATTCTTCTGTTCAAATACCTCTTTATCTAAAGTTTTTCCATTATACATCAAATCCTGATTGATTGTAACATCTTTATTAGGATTAAAGGATAATCGTAAAGTCAAATTATCTGTATCAAAACTGCCTGTTACATGTTCCACCATCTGCGGATTAATAAGTGTACCTTTTCCCCTTATTGTCCCATCATTAATAAGCTTTGGTCCGTCTACTGGAATTAAGAAGGACGCATATTCCCTGATATTTAATATATTGCCTGCTTTAAAATCAGCTGGGAAATCAGCAGGCATTACTGCCTTTCCATATACATCACAGATGTTTCCATGTACCACCTTTTCCCTTAGCGTTTTTAGATCGCCATCACCCATGGTCGCTATATCAATCTCTGTAGTACCGTCATTAGCAACAAGCTTACCCGCAGCATTTCGATTGATATCCCACACCAATCCATTAAAAGAGTTTGTCTGAAGGCTGTCACTAAACCCATCAGATTTAATTACTGTTTTTCCTCCGCTGAGTGAAGTTAAGTTAGTGCCGGAAAAGCCAACCGCATGTTTTCGTTTTGTATCTCCGAAATCTTGCCCGCCTATAGCTGTTACATTTCCATTATTAATCACGATGCTACTGTTGCCTGCACCTCCAATACCAGCAGCCCCTTGTGTATTTTTAGCAACGGTATTATTTACTCCATCTCCACCCTTAGCAGTTATATAGCCTCCATTAATCGTAATTTTAGCCGTACCCTGGTCACAGCCACCAATCCCGGTTCCCAAGTTTCCTCCTAATGCAGTTATTGTACCACCTTCAATAGTAATATCGCCTGCATTAGCACCTGTTCCTATATATCCTGCACCGCCAATCCCAGCACCTCCGGAACCTGCTTTAGCCACCAGTGTATCAGTTTTGTCATCGTTCAGGCTTTTAATGGTCAATTTTGTATTTCCCGGAGCGTAAATCCCCGCCTTACCGTCTGGACTTGTCAGTTTATTGTCTCCACTCAAATACAAATCAACATCCACGTTTCCTGCTACGGAATCCAAATTTAAGGCACTAACCCTATCGCCAGTAATTGCACTGGCATTCGTTTTAGTATCAATAGTTGCATTTTCAAACAAGATACGATGTTTTCCAGACTTAACTACGATTCCATATCCATTATTAAGAGTACCTGTAAACTTATGTCCGGTACATTCTTCTCCACATTCTCCAGACACATTGGTTCCCTCAAACTTCCAGCCGCCTTCTTCCAATACAAGATTTCCTTTATCGAACTGATCTGCTGTCGGATTATGCTCCCACCTCAAAGACGCATCTGCCGCCCCAACCGTCAGCGGCACAAAAAGCGATGTCATAACCGCCGTCATTGCCATCGCCAATACCTTCCCCTTTATTCTCTTTTGAAATACTCTATCCTTGATCATCTCAACACATCCTCATAATCCTATTATTTTAAGATTTTCCATTGGTTTCAGTATAGTGCAAAAGTCCACAAAATTCAATGCTTTTATCTATAATTTGCAAAAACATCTTTCATGGAACTTCCAATAGCGGCCCCTCCCTTTTGTCAGATACCTCTCCGTTATGGCCGGACTATTCGCATAATTATTTATCGACTGATACTTATTATTTGATAAGCCTTCTTTCTAAAAGCTGTAGAGGAAAATATATGAAGAGCGAAAGGGGCGCTGAGACAGGATTGGAGAATTTTTTCTGTGTCCTGCCCCATGGAAGGCGCACGTTTTCGGATATAGGGCTATGTATCGGACATATGGATGGGCAGATTTGTCACCTTAACAGGGCCAAGTACCGTCAACCTTTACTCTTCTTTTTTCCTGGCGGCAAGCATCCTGGCAGCAATCTCCTTATCCGTTTCCTTCGGATAGTTCTGGATATATGTGAGGATCTCTTCGATATATTCCGGCTCCAGTCC
>CAYQBE010000151.1:0-2348 GCA_964415625.1 uncultured Clostridium sp.
GGAAGCTATTGGGATTCCCTGGCTTCTTAGTGGTACAAACTTTTTACTCTCAAGTCTGTAATATTTCTGGTCATAATTATCGCTCCTAATTTTTCTATGCTTTTAAATTTGTTTTCCTGGTTCCGAGCATACTTTGAAATAAAAAACTGTAATCTATAATCCTTGACATGAAAGCCTCCTCTTATCCATTTGTACTTACCCAATTCCCGCTTTGGTTGATCGGATAGGCGTCAATCGGTTTCAATGATAAATTCATCCTCACACTTTCCCCATCTCCCACGCTTTTTTTGAAATCCAACCACCCCATCATATACTGCTCATAGATGCTTCCGCTTTGATGATAAGAACCTGTTTTCCGGTCTGATGAATTTCCGAAAAAGTCATTCCAATAAGATCCGCTGTTCTTATATCTGTAGATTTCCTTCATATGACTTGATTCCATTTTTTCTGCATACTGTTCCCTTCCAGATTCCGCCCCTTTGATCAATGCTTCCATCGCATTACCGGAAAGGCGGTACTGCTCCACTGTTTTATCATATACTCTCCACACAGCATCCGCATCCAGCCCGGCATTTCCCTGAATATCATATGCCGTCCTTGCATTCTTCCGGTTATTTTCCAGCTTATGGCTGAACTGTTCTAAAAAGGCATTCAGATATCCGCCCAGCGCTTTCTGCAAGGTTGCCTGAAACGCAGAGCTTCTGTTTCCTTCTTTCCCTAATACATCCGTTTTCATTGCAAGCATGGCAAAATCCAGGCCGATTCTTTCCTCATTCGTCTCATAGGGATTTGCCTTTGCCGCCATTTCGGAAAGGCTGGAAGCATATTGCCCCAGCGCATCCAGTTCCTGGAGGGAATACTCTCCACTTTTTAAATCATTTGCCCCGGAAATATTCCCCTGGGCACGCAGCCTGGCCGCAATGTATTCATCATCCTTCAAAAGCCATTCGTCCTCTGTGCCCTCTAATCCTGTAAAGCCTTTGTTCTGCTCCAGAAATGTCCTGTACTCCGCGGCCTTCTGATCCACACCGCTCTTGAAGGATTGATAGATCTTTTCCTTCTCTCCGGAAACACCATAGTCTTCCAGAATGCCTCCTACGATCTCAGAATAGCTTTTCGCCGCTCTCTCCAGGGTCGTCTCATACATCTCATTCAATCGATCCAGCCGCTCTTTTTGCTCTGTTCCCGTACAGGTTGTTTTGATCTTATCCTCCATGGCCGCGTAACGCGAAGCAAGGTACTCTACATTTTTACGAAATTCGCCGGAAGCAACGGATCGGTAAGATGCTCCGGATTCGAACCCAAGTCCGGAAAGCTCGAATTTGAGCATGCTGAAATCCGTATCGCTCACTTCGTCCAGCAGACCGCCCTGCTGGAGCATTTTTTCCACATCCCCGGCACTTAAGGTCCTGTTCGAAGTATCCGCCGTACCATTTAAAACATCAAACAGGTTCACTGTATTCATCTTCCGCCATTGCTTATTGACCGCATCCACTTTTGTATAATCGGAGCTGTCTGCGGCATATAGAGATTTTGTCAGGGAAGAATACATTTCTGTCGATGATGTCGATTGCCCTGTATGGCCTGTCACACCAGACGTCCGGCCTTTTTCCGGCTTTGCCTGGGTCAGTTGCGCCTGAAATGGTTCCGCAATGTTCACTGCTGCCGGCAATCCGGCAATTCTTTCTGATATTGTCATGACTCGTCACTCCTTGCTTTTCTAACCTATAATTCATAATAATTTCTTTAACTCTTCTGCTTCTTTTTCAGACAATTTTTTATCGCCTATAAAGGCAGCAAATAGCCGACTGATGGAATTATCAAAGCATTCCTCTACCAAATGCCGCGTCCAGTTATGGATCAGCTCCTCCTTGCTGCACAATGCATAATACATATAATGTGTAGAGCTCCGGTCTGTTCCTACCATTTTGATTTTTTGCAAATTGATCAAATACGTATTTAAAGTTTGCGCTTTCCATGTTTTTTTCCATTCATTCTGTGCTACGTCCATGATCTCTTTAAAAGACATAGGTTCCCCCGTCCTCCACAGCAGCTCCATAATCAGCATTTCCGTATTAGACAATCCGTAATTCCTTCCCATACGATCTTCCCCTTTCCTTCATCAATGCGGACATTTTTCATATATTATTGATTTAATTTTATCACCTGTTTTTACATATCCGCAAAGCAAACACCTATGTGCTTCATAATATGTTACTGTACAGCCTCCGCTGCTGTTTTTACTATGGGAAGTTGTTGTCCCTGCAACATATTTGTGCTTGCAGACAGCTCTTGTATAATTGTTATCAACATTTATCTCATAGACATTTCCGGCATCATCAACAAAG
>CAYQBE010000151.1:2358-11703 GCA_964415625.1 uncultured Clostridium sp.
GAAATACTCATATGGAAGTTCTTCAACCTCCAGCTTTAATTCCCCCACAGTAAATTGAAAATCAAAGCCATGTTCAGAATAGCCATACCTGTGATCCGTTATATTCACCGGCGGATCATACGCACAGACCGTAATCCCGCCCATCAGAGAGATCAATGCCATCATCAGCGCAGACAAAATTCTTTTGTTTTTTCTAACCGTTTTCATTTCTACAATCCTCCTTTTAAAAGCTCTCTTACTATTTCCTCCTAAAATCCCAACAGCGAACTCATTACTGGCCATACTTTTCTGTACCGCAAGCTTCAGAAGCAATTCGCCATATGCTTTGCGCTCGTGTTCTTCTTTCCCTCTCAACACAATACTGTCACAATATATCTCACTGATATTTAAAATCTCATTGTACAGGATATATGTAAACGGGTTGAACCAATGGACTGCTATAGCCGCCATACCTAAAATTCTTATAAGGACATCCCTGTGTTTAATATGTACCAGCTCATGCTTTAGCACATCACGATATAAGTCCTGGCCAGCTTCATCCCGATTCCATGGAGGTATTATGACCGTTGGGGAACAGATTCCCATCGTGACCGGTGCCTTACAGTATTCAGAGCATAAAAGCTTTACGTTTTTTCTGATGTCCAATTCATTTTTTATCGCGTGAAACGTATCCTGCTGCTCCTGCCCCACTGGTATATCTGAATAGTTCAGACATATTTTTCTCATCTTCCAATATCGAAGGGCATACCACGAAATAACCGCAAATGAGAGAACTCCCATACCCAGTATGAATATGAGCATTTTTTCCATCCCTGATGATACATATAAGGAACCGCCATCTGCATAAATTGCATAGCTTGTGTTCATAAGGCTGACCGGCCGGCTTAACAGATCAACCGCCAGTGGACAAAATCCAAATATCGAATCCCTGATTTCAGGTAAGATTACCGGAAACGGAATTAGATAAAAAGCGAGCGCAATCTTTAAAATACGATATCTCCATGCCAATGAAAAATACCTTTTCGCAATTGGAGATACGAGTAGATACAAGAGCAAAATAACACTTCCCGAAAGTGACATAATCAGCAAAAAATTAGTCATCATTCCATCGCCTCTTTTTGTATTAAATATTCTTAGTATAAATTGTATATGAACACAAAAAAATAGTCAATACCATTTTTCAGAAAAATAATATACAAGGCCAAAAAAGACGCCAAAAATCCGAACTGAATTTTTGGCGTCTTTCTATTTGCGGTCAGGCTGATGCCTTAAGTTTGCCAAAAACTCGGGCCAGTCTGCCGCTGCTCTCTTTTTGCTCTTCATAGTATGACCTTGCTCTAAGTATGTCAGATGCCTGGATAGATGATTTTCCATCCAATAATGCCTGAATAAAAGAGTCATACATCCGTTCTTCGTTCTGAAACCGGCTCAGATAATTCTTCCCGCTGTTCATCCACCGGGAAGAATGCTCATCCGTGGCGATGAGCATTCCTTTTGCGACCGCCGGATCGTGACGCAAAAACTGATTCTCAACATCCTTATGAGAAATCACATTCATGCATGATAATTCTGCCAGCAGATTGTAAAAATCACTTTTTGACATATTTTCTACATCATACTTTTCCTGCAGATATTGAATCTGGTCATCTGTAAGTTCGCTAGTTCCATCGGCATTCCAATTGATTTTCTTATCCAATTTGATACCCAAAATTTCCAGAAATGTTTTACTGATGGATTCATAATTATCTTCTTCCGCAGATGGCGCTGAATCCCCTTTTTCCTCTATCTTATTTTCCAATGGATGATTTCTGCTACGCAAAAGAAGTTCCTGTTCCAGTGTGTCCTGATATTGCGCCACTTTTTCTCTTGTATTCGAAACAGATGTATTTTTAATTGACTTATCTAATTCCGTAGAAACAGGCGCATCACTTACTGAATTTATGAATTTATGAGTAAAAAGACTACATTTTTCCTTCTGTTGCTTTATCCCAAAATGAGTCTGATATTGAGGTTGTCTGTAGTAAGAATCCTGAAAGCTTATTCTGCTCATAATGTTCTCCATTCTATATTGAGCACTTTCGAAAGCACTCATATTCTTCAAAATCTGTTTTTGACAATTAATCCGTCATTCATAATTGACACTACTCTTTATAAAGTCCATAGTGAAAAACAGATTTTCCGTGGAAATTCTAAACCTTTCTTACATATATTCACTATTTCTTAAGCATATCGAATAGTTCTTCGGAACATTTCCTTGCCATACCGGATATTAACCTCTCTCTCGCCGCTTCGGAATAAAGTTCCAGATTTCTTTTATTTTCTTCGGCAAAATCCATGAGACTATCTGAATCCAATTTAAAATAGGTTCCAATCCGATCCGCCCCGGTATGATTTTCCGTGAAGCCAAGCACAAAATCCAAATCCTTTTTATTCCACGCAGCCTCTTCCGATAAATGCAGCCTGTTACAGGACGCAAGCCTCTCCTGGGTTCTGGCGACATAATCAAACCGTTCATTGATTCCCGGCTCTTTCCCATAAAGATTGTAGGCGTCAATCGAATAATGCTCTCCCGGCCTGAAATATGACAGTGCCTTTAATTCAAGGACGGTAGTATTATGTGGATCAATCTGCTTCACATCAATCTTTTCTTCAAACAGCTTTCCATGCTCATCTACACCTCTTGCAACCAATACCGGATTCTCCTCTGTAGATTCAGCTGCATGGAAAAATCTGTATTCTATTCCTGGATGCTGCCAGTGTCTTCCTATCTCTTTACCATCCTTCAAAGCATACTTTGCGGGAATTTTATCCACTTCTGCAAAAGTAGGATAATTCCTGATATTTTTATCACGTACCACTCTTATATAATGTTCCTCATTAGAAACATTTGTTCCTAAGACATCGCTACCACTGCGTTTCTTGTTGCTATTCGCTGTCTGATATTTGGGCTGCCTTGCTGCCATGGAATAATTTCTATTCAAAAGCCCAATCATTGTAACATATCCCCCGTAACATCATAGCTTTTTTTCAATTTCCATATTTGGGGGGTTCCATTGGATGATATAAATGTAGCTTCAAATCTATAATTTCCCGGGCTGTATATTCTTGGAGATTTATAATACAAATACCAGCCTATTACTTCCCTTGTACCTGGTGCTAAGATATGCTTTGTTTTGTAAGACATTAATTGTTTGCCATCAAATGTAACTGTCCCAGGTCCAATTCCGTCTTCTTTAATTATAAAGTCATAACATTTTTCTACACTATTCCAATCATCCGACAATAATGTAACATTTGTAATTGGTCTGGCCGGCCCTCTGAGTATAGCCTGTGATTCTCCGGCATCCGGATTTTCCGCGGCAAATGACGTTACAGACATCCCCAACAGCATCGCCGCTGCTAATAATACACTTAAAACTCTTTTCAAATTTTTTTTCATACGTAAATCCCTCCTAGATTTTTCGTTTCAACTGATACATGGCTACCTTCTTCTCTTTTTCTCATGGAAAACCTGAGTCAGCAGCTCCATATATCTTGTCTGGATTTTCTATAGCATATCTCATTCACATCACCCCCTTCCTCTTTATTTTGTATTAAATATTCTTAATACAGATTATATTCAACTGCAAGAATAATGTCAATATCCTTTTTCAAAAAAAATAGGAGGATCTAATTCTATCCCCCTATTGCAGACCTTTTGCATAGCATTTATTATTTTTCCATTTATCTGGCAGTCGTCATAACTGTTACAATCTTTCCTTCTGGGCTGCTGTCTTTACAACAGGTACCCTGATTATCCCAGATGCCAGATATCCTCATTATACTCCGCGATCGTCCGATCCGAAGAGAAGTATCCTGCCTCGCTGATATTGATCAGCGCCATCCTCGCCCATTTCTCCGGGTTCACAGCATAGTCCGTGACCGCCTGGTTTTTGCGCACAACATAAGCGTTAAAATCAGGAAATGTCTGGAACCAGTCTTTTCCAACCAGTTCGTTTTTCAGGCTCTTAAGACTCCCCGCATCTCCTTCTGCCAGCATCCGCTCTCCGTCGATAAAGTCTACCGCGCGCCGGAGGTTGGGATCCGTCTCATACCATTCCCGGGCACAGTAATCCCCTTTCTCATAGAGCCGGATCACCTGCCTGCTGCTCTGCCCGAAGATGTAGATGTTCTCTCCTCCCACACAGTCCGCGATCTCCACATTTGCCCCGTCCAGCGTTCCAAGCGTGACCGCTCCGTTCAGCATGAACTTCATGTTTCCGGTGCCGGACGCCTCCTTGGAAGCAAGGCTGATCTGCTCGGACAGGTCGCAGGCCGGGATCATCTTTTCCGCGGCCGTCACATTATAGTTTTCGACCAGCACGATCTGGATCCACTTGGAAACCTCCGGATCCTTTTCGATCACCTTCGACAAGGTCAGCAGCGCATGGATGATATTTTTTGCCGTAATGTAGGCCGGAGCCGCCTTTGCCCCGAACACCGCAGTGATCGGCGCCGCCGGAAGGTGTCCGCTCTTGATCTCAAAATACTGATGAATGAGATACAGCAGGTTCAGCTGCTGCCGTTTATACTCATGCAGGCGCTTGGACTGAATGGAAAAGATCGAATCCGGATTCGGCTTAACCCCCTGCTTTTTGTACAGCCATTCGGAGAGCTTCTTTTTATTGGAAGTCTTAATCTCCATCAGCCGCTTTAAGACTCCATGATCCTCCGCAAAGGAAGCCAGTTTTTTCAGCTCCGACGCGTCCTTCTTGAAGCCCGGCCCGATCAGGCTCTCGATATACGCTGCCAGCTCGTGGTTGCAGGAAAGGAGCCACCGCCGGAACGTGATCCCATTGGTCTTATTGTTAAATTTCTCCGGATAGAGCTGATAAAACTGGTTCAGCTCGCTTTCCTTCAGGATCTCCGTATGAAGGGCCGCCACACCGTTTGTACTGTGGGTAAAATGAATGTCCATATTCGCCATGTGGACCAGATGCCCCTTGTCAATGACCGCCAGATCTTCCCTGTCCGTTTTTTCTCTGACCGCTTCATCCAGCTTGCGGATCACAGGCATG
This sequence comes from uncultured Clostridium sp., assembly GCA_964415625.1. Taxonomy (GTDB): domain Bacteria; phylum Bacillota; class Clostridia; order Lachnospirales; family Lachnospiraceae; genus Schaedlerella. The sequence goes on from CAYQBE010000151.1 coordinate 7,416, forward strand.
AGCTGCGGAACCACCTCTTCCAGGTAGCTTTCGGGCCATTTTTCCAATGCTTCCGCCAGAATGGTATGGTTCGTATACGCACAGGTTTTGGTCACGATCTCCGCCGCCTCTTCAAATTCGATCCCCTTATCCTCAAGCAGCCGGATCAGCTCCGGGATCACCATGGACGGGTGGGTATCATTAATCTGGATGGCCGCGTAATCCGCAAGGTCGTGAAGCTTGCAGCCCCGCTCCACACATTCCTCCAGGATCATCTGCGCCCCGGCGCTGACCATCAGGTACTGCTGATAGATACGCAGCTTGCGGCCTTCCTCATCGCTGTCATCCGGGTACAAAAACAGGGTCAGGTTCTTGCCGATCTCTGTCTTATCAAAGCCGATTCCCTCTGAGATGATGCTCTCGTCCACCGTATCCAGGTCAAACAGATTCAGCTTATTGGTCCGTCCGTCGTAGCCGGTCACATCCAGCCGGTACAGACGCGCCTCATACTCCTTTCCGGCAAGGCTGACCGGGTAGGTCTTCCCGGTATCCTCGGCCCATTGAGCGCCGTTCAGCCAGTAATCCGGCGTCTCATTTTGAAAATGGTTCCGGAAATTCTGATGGAACAGCCCGCAGTGATAGCGCAGCCCCACACCGTCCCCCGGCAGGTCCAGCGTTGCGAGAGAATCCAGGAAGCAGGCTGCCAGACGTCCCAGCCCCCCGTTTCCAAGACTGGGCTCCGGCTCGATCTCTTCCAGCTCTGCCAGAGATTTTCCGGATTCCTTCAAGAGCGCATCCACCTCATCATAGATCCCCAGATTGATCAGGTTATTGCTCAGCAGCTTCCCGATCAAAAATTCCGCGGATATATAATACAGCTTCCGGCCCCTGACTGCCTTCTCCTTTGCCCTGCTCTCTTCCTTCACAATGGTCATCAGTGCTTTATAAATTTCCTCATAACTGCTCTCTGCGATCGACTTTTTACAAATTGCTTCCAATCTTGTCTTCATGGCTCAAAACTCCTTTCGCATATGAAATCATCTTTCTCAACTCTCATGTATTGTCATCGGATTTTCCAGGCCAAATCCGACTTTGCAAAATTTCGTCTCTCTTTTACAATGGAATCTTGTTTTTCCGAATCCGCAGCGGAATTTAGCCTGTGATTATTTTTTACCACATTCCGTCACAAAATACCTGTACTTTTGACGCAACATATTATACAATACGATCATGAGTGATACATATTTCCCGATTCAAGACAATTCCATAAACGGATATCATGAGACAAAAAAACACACGGATCTTCTGTTCCCCTACAACGTCTATCCCTGTACGATCCCGGATGATTTTCCGTCCGTACCGCTGCACTGGCAGGATACCATGGAGATCATCTATATCAAAAAAGGACAGGGTACGGCACAGGCAGACCTGTCTGTTTTTGAAGTCCAGGCAGGTGATATCATCCTTGCACCGCCCGGCCATCTCCATGGATTGAGGCATCTGCACGGAATCCGTATGGAATATGAAAATATTATTTTTGACATGGCCTTTTTGGGAAGCGGCGTGATCGACCTGTGCAGCCAGAAGTATCTGATCCCCCTGCTGAGAAATGAATTGCATCTGCCACTGTGCATTACCCCGGCAGATGCATGTTATGATAAGATCTCCGCCTGTCTCGACAATGCTGACATGCTGTGCGACCTCCGTCCGGTCGGTTATGAGCTGGAAGTCAAGGCGGATATGATGAAATTATTTTCCATTTTGCTGCGGATAGCAGCCCCGGCCGAACAGGGGCATCCACTCCCCGCAAATATCGACCGTCTCAAATCCATCCTTCATTTTATTGAAGAAAATTATCAGCGGCCCCTCACGGTGGAGGAAGCCGCTGATGTATGCGGTTACAGCGCCAGCCATTTCATGCGCTGGTTCCGCCAGGTGACAGGAACCAGTTTTATCCGTTATCTCAACCGGTTCCGCCTGGAAAAGGCTTTTCTGGAATTGAAAAATACGGATAAGACGGTATTGGAGATTTCCCAGGAGACCGGTTTTGACAATCTGTCCAACTTCAATCGCCTGTTTAAAAAGCAGTTTCTCATGACGCCGAGGGAGCTGCGGAATTCCGGAAAAGGACTGCTGTGAAATCTGTCGTAAGGATCACGCCATCCGCAGCCGCAAAACGACAGGTTAATCTGACGCTTCTGTACCATACTATAAAATTGCGTCCCCGCGCTCTGTGACCAGCCGGTATCCCACCGACTCTACCCGGCGTGCCAGGCACTCCCTGCACTCTGCCGCTTCCTCTCCGGTGCAGATCTTATTGTCGTACAGGTCATACTGCTTCCGGTTCTTCACCGGAGACAGATTGGGCATCACTACATTGGCCCCGGCCAGCAGCCCTTTTTCCCGACCCCGGGGATCCAGTGTTCCCAGCGCGGTGGTTGCGGGGAGCAGTACCTTCGGCAGCAGGATCCGGATCACTGACAATAAAAACAACGTCAGATCCACGCTCCCAGCTTCCGCCTCTGCAAACGGTGTTTCATGATGCGGAATAAACGAGCCAATCCCCACCATCTCCGGCTGCAGTTCTTCCAGAAAGCACAGATCCTCTGCCAGTTCTGCACTGGTCTGTCCCGGAGAGCCTACCATGAAACCCGCGCCCACCTGATAGCCCAGTGCTTTCAGATCCCGCAGGCAGCGCTTCCGATTGGCAAGCGTCAGATTCTCCGGGTGGAGCTTCCGATAATGCGCTTCATCCGCCGTCTCATGCCGCAGCAGATAACGGTCCGCCCCGGCCTCCCGGAACATCCGGTAGCTTTCAAAGGACTTTTCCCCGATGGACAGGGTCAGGGCGCAGTCTGGAAAGCGTGCCTTGATCTCCCGGATGATCTCCGTCACCCTTTCATCTGTAAAAAAAGGATCCTCCCCGCCCTGGAGCACGAACGTCCGGAATCCAAGCCCATATCCGTTCTCACAGCAGTCCAGGATCTCTTCCCGGCTCAGGCGGTATCTTTTGGCATGCGGATTTCCGCACCGTATCCCGCAGTAATAGCAGTTATTTTTACAATAATTGGTAAACTCGATCAGCCCTCTGGTAAAGACCTTATCTCCATAATACAGCTTACGGAGCCGAACCGCCTCCTGTGTCAGCATTGCGCGCACTTCCTGATCGTCGGCTGCTTCGAGAAGTTCCGCATACTCTCCCTTGGTCAGAGTGTGGTCACGTATCAATTTTTCCGTCAGAATCACGCTTTTTCTCCTTTTGTTCCAATCTATAACGCTGAGCGCTTAAAAAATGTGTTCCTTCGGATTTTCATCCTCAAAATCAAACACACACCGCTCAAATGCATTGATCACATGGGTATCCTGATATTTATCATACCGCTTATGGTTTCTTCCATAGGACATATGCACGTGCCCATGCAGAAAAAATTTGGGATGATATTTCTCAATCAAAGTCTTAAATACCTGAAAACCCTGATGCGGCAAATCCCGCCCATCATTTAACTGATAGGCGGGCGCGTGTGTGACCAGGATATCAAAGCCCCCATGACGAAACAGCTTGAACCACAGCTTCGCGGCCCTGCGCTTCATCTCCCGCTCCGTGTACTGATGCTGCCCGGAGCAGTAGCGCATGGAGCCGCCCAGCCCGAGGATCCGCACCCCTTCATGGACATAGATCTGATCCTCAATGCAGATACAGCCCTCCGGCGGAATGCGTTCATATTTGCTGTCATGGTTCCCGTGTACATACAGAACCGGTACGGAAGAAAGAGTCACCAGGAAGGAAAGGTAATTCGGATCCAGATCCCCGCAGGAGATGATCAGGTCGATCCCGTCCAATTTGCCTTTTTCGTAAAAATCCCACAGATACTTGGACTCTTCATCCGCGATCGCCAGTATCTTCATACGTCAGTTAACCTTCCTTTTTCTGTACTCCCTGCTGCTCAATGACAGGTTTTGCCTCTTCCTTCAGCTCTTCCTTTTTCGGAATGGAACCGATCACATTCTCTGCCAGCCAGTCCATGGTCATGATCTCCTCCGGCGCCAGGATCCGGTCCGGTTCCCCCTGCACGATCCCTGTCTGGGAATACAAAATTCCGGAAAACGGGTTAAACAGATCGGAACTGATGGTCGCCCTCAGCAGTTCAACCAGGCGCTTTGTTCCGATCGGAAGGTTCTTGGAGCAGATCACGTCGATCACCCCTGACGACATGCCCCACCAGTAGTTGATGGCCTTGGTAGATGCCGGATTGTCGTCATATTTCCAGGTTCCGTCCATGATCGTCCGGATCAGCCTTTCGTAAAACTT
>CAYQBE010000152.1:0-11689 GCA_964415625.1 uncultured Clostridium sp.
TATAGTTATCTAAAAAGGAATGAGAGTAAAAGTGCGGAATCCGGGGTTACCGCCCCGGATGTCCAAAACTTTATGAGGGGGGAGATAGTTGTTTATCAACTATCTGACGTTTAGTATAATAGAAAAATGTGTCCAAAGTGTTTTCATTTCATTAAAGAACTCGAAAAATTATAAACAAATCAAAAAGGAAATCAAAAGACTTCATGGAGCCTTAGCTTTTCACTCTGCGGAATCTGCATATACGATCCGACCATTGCACAGGGTATATTTCACCTTTCCATATAATTTCCTGCCTGTAAACGGGGAATTGGAGGACAAGGAAAGATAGCTGTCCGGAATCCATGGTTCCTCCGGATCAAAGATTACAAGATCCGCCAGGATGCCCTGTTCTATTTTACCGTAAGGCAGGTGGTAGAGCCGGGCCGGATTTATGGTCATTTTTTCCAATAGCTGCATCAGTGTGAGATGGCCGGGGCGGACAAGCGACGTGATCCCAAGAGCAAGGGCAGTCTCCAGCCCGATGATGCCGCTGGGGGCATCCGGGAACGGCTTCGCTTTTTCCGCAGCGCTGTGGGGGGCATGATCCGTTGCAATGATGTCGATGGTGCCGTCGGACAGTCCACGGATGATGGCTTGCCGGTCTTTTTCTGTGCGCAGAGGAGGGTTCATTTTTGCCAGGGTGCCATGGGCAGGGATGGCATTCTCCGTCAGGGTAAAATGATGCGGAGTCGCCTCAGCATGGAGCTTCGCGCCCATCGCCCGAAATGACCGCACCAGCTCTACGGAATATCCGGAGCTGATATGTTGAATGACTACATGGGTGCCGGAGCGCAGCGCCAGCATACAATCCCTTGCCACAAGAGACTCCTCGGCAAGGGACGGGGAACCATAGAGCCCCATTTGCCGGGAAATCTCCCCGTGATTGATCCCGTTATTCCGGATCAAGGCAGGATCCTCTTCGTGAAGGCTGATGGGAACGTCAAGTTCTCCGGCCGTCTTCATGGCCTCATAGCAGAACGCGGCATTGGTAATAGGAATCCCGTCATCCGTGAAACCGCAGGCACCCGCTTCCTTAAGTGCCGGCATGTCTGTCATGACCTGGCCTTTCAGTCCCTGAGATACGGTTCCAGCTTGGAAGATCCGGATATCTTCCTGCTTTGCCCGTTCCAGGATATCCTGCAGTACGGGAACAGAATCCACCGCAGGGGACGTATTTGCCATACAGATCACGGACGTGAATCCGCCCCTTGCCGCTGCGAGCGCGCCGGTGTGAAGCGTCTCCTTGTGTGTAAAGCCGGGATCCCGGAAATGTGTATGGGTGTCGATCAGCCCCGGAGCAATGACGAAGCCTTCCGCGTCCAGGCATTCCTCCCCGGAGGCTGCACTCAGATCCGGGGCGATCCTGGCAATAATGCCGTTTCGGATGTGGAGATCAGCTTTGTATGATGCGTTGGTATCTGGATCCATGATCAAGCCGTTTTTTAAAATCATAGTGTGATTCCTTTCCAATTTTATAAAATGTTTCCAACTGTACAGGTGGAAATGTTTTAGGTTAGAAGTTGCAGCAAAAAATGATATAGGCAAGTCAAGATGTGCCACATATTTTATTACAACTCTTTACGGTTTATGCAACCGTGCAATAAAGGCACGGTATTATGTAACCTATTTTTACATAACTTATGGAATTTGGCAATACAATTTACCGGCGGTTAGAATAAAAATCAAATTGTATTATTAAAAATCTAAATTTCCCAATACAAAGTCGGACTCTTCAAAAGACACAATCAGTTCTTGACATTCACTTCTGAATGTGGTATTTTTATAACATAAAGAGCGAAATATACCACATATAAAGGCGGTGTAAAGTATTGTATGAAAAAACGATACGGGAATTGCCCGCATTAAAAATCTGCTTCGCAGATGGCGGGCAAGTAGGCAATCAATTTGCTGCGCAAATTGGTTACATATAAAGGAGGAATATGAATGAAAAAGATCAATTATCTGGGATTTTTATCCCTGCTCTCCCTGATTTCCATATTGGGATGGAAGAGCGGCAACACAGGACTGTATGGATTTTTTGGATTTATCTATTTTATCCGCTATTTTTGGGTGAGTCCGGATGAACTGTTTCTTTCGAATGTGCAGAAATCCGCAACCATCGCATTTATGCTGAGCATGGTCTCCCTTGTTCCGTTTATGTTTTCCTGCTCCGTATTTTACAATATTTCTGCGGCAATCCCCATGGCCTTTGCGCTGAGCTTTGTTGTCTCGACCCTCGCATTTACATTCGTGCTGGTGGGATTGGAGTGGAGAGAACGAAGAGGAGCGGAGGAATGATCAAAAACAGGATAAAGGAATACCGGGTCAGATATGATATGAAGCAGGAGGACCTGGCAAAGCTGGTCGGTGTGCGGAGGGAAACGATCGGGAATCTGGAAAAAGGAAAATACAATCCTTCGCTGGTTCTGGCATGGAATATTGCAAAGGTATTTCATGTTACGATCGAGGAAGTTTTTACGGTAGAATCATAAAAGAGGGGGGCTTTGGAAAAATACAGATACAAAACAAAAGAAACCCATTCAATGAAGGGTTGTCAAAATGACCTTTCTGTAAAATATTCCATCTGTGCGGTTGCTGATTCGGCAGGCCATTTTTATTGCAATAAATTGTATTAAAATGACCTATCGAATCTCAACCATACAGCTGGATAATATTTTGCGTGCAGACAGTCATTTCTCGGCAGCATCTTCACAAGCGGATCCGTTCAAAGTCAGACGTAAGATTTTGAGCCTACGATTCAGGACAGAACATAACGGTATGCATCCAGACAGCCATCTCCCCGATCCCGCGGTTGTTCCAGTAGGCATATGGCACCGCTTTACATACAATATCTTCAAATTCCGGCGTATATTCTTCATACAAATGCTCTGTGTGATGCTTTATTCTTTTCCCTGGGATCTCCAATTCCACGATTCCACCCAGTTTATCCACATAATGTTCCTGAACCGTGTGATCCGTGAACAGATAGATGGAGGATAGATTTTTTCCATTATCGGCTTCTTCGAAGCAATAAACAACCGGTCCGCGTTTTATTGCTGCTTTGCCTGTATCAAAACTTACATTCCTGTTCGCGCGCAGAAAGCGTACCCGCATATCAAATAGTATATTTAATTCAATATCTTTTTCAAGATAAATTTCGGCATAACCAGTTTGAATATCTGGATGTATTTCAACGCCATCGGCATAAATTCTGTAATTTTCGGCATATTCCGGCATCCGCAATGCCAACAGGATCTTGCTTTGCACACCCAAGACACGGACACGGACGTTTCCGTTCCATGGCATTTCCGACTCAGTTATGAGAGTGATCTCCCCGCTGTCAAATGAAATATGGGTTTCATTTGATATATACAGATGCATGTAGATTTCCCGTTCACCGATGCCGTATATATATTTCCCAAGAGATGCCAGGGTGCGGGCAACATTCGGAGGGCAGCAGGCAACGCCGAACCATTTCTGCCTCACTGCTTTTACATGGCTGCGCGAAGTGTGCGGCATGCAATTCTGGGGGTGGACTTCGAGCGGGTTTACATAAAAGAAGCTCTGGCCGTCCAATGCCACACCGGCAAGGATCGTATTATAAAGCTGCAGCTCCGCTATATCCACATACTGGCTTTCACGAGTGATATTTGCCATCCGAAGGCCGAACATTGCCATACCGATGGAAGCGCAGGTTTCAGAATAATTGCAGTCATTCGGAAGATCGTAATCTGTTGTAAAACGTTCCAGAAATCCGGAGGAACCAATCCCGCCGGTCACATACATCCTTTTAGTTACAATATTTTTCCAAAGCCTCCGGCAGGCTTCTAGCATTTCTTTATCCTGGTATGTATCTGCGATATCAGCCATTGCGCTGTACATATAAACAGCCCGCACAGCATGCCCTTCTGCAGTTTCCTGTTCCCGGACCGGCTTGTGGGATTGGGAATATGCAGGGTCATAATCTGCAAATTCCGGGAAAAGCGATGTATATCCGGGCCGCCGCCGTTCCAGCAGGAAATAGTTTTCACCGGCACCGCGGATGTCCAGAAAATATTTTGCCTGATCCATATATTTTTTCTCTCCTGTAGCCAGTGCAAGCCTGATTAGACCAATCTCAATCTCCTGATGTCCTGGATATCCATGGACCTTCCCTTCCTCATGGCCGAAGGTATCACAGATAAGATCGGCCAGCTTTCTGGTACAGTCCAGAAACTTTCGTTTCCCGGTCCCTTCATAATAAGCTGCCGCGGCTTCCATCATATGCCCGGCCGTATACAGTTCATGCCCCTCACAAAGATTTTTCCATTTCTGATCCGGAGCTTTGATCATAAAGTATGTATCCAGATACCCGTCAGGCTGCTGCGCTTCTGCGATCAGTTCAATCACTTCATCTGCTGTTTGTTCCAGCTTTTCATTTTTATGAACGGCTAAAGAATATCCAACTGCTTCCAGCCACTTTGCGATATCCGTATCCTGGAAGACTGCGCCATAAAACTCTCCTTTTTTCCTTCCGGCAGCAATTTTAAAATTTTCCAGACAATGGCTGGATTCTATACAGGGATCCTGGTCGTTCATGATTGTCCACTGTCGGGGGATCATGACCTTTTCCACCAGCTCCGTATGCTTTGACCAGAAGCTGTCCTGTATCAGGATTTTGGAAAGCGGTACAGGCATCAGTTTCATCGTTCTCACCATCCTTTCAAATATTTTTCCTGGATTTCAGAAAAGTCAGTTGTCTGGAATCGATCCAAAAGCGCATACCAGCCTTTTACAGCAACAGCCTGGATCCATGGGAAACAGGTTTTATTGCCTTCCCCTTTCAGCCGATGGCCGAATCCTGTGTCAGCGGTAAACATCGGGTCGTCAACTGCCCACCAGCTGATCAGATACCCTTCTTCCTGAAGCCCGTTAAATGCATATCCCCAGGAACGGTTCGGAAGTTCTACGGTCTGATTGCAGCCCTGCCAATACAGTCTGGCAGCTTCCAGCAATTCCCTGTCGTCTGTATAGACCGCGATCTGTGCCATCTCAGCAACGCCCATAAGCTGGAAGGGATGGACATAACCGGCGCCGCAGGTATCACAGGCTCCCATTCCGATACTGTTGAAACCGTTTTTTCCCAAGGTACTGTCTGAAGGAAGGGGAACATTCCATAAGCATACCCAGGAAGCGTAAAAATGCGCTGCTTTTGAAGCGCCTTCTAAAAAGATGCGTTCCTTTGTAGCCTCATATAAGGAAAGCATTCCAAACATGGGATAGAGAATACTTTCATTGTCGATCAACTGCCCTTTGGCATAAATGCTGTCATGGACACCTCCATTGAAACGCACCCGGTCAATGATATATTCTTTGACGAACAATCCTGCGCTATAGGCCGCATCCAGATATCTTTTCTCATCTGTCAGCTGATAAAGCTCCGTTAAAAAGGAAATGGATGTACCGGTGGAGGATTTCTGCTCATAGATCGTCCCTCCGAACCAGAGCTTCGGTTCCAGGATCGGTTTACCTCCCAGATCATATGCACGATACCATCCGCCGTCTTCTTCCTGTGTCCTTAACAGAAAATCTGCATAATTTAAGATCGCTTCCTTCCAGCTTGAATGCTCCCGGCCGTGCTCCTTTTCATAAATATATAAGCGAAGCAAAGCTGTTACATCTTCATTCATGCACCGCAGATATGCGCCTTTCAAAGGAAGAAGGGTATCGATGATTTCTTTTCTGTATTCATAGAGCGGCCCCATGAGCTGTTCCAGCTCATCGCCTCTTGCATATGCCAGGGGAAGCAGCAGCCCCGTCCACCAGAAGCTTACGGATTTATTGTCAATATTATACAGATTGTAGAACATGCCCGATTCCTTGATATGAATAACATTTGTAAAGAAATCGGCTGTTTTCAGTCCGCGCCGGATATATTCCTGATTCCCGTGCTCATATCCGTACCGGACAAAATGATAGGCATTTAATAAATTCTGTCCTGTGAATCCGTATTGTATGATATTTTCTAATTGTTCTCCTTTTTGAGGGTGGCAGTTCAAAACATAACCGGCAGGCTCATTTTCATCCTCTGCTTTTGACTTCTCCACATAATATCGATCCAGAGACTCCAGGCGGAATCGTGCGATCGCCTCGGGAGACATTGCAAGAGGCGACGGTTCAGGCTTTTTCGTGCGGATCACATGGCTGACATGATACCAGCAGGCATCGTGGAAGTCCACATGCTCTTTTCGTGAAAAGCGATAAGAAACTTCAAAATGTTCTCCCTTTTCCAGCGGCCAGAACGCACCGAACGGAATGGTTTTTATGATATAAAGCGCAATGGTGGCGTCGCCTTCCGCGAAGGGATAACAGGCTCTCAGGCACAGTTCCTGTCCGTCGCTTCCATCTGCTCCCATACTTCCGATATCTGTTTTCTGCAGGAACAGGGCTTCCGGTTCTCCAGTTTCCAGAGAGATATTCCGGGCAGGAAGAGAATCATATTGGGGAACTTGTTCGCGTTCCATCCGTACCGCCAGCCGACTTTTTTCTGAATAGCACATAAACATCGGATAGTTAAAACGGTCCTCCCGAAAGAGGATCTTTTTTGTATGAAAATAGTCCTCATATCCATCCTCATCCAGATCATTTTTATCAAAAACAGCAGGCGGGGCAAAATACCGGAGATCCTCGAATCTGCTGCCTTCATTCGGCAAAGGGAACATTTCCGTACAAAGGCGGATTCCTTTTTTAACTCCGCTTTTCTTCACATGAAGCTGTCTCGTTAAGACGATCCCTTCTCCGTCACAGTGATAGATGTCATGCACTGCAACTTCCCCGGCAGACTCATTTGTGATCAATGCCATTGCCTCGATCTGATCTCCATATTTTTTGATATCGGTATACTCTGCTTTTATTATTTCAATGGAATCACACTGGGAACCGTTCCACACTTCTATAATGACAGGATGTCTCAAAATTCCAAAATCCTGATCGGCATTTATGAAAACTGCCTGTTCTTTTGTCGCTTTCAAATTATAATCTGTTCTCATTTTTTATCCTTTCACAGCACCTGCTGTCAATCCTTTTACGAGATCTTTCTGGAAAATAAATGTCAATATAAATGCAGGTATCATAAATAAGATCCCGGTTGCCGACATGCTCCCCCAAAATGTCTGAAACGATGTTACATAGCCGGCAATGCCAATAGTCAGGGTCTGCGCTTTTGCTGTAGATGTCAGAGAAAGCGCAAACATAAATTCGTTCCAGGAAAACAAAAAGGCCATCAATCCGGCGACGCCCACAGAAGAGCGTGATAAAGGAAGCACTACCCGAACCAGGATCCCCCATGGCCCAAGGCCGTCAAGTTCTGCTGCTTCCTCTAATTCCCTAGGAACCTGGGAAAAGAAATTCTTCAGCATCCAGATGATCAGTGTCAGCTCAAAAGGAATATGCGTTAAGATCAGTCCGGTGATGGAATCGCTTAACTGAAGATTTCTCATGATCATAAAAAAGGGGATCACCATGGCCACCTGGGGCACCATACGCACCGCAGTCACCGCGCCGAATACAGGTTTCATAGCTCTGCGCATATATTTGGCAAAGCCGTAGGCTGCGGGAATCCCGGCGCAAAGGGAGATGGAGCAGCTGATCAATGAAACGGCGATACTATTTTTGAGGTAGCTTGGAAAATTGCTTTCTGTCAGAACCTCACGGTAATGTGCTCCGGTTGCCGGATCAGGAAGCAGATCCGGCGGGATCGCAAACATCTGCACATCCATTTTTAAGGATGTGATCAGCGTCCACAAAATAGGAAATATTGTGATCAGTGAGCTGATCGTAAGAAGAAGGAATATCATTCCATTTAACATTTTCTTTTTCTTCATACCTCTTCCTCCTCGCGCATCAGTCTGTTACAGAGCAGGCTCAGTATACCAATGATCAGCATCACCAGAAAGGATGCGGCAGCCCCCTGTCCGAATTTCCAGTCTGTAAAGATCCGCTTATAGATATAGGTGCTCAATACCTCTGTGGAGCCGCCGGGTCCGCCGCCTGTCAATATATAGACAAGGTCATAGATCCGGAATGCATCGGTCAGACGGATGACCAGAATAATCAATAAGGTTGGTTTTAACTGCGGAAGGATGACCTTCCAGAAAATCTGCCTGCTGTCCGCGCCGTCTATGGCGGCAGCCTCATTTAACTCTTCAGATAATCCGCCCAACCCGGCCAGCAGTACCAGGATGACAAATGGTGTCGCAAGCCAGAGGTTGGATACTACGATTGTAACCCATGCCGTAGAGGATCCGGTAAACCAAAGCGGCACCTTGATCCCGATTAGACTCAGCAGATGGTTGATGATCCCGTACTGGTCTGCGAACAGCCAACGCCACTGCAGTCCCGATACGACCGGGGCGACCATCAGCGGTATCGCGAAGATCAGGCGGAAGATCCTGGAGCCTGCAACCTCACGGTATAACAGCAGCGCAATGCCAAATCCGATCACAAGCTCTAAAAGGATCGTAGTAACCACAAAAAAACAAGTGTGGAACAATGCGGACTGAAATTTGGAGCTTTTTATTACGGATAGATAATTGTCCAACCCTATAAAAACAAAATGATTATCGATCACCGCATTTGAATCTGATATGCTGATCAGAAACGCGTAGATCAAAGGAACGGCAAATGTTATGATCAGCAGGATACAAGCCGGTGCGACCAGAGTATATCCCGCAATCCTCCGTCTGCGTTCGCGAATGACTCCACTTCCCATATATTCACCTCATTTCTTTTGACAAAAGTGTTTTTAAAATGCCCATACATTGGGAATAGTGTATGGGCATTCATGTAATTTATTCGATTGCCTCTTTGATTGACTGTTCTGCCTGTTCCAGCCCTTCCTCAATCTCAATCTGCTGTGACATGATATTGGACAGAGTATAAGAAAGTTCATTCTGTACGGTCGGAAAATTGGGATTCTCCGTTGCGTTGGAGGCGTAATTTAATGCGTCACTCATGGTCTGAATACTCTCTTTATCAAAATCAGAGAGGGAGGTATCCTCCTGGACTACGCTAAGAGAAGAAGTCCTGGGAACTGGATTACAGTTTGCAATTCCCAATTCAGCCAGCTTTTCTGATGAGGTGGCCCATTCTATGAATTCCCATGCAGCTTCTTTGTTTTTTGAGCTGCTTGAAATTCCGAATCCCCAAGTCCATGCAGCGGTCGCCTGTTCTTTTCCTGCCGGCTGTATGGCAACTGCAAAAGAATCGGAAACCGTTGACTGTTCCGGGTCTTTTGCCATGGCATACATATACGGCCAGTTTTTTACCATAGCGACCTTTCCTTGCATAAAGAGATTGTGTACATCTGCATTATCATATCCGATTGAGCCGGGCATTACACTTTCATCTTCATACATCATTTTTAAGAGATACTGGAATACTTCTGTGCTTTCCGGGGAATGAATGGAAATATTGCCCTCCGCATCTATAATAGAACCACCTGCCTGATAAATCCAGTCTACCAGATGAGTAACGGGTTCTCCTGCCTGCTTTGCTTCAATGATTGTTCCATAAACTTCACCGTCTGTTAGCTTTTTCGCGGCATCTGCATATTCATCCCAGGTTTTTGGAAATTCTTTGATTCCGGCAGCTTCAAATAAATCTGTCCGGTAGAACACAATAGGTGTATGCACAAAAAATGGGATGGAATAAATTTCACCGTTATAGGATGAGGCGTCTAATGCAGCTTCATAAAAATCTGCTTTATCTTCTTCGGTCAGCTTATCATTAAGCGGTTCCAGATATCCCTTGGATGCAAATTCTGAAATCCACGGCTGGTCTGTATCATAGATATCGATCGCACCGCTTTTGGAGATTGCTTCCTGGACAAATCGTTCATGCATATTATCATGTGGAATCTCTACCCACTCAATTTCAATTCCGGTTTCCTTTTTAAATTCTTCGGACTGCTCTTCATAAAATCCAATATTGGGAGATCCGGATTCTACGCCGATGACCAGTTTTGTACCTTCATAAAAGCCTTTTTCCTCCTCCTGAACCGAGTTGGTCTGCCCGGTATCATTTTTATTCGTATCATTTGCAGTGGGATTTCCTTGGCATCCTCCCAATATCAGAGAAATTGTCATGAGACAAGTGATCATTCCTGCTATTTTTCTTTTCATAAGTTCCTCCTCCTTGTATATAATACATGACTATTTGATATTCTCATAGAATAGTTACCTTGACTCAATAATTGCTACAGATTCTTTTTCTATGAAGCTGCAGGGCAGAATAATTTTTCTGCTGTCAGCCTTTCCGTTTCTAATCAGGTTCAGCAGCAGTTTTGCAGCTTCCTTTCCCATCTGTTCGAGCGGGATATCAACTGTCGTAAGTCTAGGGCGTGTGAAACGGCATTCCTGCCTGTTATCAAAACCGACAATCGAAATGTCTTCTGGAATTTTTTTCCCATCGTTCAGTGCGGCATCCATAAATCCTACGGCCATCAAGTCATTCATAGCAAAGACCGCAGTGGGTTTTGTACGGAGCCTTTTATACTGTTTATATGCGTCTTCTCCGGATTCAAATTCCCAATCTCCCGTAAACGTCCATACGCATTCCGGGTCGATTCCGCATTCCTCCAAACCTTCAATATATCCGGAATATCGTTTTTGTGCAGGGCGGGATGAGTCAGCCCCGCAGATGATACCGACATCCCTGTGATGATGTTCTGCGAGATATTTTGCAATCTCCTTTGAGATATCTGTGTTGTCATAAGTTACACAATAATTCTGATGCGTCATATCATAGCAATAGGCCAAAACAACGGGAATATGAAACTGCGGGAGCAGACCGGATACATCCCTGTCATGGTGAGATGCATAGACGATCCCATCTACCTGGGCTTTTTCAAACAGTTCCATTCCCTTTTTCAGAATTTCTCTGTGCTCACTGATTACATCCACATTTTTGCCAATTTTTTTAAAAAGTCCCAGATTATTCAAAATAACAGTATACCCATTTTTTTCGGCGTACTCGTTAATCCCATCGAGGATCCTGGGAGTCTGGAAGGAGGTGATATCCTCCACCATGATGCCGATGGTGCTGCTTTTTTTTGTCCGCAGGCTTTTGGCGATCCGATTCGGACTATATCCTTCCTTTGCAACAATTTCCAGGATTTCCTTCCGTTTTTTTTCACTGATATTTCCTGTCCCGTTTAATGCATACGAAACTGCTGCCACAGAGACTCCAGCTAATTCCGCAATCTCTTTCATATTCATATCTTCGTCTCCCTATAGCTTAATCGTTTAACCTTAATTGTAAAAAAATAATAAGAGTCAATCCTCCTTTTCTGAATATTATAAACTTAATCGATTAATTTATAGACTGAATATAACAGACAGAATAAGCTTTGTCAATCATTCAGGTGGAAGACAGTTTAATTTCGCCTATTTGCACAAGTTAACAAAAGTGAACTTGTGCATCTTTCGTTCTGTATTTCCAGAATTTGTGATATTTTATATTTTAGCATTCACGGATAGGCGGCAGTCTGAAGCTGACAGGTTATCCCGGATAGAAAGACAAAGAAATCCGCTAACCCCACGGTTAGCGGATTTCTTGTTATAGTTATCTAAAAAGGAATGAGAGTAAAGTGTGACATCCAGGAATCTCTCCC
>CAYQBE010000153.1:0-11597 GCA_964415625.1 uncultured Clostridium sp.
CTCCCGAACCCCCAGCATGGCGTTCGTCAGGATGCCTGTGCCCTGGTAACGCCGGTTCTGCACCTCCCTGGCACGGCAGACCCTCTCCCGGATCTGGGCGGAGGTTTCTTCCTGCCCTTTTGCGCGAAGCGATTCATACTCTACCCGGGGCGCTTCCACGCAGATATCCATCCGATCCAGGAAGGGCTGGCTGAGCTTTCCCAGATAGTGCTGGATCTGTCCGGGTGTGCAGGTACACCGGTTCATATCCGGATAACAGCCGCAGGGACAGGGGTTCATAGCCGCCACCAGCGTAAAATTGGCTGGAAAGAGGTAGCTTCCCTGGTTTCTGGTGATCCGTACCTGATGATCCTCCAGCGGCTGGCGCAGCACTTCCAGCACATTTTTCTGAAATTCCGGAAGCTCATCCAGAAACAGCACCCCCTCATGGGCCAGGCTGATCTCTCCCGGAACCGGTACTTTTCCTCCTCCCACAAGGGCGGCCTTGGTGGAGGTATGATGGACACTGCGGAAGGGACGGTTCTGGATCAGCGGCCTTTCGTTGTCCAGCATTCCCAGGATGCTGTAGATCTTTGTGACCTCCATGCTTTCCTCCAGAGTCATGTCTGGAAAGATGGTGGGGATCCGCTGGGCAGTCATGGATTTTCCGCTTCCCGGAGGGCCGATCAGGAGCAGGTTGTGTCCTCCTGCCACCGCCACCTCCGCCGCCCTCTTCACCGCCGCCTGGCCGCAGATGTCGCCGTAGTCCAGGCTGTGGGCTGCCTCCTCCTGCTGTTTGGCTGCCGGGTATGGCTCCGGCGGGATCTGAACTTTTCCGCTCAGATATTGACAGGCTTCCTCCAGGCTCTCCACACCGATCACGTCGATCCCCTCGACCAGCGCGCCCTCCGCCGCATTGACACGGGGCACCATACAGGTATGGATCCCGGCGGCTCTGGCCTCCGCCACGATCGGCAGGATGCCGGGCACCTTCTGCACCTTGCCGTCCAGGCTCAGTTCTCCCAGGATCAGCATGGAACGGACCGTCTCGGCTTCCAGCCTGCCAAGGGAAAGCAGGATGCTGACTGCAATAGGCAGGTCAAAGGCCGCCCCCCGCTTTTTCATCGTTGCCGGCGCCAGGTTGATCACCGTCTTTTTTGCCGGGAAATCCAGGCCGGAATTACGGATCGCCGTGCGCACCCGTTCGGCCGCCTCCTTCACCTCCGACGAAAGGTATCCCACCATCTGAAACGCCGGAAGGCCGTTGCTCACATCCGCCTCCACATGGACAAATTCCACCTTCAAACCAAACATGGACGCAGATAATACTGTACTAAAGCTCATTCATACACTTCCTTTCTTTTTTTTAAATTTTCCACAAGTTGATGAATCTTGACCGAAACGGCCGGATTGCCCGGTACAGAAAGTACCGCTTGATGTCTGTTATCATACCTTATCTGGCTGCGGATTGTCAACCTCTTTTTTGAGCATATACAACAATTTTAGGTGGAAAAGCACAAAATCCCATATTTCCACATAAACTATATCAAATGTGCCAAGAGGTGTCGTCTTGAAATCATTTCCCAATCCCCTCACTCCTTCGGAAGAGAAATATTACATCCAGAAATATACGGAAGGAGACCTTCAGGCAAAGCATATCTTGATCGAACGGAATCTACGGCTCGTCGCACATGTGATCAAAAAGTACCAGTACCTGGACGAAGACCAGGAGGATCTGATCTCCATCGGAACCATCGGACTGATCAAGGCGGTGGCTACATTTAACGCGGAAAAAGGAAACCGGCTGGCGGCATATGCCTCCAAATGCATTGACAATGAGATCCTGATGTATCTCCGGTCCCGGAAGAAAACGAGCAAGGAGATCTCTCTGTATGAACCCATCGGCACGGACCGGGAAGGGAACGAGATCAAGCTCTATGATATCATCGAAACGGAAGAGGAGGATGTCCCGGAACGGCTCTATCTCAAGGAAAATATCCAGAAACTGTACGAAAAGGTGGAAAATGAACTCTCCCAGCGAGAAAAGCTGGTATTGAAAATGCGGTACGGACTGTATAACGGAGAAGAATATACCCAGAGGGAAATCGCCCGGCAGCTCGGGATCTCCCGGTCTTATGTATCCAGGATTGAAAAAAGCGCAGTGGAAAAGCTGCGGATTTTTTTTCATACCTGAAATAAGAAGACTGTATGATATTACGATGATATTATACAGTCCTCCCCTTACATATTGCTGATTATTCAAAAAAGTCTTTACCTTCCCCTCCAGTATAAGTCTTCACCGAATCCCTGTAAATGCACTGTGTTTTCAAACGGATCTTTTTCGGGAAATCTGAATAATCCCCCTGAATCCGCCGATACAGCAGGTCACAGGCGGCATTTGCCATTTCCTCCAGCGGCTGGCGGATCGTAGTCAGCTTGGGCCGTACCATGACGGACAGTTCAAAATCATCAAATGACACGACCGACAGTGCTTCCGGCACCCGGATATCCAGATTGTGCACCGCCGCCATCGCCCCCAGGCACATGTCGTAATTGCTGACAAATACCGCCGTGGGCTTATCCTCCAGCTCCCACAGCTTCATGATCCCTTTGTAACCGGACTGATATGTGAAATCACCTGGTATCAGATAGTCCTGCCTGACCGGATATCCGTAATCCTCCAGCACACGGAAATATCCCCGCAGTCGTTCCCGGGCTGTCAGCTTATGCTCCGGCCCCTTGATGATGGCGATCCGGTGGTGTCCGAACTCGATCAGATGCTCCACGATCTGATAAGCACCGCCGCAGCAGTCCACCTGCACGCAGTCTGTCCGAAGATTTCCGCCGTTCTCTTCCACAACCAGCACCGGAACATTCTGCTCTATTGCTTTATTCAGAATCTCACTTCCTACTCTGGTGTACGATGAGATGATCCCGTCCACCCCCCGCCCCAACAGATATTCTACATAATCTTTTACCTGAATCCCATTTTCCTCATAGGTTGCAAAGATAACGGAATATCCAAGCTCTCGAAATCTTTTTTCGATTCCGCTGATAATTCGTGCCGTATGAGGAGAATTCACCTGCCCCATTACCAATCCGACCATATAGCTCTTCGAAGTCCTCAGCCCCCTGGCCGAACGATTCGGGGAATACCCGAGCTTCTTCACTGCCGCCTCGATCAGAACCCGGTTCTCATGGCGTACGGTCCCGCCGTTCATATATTTAGAAATTGTAGAGATCGCAAGATTCGTTTCCCGCGCCACATCCTTGATCGTCACTGCCATATGCTCTTCCCCTCCTTACCACTAATACCAGTATATCTGCTTTTTCACTGAAAATCAATGTAGAAAAAAACGCCATTCAATTTGTGTTATTAGTTTCCGAGACTATACAGAAAGAAAAGAAGGTTGCTAAAGATGAAGGATAATGAAATGGAACTAAATGGATTAATCGAAGAAGTGTTGGCGCAGATACGGGAACAAAAGTACGGACAGAAAATATACAGCCATTATCAGTATAGCTTTTCTGGATTCTCCTATGAATTGTGGAGAAAGATGAGCCGAAAAGGAACGAACACACAGGAAACGCTGCATCAAAGGCAATATTCAAAATCTGCTCCCCGTCGAAATCCATGCATGTGGCTTCCCCGCAGAATCCTAAAACTCCATCTTCTCTACATATATCTCCGCAAAGCTCCTGCAAGCAGATAATTCTATATACTTCATACTGCCCTGAATCACTGCCAGCCGTTTCCGGGCAGCATCTGAAAGTGCCGCCGAGATAGCCCCTTCTCCTGCAGCATTCCCCGCCGTATCCGTCACCGGAAGCAGTTCCCGCGGAATCAATCCAATCGCGGCGGCACTTTCTTTATTCAGAAATGTTCCAAATCCGCCTGCCAGAATCACTCTTCCGATATCCTCATAGGATTTTTCACGTTTCTGAAGCAGAACCTCAATACCCGCGGCAATCGCCGCCTTGGCAAGCTGAAGTTTTCGGATATCCTTCTGGCCCACCCAGACCGTATCTGTCAGCCAGACGACATTTTCCTCATTTTGCTTTCCCATACGAAGACCATATGTATGTACCGTTTCCCCATCATCGCATATACGTCCGCTCTCATCCAGAAAGCCGGCTTCCAAAAATACAGCCAGGGCGTCAATAAGGCCGGAACCGCAGATTCCAACTGCTTCTCCTCCGCCAATCACGGAAATACCAAGCTTTCCATTCTCCAGCCAGACCTTGTCAATCGCGCCTTCCAGGGCAGGCATACCCATAGCAATTTCCGCTCCCTCGAACGCCGGGCCTGCCGCTGCCGCGCAGCAGGAATAATCCCCTGCCGTACCCAGCACGATTTCCCCATTCGTTCCAATATCCAGCAATAATTGTTCTTTTATGCCGTCCGCATGTTCCGTCCCATCGGCAGCCGCCAGCAAGTCCGCGGTAATATCCCCGCCCACATACCCGGAGACAGCCGGCGCGATATACACATCTCTGCATATCGGAATTCCCAGACGGCTGCCCTGGCAGTGTTCCCCAAAGCACGACAGCGGCAGAAACGGCGCTTTTCCGATTGATGTGGGCGGCAGCCCGGCAAACAGATGACACATCACCGTATTTCCCACTACTGCCAGACGGTCAAGTTCTTTTGTGATTCCCGCCTGTTCGCACAGTGAATCCAACATTTCCCGAATCTGTGACACAATCGCATTCTGCAAAGTTTTCGTTCCGGCCTGCTCCGCAGCCTCAATGCGTGATATGACATCCGCTCCATAAACCCGCTGCGTATTTTCGGCACTGACTGAGGCCAGCAATTCTCCCGTCCTGCCATCCAGCAAATGACATACAACCGTTGTCGTTCCGATATCACAGGCAGCGGCGTAGACAGCAGAGCCGTCCGGAGCATATCTGTATCCGAGCCCTTTTTCCAAAATATGTGCGCTATGCTCCTGTTTGATAAAAATATGCATGCCGTCTTCCAGCTTTGTCTGACAGGCAGGCACCCATTCTCCCTGCCTGTCTGTTTTTACCTTGCATTTTCCACAGGTGCCTTTTCCACCGCAGAAAGCAGGGACGGCCGTGACCTTATTTTCCCGCAGAATTTCAAGTATTGTCTTCCCTTCCCTCGCATGGAACTCCAGACATCTTCCGGCAAGATGTACATACGCTTTCATCTTCTTTCATCCTCCAAACACAAACAAGTTACTCAGCATTTATAAAGAATACAGCCGGTAAAAGAAATTTTATCGCTCCCATAATAATAATTGATACCTGAGCGGGAACACACATCCTGTACCAGCAGGCCGTATGCCTCCATAGACGGCCAGGTCCTGTCGGGAAACCGGCATGGATGATCCGGATATGTACATTCCTCACAAATGCCGCACGTACCGGACGACATCGGCAGGCAGCCGACGCATTCCTGTTTCATAAACTCGGCCAGCCCCTGTATTCGTTTTTTCTGAAGGCGCTCTGCTTCCATCATCGTCTCCCAGTCAAATTCATCCTCCAGCGTTTTCACCGTCTGAACCACAATTCCGAAAGGATATTCCCTGACCTTTTCCGTAATCTCGGACAGCGTTCCGCAGGCAGGCGGGCACGTCCAGCGCTTTCCATAGCTGCCGCACCGGTCCTCCAAACACATGGCACGGACCTCCGGCAGAAACACCAGGGAAGACACCGACAGCTCCGCCGCCTGTTCAAAGCCAAAGTTCTCCTTTGCAATCCATATGTATTTATGCATAAAAATCCTCTGATGCCCGGAAGAAAGACCGAATATTTTCCCATGGAGACATTGGCGGAATATCGCATCCGGATGAAATCACAAAATTGGGATACTTTCCGCATCTTTCCAATATGTCTTTCGTCACTGCGTAAATGCTCTCAGGTGTCCCGTTGCGAAATTCCCCGGCCGGGTTAATATTTCCCATGGCGAGCATGTTTTCCGGAATATGCGCCATCATTTCCTCCATGTCAATCACATTTCCAAAATGAAAGGCACGGCATCCGTTATGGATGATCGTATCCACTGTTTTCAGCGCGCTGTCTCCGCAATTGTGGTAAACCACAATAAACTCTTCATCCTGGATTTCCTCAACAATTCGCCGGACATAATCTGCGGAAAATTCGGCCGCCAGCGCCGGAGAAAGAAGTCCTGCCAGCGGTTCGGCCATAACGACTCCGTCCGCGCCCGCCTTTTTATATTCGTTACAGTATTTGATAAGAAATTCCGCCGCCTTCTCTAATGTGATATGTACCATATCCGGTTCTTCCAGACAATAGATGAGGGCATCCGAACCCCCCATCAAGCGTCCGGCCAGTGAAAACGGACCGATCACGCCCGCAAACACCGGACGATCCGTAATTCTTTCGCAGGCTTTTCGGATTGCATCAATATAAATCTGCGTACGGCCAGCCCCGATTTCCGGAACAGCCAGCGCCTCCGCCTCTTCCTCCTCCGTAACCAGCGCTCCTATGACCGTCGGCACCTCGTCATCTGAAATGCGGATTTTAGAACCAAATGCCTCTGCTTCCAGGGACAGATCCATCAGGCTTACGCTGGCCGCCGTCGGAAACATATCCGCAATCCGTTTCATCCCTTCCGCCTGTTTCTCGCTGTCATTGATTAGCTGTGCCACCGTAATCCCCATCTTTTGGATTGACGGAAATGAAAGCACCGGCAGCGGACATTTCTTTTTTGCCGCGATCATATCTTCAATCCACTGATTCATATTTCTTTTTCCCATCTCTATATTCTCCTCATTTATATCATCATCTCTCGTTACAGGTCACACCTTGACCAGGCGCGCCCTGTAACTCATGCTGTCAGAAGCTGATAGGCCGCCTCCGCTGCCGACGCGGCGTCGTCTGTGTAAACGTCTGCTCCGATACTGTCGCAGAATGCCTGATTAACCGGAGCGCCGCCCACCATGATCTTCACCTTTTCACGGATGCCTGCTTCTCCCGCCAGCTTCACCACATCTCCCAGCCTTGGCATCGTTGTCGTCAAAAGCGCGGAGCAGCAGATAATATCACACTCGTTTTCCACCGCGCAGCGGATAAACTCTTCCGAAGGGACGTCCACGCCGAGGTCAATCACCTCAATTCCCTTTCCCTCCAGCATCATGCGCACCAGATTCTTTCCAATATCATGCATATCGCCTGCAACCGTTCCTATACACGCCCTGCCCACCGCCTGAACGGTATCATCTGCCAGAAGCGGTTTTAATAAAGCGGTTCCGGCATTCATCGCCCTTGCCGCCACCAGAACCTCCGGAACGAACACTTCCCCGTTTTTAAATTTTTCTCCGATGATTCCAAAACCCGGCAATAACCCTTCCTGAAGAATGGTCTGTGCTTCCATTCCCTCATCAATTGCCTGCTGAACCATCTTTACCACTTCTTTTTTTCTTCCCTTTTGAATTGCCCCTGAAATTTCTTCGATTGTTACCATCTTTTTTCCTCCATATCAGACTGTCAGCTATTTTGCCAGTTCCATTTCTTTCATTCTATTTTTATTTTTTATAGATGTCTTTTCCATACTTTTCTACTTCATCCAGAAAAATGTCTCTTCTTTTTGCGTTCGTAAAAACAAATTCCGGCATATAGCGTCCTCCCGGCGCGTAGGCATCCATAATACGGCGAACCTCCGCACGGATTTCTTCCTCCGGAACCCCTTCATTGTCAATCCTCTGGTTGTCCGCCCCGCCCTTGATCGTAATTTTATCTCCATAATGCTCTTTAATCCATGCCACATCATTGCAGACATTCAATGGGTTTAAGGCATCCAGTCCTATCTCTACCAGATCCGGGATGATCGTCTGCACATAACCGCAGGAATGATGCTCATAGATCATCCCTTTTTTGTGGATATGGTCACAAAGCCTTTTTTCAACAGGCTTGATAAATTCCCGCCAGAGCTCCGGTGAAAAAAGCAGGTTATTGGCGGAACCCCAGTCATCCTGCATATGGATCACATCCGGATGTACGGCCTCCGCAGCACAGTCAATACATTTGATTTTATAGTCGCAGATCGCTTCCAATAATTCATGGAGCGCTTCCGGGTCATCATAAAACGCACACAACGCATCCTCCATTCCCATCATCTGGTTGATTCTCTCCCATGGCCCGGATAAAAACAAGACATGAATCACATAGTCGTCTCTGTTCGGAATCGACTCCATCATTCCCTGCATGACTTCCTTTGCATGTAGTTCTTCGAGATCCGGAAATCGGACCTGTTCTTTCCATTCGGAAATATCATCCAAAATTTGGTCGCCCGGAGTCACCATCGTACCGTCAAGTCCCGGATCTGGACCCAATACGGTCCAGTTTACCCCCCATGCATCCGCCCCCGTCTTTTCCGGTCCAAAATACCGATCTCCCGGAAACACGACTCCGGCCGTCGCCTTATGGATCGGCGGGATAAACTCCGGCATTTCTCCGCGGTATATCGCCAGTAACGCTTCTTTGTTGCTCTGCATAGAAAACCCTCCTTCGTTTTATGGCTTTTTTATGATTCCTCTTTTTCTGAAAACCTGAAAAGAATCCTTGCAGCCTGATTTGTATAGTTATATTTTACATCCCTGTTATTCATTTTTACAAATCCAAAAAAATTGTCTATTATCAACTTCAGCTTGATAATAGACAATTTTTAAGATCCTGTTTACTTCCATTTTTTCCTGACGCATTCCATGATTTCACATACGATCGGATTCTCTGCAGCCTTTTTCACTCCGCATACCGCATGGAATGTAAAAGCATATTCTTCCGGCATGTCAAGATACTCCAGCTTCAGATAATCTGCCAGATTGAAAATCCTGGGAAATACGGCAAAATATTTCCCACTCTCCAGAAGCGCCAGCATCGAATCAAAATCCGATGTCCGAAAAATGTTCCTACACTTTACTCTAGAATAAAAATTGTTTTTTTTCTCCTTGTAGTCGCCTTCCCGAAACTGCAGCATATCTGCGTCTGCTATGTCCGCATATGTAATTCTTTTCCTGGATGCCCATACATGTTTTTCGGAGACTACAATCTTAGCAGGCTCACTCAGCAGGCATTTCGTATCATAATCTGTGAATCGAAAGAAATCATCCACTATATTCACAACAAAATCCAGGGTATTTTCGTCCAACTGTTTCCAGAGCATACTCATATCAAAAGAGGTCAGCTCCAACTCATAGTTCGGAATACGAATCTGAATCAGATCAAGCAGAGGATTTAATATATCTTTTTTCGGCAGCGCATTGAAAAAGCCAATCCGAAAGATTTTCTTACTCTCCGCTATTTTTTTTCGTATCTTTTCTGCAGCCTCATCATATTGTACTTTTATCGGCTTCATCTGCCTATAGCAAAAAAGCCCCAATTCTGT
Source organism: uncultured Clostridium sp. (assembly GCA_964415625.1). Taxonomy (GTDB): domain Bacteria; phylum Bacillota; class Clostridia; order Lachnospirales; family Lachnospiraceae; genus Schaedlerella. The sequence continues at coordinate 9,353 of CAYQBE010000153.1, forward strand.
CATTTTAACCTTCCGCGTGCTCCGGTCAAAAAGCCTGCCCCCGATTTCTGTTTCCAACTGCATAATCTGTTGTGTCAATGCCTGCGGAGAAATATACAATTGCTTGGCTGCCTCCGAAAAATTTAATGTCTCTGCCGCCATCAAAAAGTATTCCATCTTACGAAATTCCATGAGTCTCTGTCACCTCCGGCAAAAAAATTGAAAAAGTCCGTCAACTATGGTATGACGATACAAACACCCAAAGTACCTTCTGACGCTTTCACCATATTTTCTCCCTTTGTCCACAATACATCCCACACACAGGATTCAAGAGCCAAGTCGGCGTTTTTACTGAAATACGCATAATGACAGTGGTTCACACCCTGACCGGGTGCTCACAGAAGAGACTGCCGCACCCGGGATCCAATCCTCCCATGTACGGCAGCCTCTTCTCTGTCTGTCATCAATCCGGTCTATACATTGTTGTACAGATCGCGCAGTAAATGCGCTATCCGTGCTGAACAGTTACATTTACCCTTCGATCGCCCTGCGCATTGCTTCCTGGTGACGGCGTACCTGCTCGATGCTGTCCACGCCTACGTCACGCAGATGTTCTCCGCCTTCATACTCAGAACTCAGGAATCCCTTGTATCCGGCCTTCTTAAATGCCTCAACCACTTCCGGGATTGCAACTGCTGTCTCCACATAATCCTCATGCACATTGTAGAACTTCGCATGAGTATGGAAAATGTAGTCGATGTTGTCGATCAGATCCTGAGGATCAGACCAGGAGTAGGTAAAGGATGCCCCTGCGTAAGCCATATCTGCCGGGCCGCCGCCTGCCTTCTCCACTGCGTCCATCATTTCCTTCATGCCGTTGGCCATCCGGTATTCCATGTTGGCCTTTCCAAGATTCAGGTCGTATTTGATCTTTACAAATCCCTTTGCGAGACGCTGTGCGTAAGCATCATCCACGATCTTGATGCATTCCTCGGATGCGCCCTGTCTTCTCGCCTTATCCCTCAGTACGTCCGGGATGTTCCTACAGAAGATTCCCATGTCCGGGATAAATCCGAAATGCTTTGTTCCGGTCTTGTGGATCATTTCCATATATCCGTCCGCCCAGCCGGAATTCAGTGAGAACGGCGCGTGTACCTCCAGTCCGATCTTCACATCTACTTCTGCCGCGTAATCCAGGCTTCCCTCGATCACGTCCATGGGAGTGGACACCAGGGTACGCAGGTTCTTGAATCCAAGCATGGAAGCCAGACGAAGGTCGCGCTTCATCATGTTGATCTGCTCGCCCAGTGACAAGATCCGGTTGTCATAGATCTTATTTTCCAGAAACGCATCATAGCAGGATGGCTCCAGGTTGTATTTTTTCAGCCATTCAAACCACTGATCCCTAAATTCCTGTGTCTCAATGGGAAGCGGGAACCTGCGGATCATCTGCTCCGCCAGCAGTTCCACGCCGGTCGCTCCGGTTTTCGCGGTTTCTCTGAGACATCCTTCCAGATCTAATTTTCCGTCATAATATTCATCCTGATAACTATACAGGGAAACACTTCTTTTGATATCATAGCTCATAATCTGCTCCTCCTTTATGTTTGTACTTTCCTCTACGCAATCTCAAAATCTGCTTCACACAATGCCTCGGTCTGGAACGGCATGTAGGATGGAGCAATGATCTGCATTGCCTTGATATGGTGGCTTCCCTTCGCCAGCCCGCCTTCCTTCAATACGGTCACTGTCGCATAGTCGCCGAATTCCCAGCGATAATCAGAATCTATTACCGTGCGCATTTCTTCCAGTGTGAAGGTCTCCCCGTTCACGGTAAAACGGATATCCTCCCGCGCCGCGTCCTCTCCGTCCACATTCACCTGGATGTCGCGCACGATGGATAAAGTAAATCCGCGATAGTACTGCGCCTTGAACTGAAACTGATATCCTGTGATCTTTCCGTTTTCTTCTACATTCTTAAATCCATCCGGATTATAAATCTGTCTGCCCGCCATTTTCTTTCCTCCTGCATATTTTATATTACTGTGTCCTGCATCCTTTCGGAACACAGGACACAGATACGTCTGTTCCTGACTTTAGTCAAAGTATACCTCTTTCCCGGTCTCTGCGGATTTGTAGATTGCTTCCAGGATCTGGGTTACTACAAATGCCTGCTCTGGTTTTACAAGCGGCTCGCCGTCATTGATGATCGCGTTCAGCCACTGCTCCTGCTCTCTCACTGCCTCTGCTGCCGCGCCGCCCTCGA
>CAYQBE010000154.1:0-11445 GCA_964415625.1 uncultured Clostridium sp.
ACAGTAAAAGGAATTCCGTCATTTTCAATAGACGCATTCAAAAAAATGCGTATTGCCGTGGATGTATCGAGTCCAAGGCTGGAGAATAATGTGTCAGCTTGTTTTTTTAATGTATCATCAATACGAATTTGTAGTGTTGCCATATTGCACCTCCATTGATTTTGTAATATAATTGTATCACAACTGCAATGTTGATACAATATTAATTTAGATCTTAAAGATCAAGGATAGAGACATCAAGCTCACCGGACATGAGTTTGGGTAGTAGGCTATCCCTCAAAGCTGCTAATGATTGATTTTGTCTCTCTAAAATCCTTTGCTGTGCAAAGATAGGAGTGCAAAAAACATTGAATCTGGCAAGCGTCTCATTGTCAGGAATAACCGCAGAAATATTTCTCATAGTATCGTTTATCTCATTATTCTGTACTATTTTCTTGTCCAAGCTACCCAGAACACCTGAAATTTTTTTCTGTATGTCAAGGTCCGGAATTTTTATTTCTAAGTCCTCTATATCAGAAGGCTTAATAGAAGGATATGCAGATGTGCTTTGCTCTGCAATAGCATGAAGTGCCTCGATACATTTAGGCTGCGTTAGCAGATAATATAGAAAATCCACATCAAGCACATTTGCATCTACATCAATCACTACAAATCCAGTTGAGACAAGAAAGTTCTCCGGCTGTGTTCTGATTATTCCGAAATGCCGCTGATTTGGACGCACCGTAGAATAAATAATGCTGCCCTTTTTGACTTTCCTTCTTGCCCTGCTTGGGAGCTTATCATTCTTCATATCTATATACTGAATGGAATTAATTCTGTTGTCGGTGATATTACCTGTATCCAAATAATTCACAAACTTCCACTCTTCTTTGGGAGAGTATGAGTCTGCATTTGTAATACAAGCATCGCCTAATCTGATTTTTTTCCATACTTCCATCATGTCACCGTCCTAGCCTATATATTTCCTATGAGCCGCCTAACATACGTCAAATCTCGTGCAATTTCAATACACACTCATAAATTCAATTCGCATATTCCGTAATTCCACTCAATTTCTCTATATCATCGTTACTCCAATATTGATTGCTCCAACGATAATATCTGTCTTTTCGTTTTTTAAATATTCTAAATGGCTCTTTTGTATTATCATAAATATGCAGGATATCACAAATCTCAACTAACCTTGGAATCAGTTCAAGCGCTTTATCATACCTTGATCTGATCTTTTCTTCTGGTACACCATGCCCTCCCAATGCTTCTCTTACATTTACTCTTGCAACATTTATATCCACATTGGACGTCAAAACATAGATTCCTCTGACAAAATAACCCCGTTTTTTGGCTTTTTGCAGCAGCCGCAGATTTCTATCGGTAGAAAGCACTGTCTCAAAAGTAAAATCCTTTTTATTTTCTATCATATATTCCCTTAATTCTTCCGCTTTTACTGCAGCTTCCAGATCAGTGCACAGTATAGTCCTTTTTATATCATCCGCATTGATATACGCACCTTCAATCTTTGCCATTCGTGTAATTGTTGATTTACCACTTCCATTAGGCCCTGCAAACACAATGACCTCCGGTAGCCTTACCACATCATGCTCCGACATACTCACGCCTCCCATCCGGATACTCCAGATATGCTTTTTTTATCTCATCGTCATATCCCGCAACAGGAAGTCCCTTTATTTTTCTTATTTCATTATCTATTCTTATAGATTCTCTGAATCTTCTTGTTAATTCCTCATCTGGGATTCCACAGGTGGAATCTAATTCATTTACGATTGTCATTCATTATCTCCTCTCTGGATTTTTATACATCTATTACCATTTGCGTAAAAACAAATATCTGATAAATCAGATTTCATACCCAATCGCCCCCAATTTCCTGCGGATCTCTTCTTCCAGTTCATGGCTTTTCACAAACATCTGTGACAATTCCGAAGTCAGACGCTTCATCTTCTCTTCAAATGGCTCTCCATCCTCTTCCTGTTCTTCAATTCCAACATACCGCCCAGGAGTAAGGATATAATCCTGCTTTGCAATAGATTCCAAATCCGTGACAGCACAGAAGCCTTTTACATCTTCAAGCGTCCCATCCTGAAAAGCAGTAAATGTATCTGACAGCTTGTTGATATCCTCCTCTGCAAAATCACGATGCTTACGATCTACCATATGTCCCATCTTACGGGCGTCTATGAAAAGCGTTTTGCCTTTCTGCTTTTTATTTTTACTGATAAACCACAGTGTAACAGGTATCGTCACGCTATAAAACAATTGAGTCGGCATGGCAACGATCCCTTCAATAAGATCTGCCTCAATAATATTTTTCCGAATCTCACCTTCACCGCTGGACTGTGTAGAAAGCGCGCCGTTCGCTAATACCAATCCAATTTTTCCATTAGGCGCCAAATGATGAATCATGTGCTGGATCCAGGCAAAGTTCGCATTTCCGGCCGGTGGGATTCCATATTTCCAGCGCACATCCTCCAACAGCTTGTCCTGGTTCCATGGGTGATAATTGAACGGCGGATTTGCCAGAATAAAATCTGCTTTTAATGTCGGATGAAGATCATTGGTAAATGTATCTGCATGATAAGGGCCAAAATCAGCATCTATACCCCGAATTGCCATATTCATTTTTGCCATTTTCCAGGTATCCGGATTTGCCTCCTGGCCATATACAGAAATCGCCCCTCGCTTCCCACTGTGTGCCTGAATAAACTTTGCACTCTGTACAAACATGCCGCCGGAACCACAGCAACAATCATATACACGGCAATTCGCAAAAGGCTTCAAAATCTCAACAAGTGTTTTTACAATACTTGAGGGTGTATAAAATTCTCCCCCGCCAACGCCTTCCTTTTCGGCAAACTGCGCAATACAATATTCATAGGTACGGCCAAGCAGATCTTCGTCGTGTTCATTGTCACTCATATCAATATGATTGGTAAAAATATCCACAACATCTCCCAGAACCTGCTTATCAAGATCGGGACTGGCATAATTTTTGGGAAGCACATTTTTGAGTGTAGGGTTCTCTTTTTCTATCGCCCGCATTGCATCATCAATGACAGTACCGATCTCCGGTGTATGCGCAGCAGAAGAAATGGTATTCCATCTGGCTTCCTCCGGGACGAAAAAGACATTTTCCATCGTATATGCATCGCGGTCATCTTCAAAGCCGTCTCCATCTTCGATCAATTCCTGAATTGTTTTTCAAATCCAATATTCGCATTCGTCTTTTCTGCCATGATGTATTCCCCACTTCTTTTCCAAAATTTGGCTCAGGCTTTTTGAACTGTGCAGCCGGAGAAATAGAATTGATAACCTGCTTGGTACACTAACACAACACCTATTATATCAAAATAGAAGGCAAGAGTAAACCTTCAATGATACCCGGCAGTTCTGAACAGGCTTTTAAAATGGCAAATGAGATCCCGGCGTTCAGATGATTCCACGCAAAAAACTGCCATACCAAAAAGCATAGCAGTTTTTTGTCACAGCGAGTCGCCTGTCAGGTAACAGGCCCCCACTCTTCCCCTATCCCACAATCTCGCTCAGCCTCACCTTGCGATCCTCAAACCTGGATCTCGTGCAGGCATCCGCCGTGGCGATCGCAGCCCTTGCCGCTTCGCCTGTCAGCAGAGGACGAAATTCATCATCCACTTCATTGCCGTGAAGAATGCCGTTTAAGTATTTCATCTCATTTTTCATGATGCTGTGCAGCCACATGGGCGGCTTCTTTCCCGGCTTGCCGTACATAATCGCGCCGTCCATCTCTGTTCCATGGTAGATCCTGGTCCGGTCGTCGTCCTCCTCCTGCGACTCATGCACAAGGAAATGCTTTTCCTCTCCGTCGATCTTTACAGTTCCGCCGCAATTGCACATGTCGATCCGGATCGCGCCCTTTGTCCCCTGTATCAGGACATAGTGCTCCGCCCAATGGAATGCAGATCCCCATTCTAATACCGCAAAACGGTGATCGGAAAACTGCATATTCACAAACAACATATCGTCCTCATCGCCGAATGCTTCCCCCTGATGGGCGACATTTCCGCCGGTCATGGTCACCTCCTCGGGCATCCCGCCCATCAGGAACTGCACACAATCCAGCTCATGGATGTGATGGTACAGGTGTCCTCCGGATTTTGCCCGGAGCTTTTTCCAGGAAATGTCCGGCTGCGGTTCTTCCCAGCCGTTCCGCGCGGAATGGCAGTACAGGATCTTTCCGATCACGCCGTCGTTGATCAATTCTTTTGCATAGCGGACGCCCCGGAAAAAGTTCATGACATGCCCTGCCATAAAGACCACTCCATGCTCCTGGCAGGCCCTCACCATCTCATCGCAATCCGGATAAGAAAGCGCGATGGGCTTTTCGCAAAATACATGGACTCCATGCTCCGCCGCCTTGATCACAGGCTCTTTATGTAAATAATTCGGGGTTGCCACGATGACCGCGTCCACATCCCCGCGGCTGTACAATTCATCCAGATCCGTTTCCACATCGCAGCCTAATTCCGCCCCGATTGTTTCTCCATTTTCCGGATCAAGAACCGCCGAGATCTTCGCTCCTGCCTGCTCCTTCATGATCCTTCCAAGCTCCGCACCAAAATAACCCGTTCCTACGATTGCATATCCTACGATCTTCAATTTTCATTACCTCCCAGCAATATTTTTATTTCACCGCTCCCTGGGTCATCCCGCCCGCGATCTTATTCTGAATGAACATAAAGAATACGACCGACGGGACGACCACAAGCGCGGATGCCGCCATCATGTCTCCCCAATTCAGGATCTCCGCTCCCTGTAAGGACTTCAATGCCACGGAAACGGTCATTTTATCCGTACTGTTGATCAGGATCAGCGAATACAGAAATTCGTTCCATGCATTGATAAATGTATAGATCGCCGTTGCCACGATCCCGGGCATGACCAGAGGGAGCACGATCTGTACAAAGGTTTGAAATTTATTTGCCCCATCGACCTTCGCCGCCTCCTCGATCCCAATGGGCACGGTTTTGAAAAATCCCACCAGCATCCATACGGCATAAGGTACGCTGAATGACAGGTACACAATGATCAGCCCGATCCTCGTATTGACCAGCCCCAGCTTTGCCATGACCATGGAATAGGGAATGGCCAGCAGGATCGGCGGAAACATGTATGTCGTCACGAGAACCTTTGACATCAGGGAACCCAGCTTCGGGAAAAAACGTACGATCCCGTAAGCCGCCATGGAGGAGATCACAATGGCGATGCAGGTTGTCGTGACCGCTATGATCAGGCTGTTTCCGATATTTCCGGCAAATCCCAGATCCTGGATCACATGGATAAAGTTATCCAATGTAACCTGCTCCAGTAAAAATCTGGTTGGAGCAGATGTCAGCTCTCCGGATGTTTTTACCGAACACAGCAGCACCCACACCAGCGGAAAAAAGGCCGCCAGTGATAAAATGATCAGGTAGATATGGCAGGCCAGATTTCCTGCTCTGTCTTTTTTGTGCGTCATCCGTTCTCCTCCTTTTCCCATTTCCCAATGATCGTAAAGTATACCGCGCATACCAATAACAGGAATGCAAGCAGCAGCATGGTCACTGCCGAGGATCTTCCCAGCAGCTTGGAGCTCCATCCCATGTTGTAGGCATAGATCGGTACGGTGGTTGTCGCGTTCGCCGGCCCGCCGCCAGTAAGCAGGTAAATGATATCAAAATTATTGAATACCCAGATGGTGCGGAGCACCACCAGAAGACCCACCACGACCTTGATATGCGGCACCGTAATGAACCAGAATTGCTGGAGCTTCGACGCGCCGTCGATCTGAACCGCCTCATACTGGTCCTGGGGGATCGTCTGCAGTGCCGATAACACATTGACCATGATCATCGGCGCCCCGAACCACACATTGATAAAGATCAGTGTCAAAAACACCAGGCTGCTGTCGCTGAGAAACTGCGGCAGTTCGCTGCAGATCCCCAGCTGGACCAGCAGATTGGGCACAAATCCGGATACCCCGTTTAAGATCCATTTCCAGGACAATGCGATCACGATCGACGGAAATGCCCACGGAATGATCATCAGTGTCCGGTAAATTCCTTTTCCTGCTTTGACCCGGTTGATGGCAAGGGCTGCCGTGAATCCTATGACCAGCTGCCCCAGCAGGGATCCCGCCGTCCACAAAACAGACGTGAGAAATGCTTTATAAAAGTTCGGATCTGACAGCACCTCCTGATAATTTTCCAAACCGATAAAATCGTAGGTAAGCCGGATCAGATGCTTCGTGGTCATGCTGTAGTACAGGCTGGAAAAGATCGGATATATCAGTAAAGCGCCTACCACCAGCAGCGCGGGAAGGACAAAGATCCAGCGGGCATAATCTGCATGTACATTCTTTTTCTTCATATATGCCTTTCTTCCTTTCTTGGACTATCTCGTGTACTGTACCGTTCCTATTTCGCAAAATGAACAGTACAGTCGTCTGTTTTCTCAATTACTGCACGGTACGGAACAGCTCGTTCAGCTTGTCTTCCGCTGCTTTTGCCGCTTCCTCCTCCTCGGTGCCATTGGTGATGATATCCTGGAACATGCTTTCAATGATCCCCTGGGAGGTCAGAAGGCCGGCCTGCAGGCTCGGACCATGCTCGTATCCGATGGCGGTTCCCTTTTCCATGGCATCCGTGATCACATCCACGGCATTCGAAAATTTCTGGACCGTGGCATTTTCCTGATATTCCGGCGTATCTGAAATTCCGCTGACAGAAGGAAGCATTCCCACCGGAGTCGCTTCCAGGAATTTGATATAGGTCTCCTTTTCGTATAATTCTTTCATGAACGCTTTGCATACTTCGGGATGCTTCGAGTTTTTCCAGACCACCATGGGGATATTGGAGGTTTCCGCCCCATAATCCGGATCCCCGGCATGAAGCTTCGGAAGCGGCGCGCAGTCGATCGCGTCGATCAGATCCGGGGAGTTGGTTTCCACGCCGCCGATCTGGAATCCGGAATTAAAATCAAACGCCGTTTTTCCCTGATAGAATAAATTTGCCTGATCCAGTACCACATAATTCACAGAATCCTTCGGGGAGCAGTTCTGATAAATATCCAGCCAGAACCGGATCCCTTCGATTGCCAGATCGCTGGTCAGATCCGCTTTCAGGTCGTCTGTCAAAAGGCTTCCGCCCCCGCTCCTCACGTAAAAGTTCAAAAACCGGGTTCCCATCAGGTCGCTGGATCCGCATGGGAAGGAACAGCCGTAGACGTCCCCTTTGGTAAGCGCCTTTGCCGCTTTCGCAAATTCATCCCATGTGGCAGGGACAGACAGCCCTGCTTCTTCCAGCAGATCCTTCCGATACCACATGACCTGCGCGTGGGAATACAGCGGCAGGGAATAACAGGTCCCCTCTGCCTCCCCTTCCGACAGCGCTGATTCGGAAAATTTGTCTCTTCCGATCTCGTCCACCAGATCGTCCACAGACACCAGCGCATCCGCGTCCATCATCTCTACCACATGCCCCGGAAGCGCGGTGCTCATATCCGGAACATTTCCGGATGCCAGGCCGGTCGTCCATTTGGTGTAAAAATCACCCCAGGAGAAGGTCTCGATTGTGATCTTCACTCCCGGATGGTCTTCCATGAACTGATCGGCTGTTTCCTGGATCACTTCCAGCCTCGGCCCCTGTGTAAAGGAATGCCAAAATGTGATCTCACCCTCTAATTCCCCGGAAGCGTCCTGCGCCGCGGATTCTTTGTTTTTAGCCCCGCATCCGGCAAGCGCGGCAGCGGCAATCAATGTTCCCGCTAATAATATGGCCAATTGTTTTCTCATAAGCTTGTCCTCACTTATTCTTTGTAAAGTTAATGGGTTGCTACTTTTTAATGCGGCCACATCAAATCGTTGATTCTATTTTATCTGCTTTCTTTCTTCCAATCTACTAAGGGTGCGCTTAAAAATAGCACATGGCACTCATTTGCTTGCCACCTTCCGATATTGATTCGGTGTAAATCCAAACGCGGCTTTAAATTCTCTTATAAAATAATTCGTGTCCTCATATCCGCACTGGTACGCGATATCGATCACATTATCATTGGTGACCAGCAGTGCCCTCGCCGCCGTTGTAAGCCGGATCTCACGCACATACGCCATCGGGCTTTTCCCCATGTTGGCCTTGAATAAACTGCTGAACCTCTGCTTGCTTAAGCCCGCCATCTTCGCCATCTTCTGGGGGTCATACTTTTCCTGGGGATGCAGGACGATATAGTTTGCCACCATATAGATCCGCGGGTCCACCTGCTCATTTTTCTTTGCCGTCCTGTGGTTTAAAGCCTTTTCCTCGATGCTCTTCACAAAATCCCCCGTATTCTTGTCCACCTGATTGCCCCGCATGGCCAGTGAGCCGATCAGCAGATCCAGGCATCCCCTGACAAAGCAGTTTTTGACCATCGCGTCTTTTCTCGCCCATTTGTAGATTTCTTTAAAGTAGATTTCTTCTCCTTCACTTTCTGTCACTCTGGGGATCCCATAGTATTCTGTCAGAACATCTTCGCCCTCGTAAAATACGGACGTGGTAAAACGAATGCTGTAAAACTCAAAGGCTTCGCTCTGAACACTGCAGGACATTTTACTTCCCTGGGGGATATAGACGATCTGATTTTCCTTCACGATGCTCACTTTATCGTCAATACAAAATTCCGCCTTCCCCTTTACGATGTATCGGAATATGCCATACGGCGTGACGGATTCCGGATACACCCATGTCTTTCCCATGGAATAGTATTCAATATATAAAAACGTAAATCGAATATTATCAATAACCGACATTTCAGCCTCCTGCAGCGACTTTAATCTTTATGACGACCTTCTTTACGGTTTCCGGCGCCTGATCCATCATCGCGACCTTATGGGCATCACCCGGGAAACATACCATAAAATCCCCGGGGTTCAGTAGATAGTTTCCGGATTCAGGGCCGGTAAAAAATCCGATATCCTTTTCCTCGCTGAACGGAGTTTGTATCTGCAGATCACACACGTCTGCAGTTGCAATCTTCTCCGCCCCCTCAACAATATAATGGATATCAATATACTTTTTATGCGCTTCATATACACACTCTTTTTCTTCCTTACTGATAAATGAAACCGGATTTGCAAAGATGCAGTCTTCCCGGATCACGGTATTCGGTAAGATGTCTTCCCATTTCCTTATCTTTTCCAGATAGCACAGCGCCTGATAAATGTCCGTTTCCTGCCTGTAGTTTTCCTTGTTCCTGATCGTGTCGAAAATCATTCTTCTTGTCCTCCTCCTCAAAAATAAATCGTTTTTCTTTCTGTCTTTTCTTCTGCTTCTGTCATTGACCGTTCTATTATAAAAAATAAGAAGGAGTTCCGATACGGATTATGCGCTTAAAAGTAGCACTGCACACTCATTTTAGTTCTTTTTCTTCTGTTTTTTCCGCATAAAAAAGGACAGGGGGTTATTCCCTGTCCTCGAAAGCTCTTATTCTTCAAACGCGATCGCTTTCCCTGTCTTTGCGGATTCTCTTACCGCGTCCATCAGACGGAGCACGCGTCTTACCTGTTCCGGTTTTACAATGATCTCTTCTTCCCCGTTGAATGCTTTCAGGAAGTGCTCGAAATAGTTCCTGTGCGATACATTCACCTCCGGCAGCGGCTCCTCGGAAAGAAGTCCCGGCTCCGGCGGCCCGAAGCTTCTTGTGGGGCCTGCGGCGGTCATCGTGATCTTGCCCGGTACGTTCTCCAGCAGATGTGCGGTGCGGACGATCTTGCCCTCTCCGCCGAATCCGTCGATCAATGCAGAGCCTTTCTTTCCGCCGATGAACCATGCGCGCTTCGGTGTCAGATAGTAGGTTCCCAGCTCGATCTCTGCGGTCACACCGTTTTTGAATTTCAGGATGATCTTGAAATAGTCATCTACGTTTTCATTGATGACATTCTGTACATCCGCATAGAGGGATACGACCTCGGACTTCACCATATCCAGCATCTGGTCGATCAGATGTACGCCCCAGTCATAGAGCATGCCTCCGCCCATCTCTGGATAAATATGCCAGTCATGCATGTTGCCGTTTACGCCGTAAAGCTGGGATTTGATGATGTACATATCTCCGACCATGTTCTTGTCATAGACCTCTTTCATGATCCGGTAGTCTTTGTCCCATCTTCTCTGCTGATGCACGGTGAAGATCACGCCGTTTTCCTTACATGCAGCAACCATCTCGTCATATTCCGCAATGCTCATGGCCGCAGGCTTCTCGCAGATGACATGCTTCTTCGCCGCAGCCGCCTTCTTCACCATCTCCGGATGGCTCGGGTTTGGTGTGGATACCATCACCACATTGATATCCGCATTGGCAAGCATCTCGTCAATGTTTGCGTAAGTCTCCACGCCCTCCGGCGCGTCCTTAAGCTGTTCCGGGTTCGTATCCGCAACCGCTACCAGGTCGATCTCGTCAAATGTATTCATCATATCCGCATCGCAGTGGCCCATAAACCCAAAGCCCACAATGCCCAATTTTATTTTTTCCATGATTTTCTTCCTTTCCTGTTTTATGTAGTTTCTATTATTTTTATATCCATTCGGAGCCGCGCATCTCAAGCCCCATAGTACTTTTCATCCGTTCCAAACCACAGCCCCGTCTGTTCTTTCCTTTAATCGAAGTAAACCTCTTTCCCGGTCTCTGCAGATTTGTAGATTGCTTCCAGGATCTGGGTCACTACAAATGCCTGCTCCGGTTTTACCAGCGGCTCGCCGTCATTGATGATTGCGTTCAGCCACTGCTCCTGCTCTCTCACTGCCTCTGCTGCCGCGCCGCCCTCGAAGAAGTCTACCACGCCTGCCGGGGAGATGGTCTTTTCCATCAGCTGGTTGTGCTCCACGTTGTTGTAGATCAGTTCATCCTGAGGATAGCTTCCGCCGTGGTGGATCTCAGCGCCGCCTTTGGTTCCGCAGAGTGTGGTGGATGCTTCCATGGATTTCAATACGTTCAGCGCCCAGGATGCCTCCAGGAAGATGGTCGCTCCGTTTTTCATCTTTACCAGGCCGAATGCGGAATCCTCTACCTCGAATGTCTCCGGATCCCATGGTCCAAATACATTTCCTTCCGGGCCGTCTGCCTGACGTCCTAATTTATAGAAGACCTGTCCGGATACGGAAGCCGGCTCGTAGTTGTTCATCATCCAGAGCGTGATGTCCAGCGCGTGGGTGCCGATGTCGATCAGGGGACCGCCGCCCTGCAGAGCCTTGTTCGGGAATACGCCCCAGGTCGGAACCGCTCTTCTTCTCAGCGCGTGCGCCTTTGCAAAATAGATCTCTCCAAGCTCGCCTGCTTCACAGGAAGCGTGCAGTGTCTGGGTATCGTCACGGAGACGGTTCTGGTAACCGATGGTAAATTTCTTGCCGGACTTCTTCCATGCATCCAGCATCTTCTGTGCGT
>CAYQBE010000155.1:0-11343 GCA_964415625.1 uncultured Clostridium sp.
CCCGGGAATCGGAAAAATTAATGATATATATCGAAAAGTACTCTACCTAAAAACAAAAAGATATGATACACTAGTAAAGATGAAAAATCGATTGGAACAATATATTGAAGTGAATGCAGGATTTAACACCATGCGGATTCAGTTTGATTTCAATCCCATGCAGGTCTTTTGACAGGCCGACTATGAATGATAAACCAGGAGGATAGAAAAAGCTATGGCAATAAGAGAGGTTCGGGAGCTGGGAGACGATATTCTGACAAAACCGTGCAAGCCGGTTCCCAAGATGACGCTCCGCACGAGGATTTTGATCCATGACATGCTGGATACCATGTACGAAAAGGCCGGCGTAGGGCTGGCAGCCCCCCAGGTGGGGATCTTGAAGCAGATCGTGGTGATCGATATCGGGGACGGGGAAGGCCCTCTGGTACTGATCAATCCGGAGGTGATTGAGGCATCGGGCAGCCAGACAGGAGAGGAAGCGTGCATCAGTGTTCCGGGAAAATACGGGATCGTGACCAGGCCCAATTACGTGAGGGTGCGGGCCTGCAACGAGGATATGGAAGAAGTCGAGATCGAAGGCGAAGAACTCTTAGCCAGGGCATTGTGCCATGAGATCGATCATTTATCAGGAAAGCTATACGTATACAAGACAGAGGACGGACTTCATGATGCTGTCCCTGAGGAGGATGAATAAATGAAAGTGATATTTATGGGGACGCCGGATTTCTCCGTGGGGACGCTGGAAGCGCTGGCGGAAGCGGGGCATGAGATCTGCCTGGCCGTGACCCAGCCGGATAAGCCGAAGGGAAGGGGCAAGGAGATGCAGTTCCCTCCGGTGAAGGAAGCGGCCGTGAGCCGGGGGATTCCTGTGTTTCAGCCGAAAAAGGTGCGGGATCCGGAATGTGTGGAATATTTAAAACGTTTTCAGGCGGATGTCTGTGTGGTCGTGGCATTCGGTCAGATTCTTCCCAAGGAGATTCTGAACATGACGCCTTTCGGATGCATCAATGTCCATGCCTCGCTTCTTCCCAAATATCGTGGGGCGGCGCCTATCCAGTGGGCCATCCTCTGTGGCGAGCAGGTGACAGGCGTGACCACCATGCAGATGGATGAAGGGCTGGATACCGGCGATATGCTGTTGAAGACTGAGGTGCCCATCACCCCGGAGGAGACCGGGGAGAGCCTTCACGATAAGCTCTCCGAGGCCGGAGCCCGGCTTGCGGTGCGGACCCTGGAGGAGCTTGCGGCGGGAACCCTGCAGCCACAGAAGCAGGGAGACAGTCCCACACCCTATGCGAAGATGCTGGATAAAAAAATGGGAAATATCGACTGGAACCGCTCCGCCGCCGAGATCGAACGGCTGGTTCGGGGACTCAATTCCTGGCCCAGCGCCTATACCCGGTGGAACGGAAAAGTCATGAAAATCTGGAAAGCCGGAGTGAGAAGCGAAGAAACCGGGCATACTACCGAAAAGGCGGCGCCGGGAACCATCCTTGCGGTGGAGAAGGATTCTTTTTCCGTGCAGACCGGGGATGGCGTGCTGCTGGTGGAGGAAGTCCAGCTTCCGGGCAAGAAGCATATGGATGTTCAGGCATTTTTAAGAGGAAATGCGGTGGCGCCGGGGACATTGCTCACCGCGGCGGAGACATAGAAGGGCTTTCTGCGTGTGGATGGTTCTGTGTGCGGGAAATGATCTCCGGACGGATCGTACTGTGCGATTTTATCGGCTGTGAATATATGAAACAGGGAAAGGAATAAAAAATGGGAATGTTTTATTTGGGATATGATCCGACCTATATACTGGTTTTGATCGGAGTGGCAATCTGCCTTCTGGCATCCTCACGCGTGAACAGCGTGTTCCGCAGGTATTCCACGGTCCGGAGCCGTTCCGGGCTGACCGGACGGGAGGCGGCGGAGAGGATCCTGCGTGCCAACGGGATCTACGATGTGACCGTGCGGCATATTCCGGGCAACCTGACCGATCATTACGATCCCAGGAATAAGACACTTGGGCTTTCTGATTCGACCTATGGTTCTGCTTCCGTGGCGGCCATCGGCGTGGCGGCCCATGAGTGCGGCCACGCGGTGCAGCACGCCACAGGTTATGCACCTCTGAAATTCCGGGGGGCGCTGGTTCCGGTAGCAAATTTCGGCTCCACTCTGGCATGGCCCCTGATCCTGATCGGATTGCTGATAGGCAGCCGTTCCGCGGGCCTTTTTATTAATCTGGGGATCCTGCTGTTTTCCGCGGCAGTGCTGTTCCAGCTGGTAACCCTGCCGGTGGAGTTCAACGCTTCCAACCGTGCAGTGAAGGTGCTGGAGAAAACCGGCATGCTTTATCCCGAGGAGATCCGGCAGACAAAGGCCGTGCTGGGCGCAGCGGCGCTGACCTATGTGGCAAGCGCGGCATCCGCGATCCTGCAGCTGCTCCGTCTGCTTTTGATTACCGGAAGACGGCGGAATGATTGAGGAACGATGTGGAAAGAAATGGATCCGATTGCGCGGCCTGAGGCCGGAAACCATTGTTTAATGGGCCGGATGCATTGCCGAAAGGCACAGGACTGAACAGGAATGATCTTTAGGAGATATATAGAATATGGCAAAACCGGTAAACGAACGGGAACTGGTGCTTGGGATCCTCATGGAGGTGACGGAAAAGGGACAGTACAGCCACATTGTCCTCCGGGAGGTTCTGGGAAAATACCAGTATCTGGATAAAAAGGAGCGTGCCTTTATCACACGGGTGACGGAGGGCACGCTGGAACATATGATCGAACTGGACTATATTTTGGACCGGTTCTCCAAGGTCAAGGTTAAAAAGATGAAGCCTGTCATCCGCAATATCCTGCGGAGCGCGGTCTATCAGCTGAAATACATGGATACAGTGCCGGATTCCGCGGCCTGCAATGAGGCCGTCAAGCTGGCGGTCAGAAAAGGCTTTGGGGGCCTGCGGGGATTTGCCAACGGAGTCCTTCGGAGCACGGCTGCCGGGCTGGATGGCGTAGAGTATCCAAAGGATTCCACAGAGCGGCTTTCCGTGCAGTATTCCATGCCCAGATGGATCCTGGAGCTGTGGCTGAAAAGCTATGACAGGCAGACGGTGGAAACGATGCTGCAGGACTTTCAGAAGGAGAAGCCTCTGATGATCCGCAGCCGGATCGGGCAGGAACCAGATCCGCAGAAAATCAGAAGTGCGGAGAAAAAGGAACCGGATTTGCAGAAAACCGGGAGCCGGGAGAAGGCAGGATCAGGATGTGTTCCCGCAGAAGCAGAAAGCCTCCGCAGGGAACTGGAATCCGAAGGGATCCGCGTCACGGTCCACCCGTACCTTCCCTATGCATTTTATATCTCAGGGCAGGATTACCTGGGAGGGCTCCAAAGCTTTCAGGAAGGCCGGTTCTCGGTTCAGGATGTCAGCTCCATGCTGGTCTGCGAGGCGGCAGCGCCCAGACCGGGAGATACCGTCATTGATGTCTGCGCGGCACCCGGGGGCAAGGCCGTTCACATGGCGGAGATGCTCCGTGGAACGGGAATGGTAGAAGCACGGGATCTGACCGCTTATAAAGTGGGGCTGATCCAGGAAAATATTGACCGATCCGGATGCACTAACATCCGGGCGGTTCAGATGGACGCAAGGGAAACCGATGCCTCTTCTGTGGGAAAAGCGGATATTGTGATCGCAGACCTTCCCTGCTCCGGGCTGGGAGTCCTGGGGAAGAAAACGGATCTGAAATATAAAATAACGGAGGAGAGCATTTCCAGCCTTGTGATGCTCCAGAGAGAGATCCTCTCAGCAGTAAAAGAATATGTCAGGCCCGGCGGGATTTTGATGTACAGCACCTGCACCGTCAATCCGGCGGAAAATCTGGATAATGTGCACTGGTTTCTGGAGCAGAACCCGGAATTTTCCATGAAAGATATCCGGAACAATCTCTGTGAAGCGCTGAGAGGGGATATACAGGAACGAGGATGCCTTCAATTATTGCCGGGGATTCACAAGAGCGACGGCTTTTTCCTGGCATGTATGCAGAAAAAATAGTAATGCCGCCAAGGGCAGCAGATAGAATCCGCAGCTTCGAAGCAGAGGGGAAGCAGGAAAGGCGGATCGGGATCAGCGGACAGGATCGTGAAAAGAACATAACATAAGGAAGAGAAACAGGAAACATGAAAAAGGACATCTGTGCATATACATATGAACAACTGCAGGCAGAGATACAGGCTATGGGGGAGCGCGGTTTCCGGGCGAAGCAGATCTATGAATGGCTGCATGTCCGTCTGGCGGAGAATTTTTCGGAAATGACGAACCTTTCGAAGAAGCTCAGGTCCAGGCTGGAGGAACAGTATGTGATCCTCCCTGTCGTCATGCTGGAAAAGCAGGAATCCCGGCTGGACGGAACCTGCAAGTTCCTGTTCCGGCTTCATGACGGCAATGTAGTAGAGAGCGTGTGGATGCGTTACCATTACGGCAATTCTGTCTGTATCTCTTCCCAGGTGGGATGCCGTATGGGCTGCAGGTTCTGTGCTTCCGGTATCGGCGGCCTGGTGCGCGGCCTGTCCCCTTCGGAGATGCTGGGACAGGTCTACCGGCTCCAGCGGATCATGGGGGAGCGGGTATCCAACGTGGTCGTCATGGGAACCGGGGAGCCTCTGGACAATTACGGCAGCCTTCTCACATTTCTCAGGATCCTGACCGGGGAGAAAGGATTGCACATCAGCCAGCGGAATGTCACGGTATCCACCTGCGGGATCGTTCCGAAGATGTACGAGCTAGCCAGGGAGCATCTGCAGATCACATTGGCTCTGTCCCTCCACGGCGCGACCCAGGAGAAGAGAAAGCAGTTGATGCCTGTGGCAAACGCCTATGAGCTGGAGGAGGTGCTGACAGCCTGCGATGATTATTTCCGGGAGACCGGACGGCGGATCACGTTCGAATACAGCCTGATCCATGGGGTAAATGATACGGAAGCGGATGTCCGGGAGCTGGTCCGGATCCTGGGTTCCAGAAATTGCCATCTGAACCTGATCCCCGTAAATGCGGTAAAAGAATACGGTCTGAAACAGCCTGACAGGAAAAATGCACAGAATTTCAAAAATAAACTTGAAAAATATGGGATAAATGTTACACTAAGAAGAGAGCTTGGCGCAGACATTGACGGTGCCTGCGGCCAGCTCAGAAGAAGCTATGTACAGACACGGACAGAGGAGGCAGAGCTATGAAGACATTTTCAATCACGGATGTAGGGATGGTAAGACAAGTGAATCAGGACTATGTCTATACAACAGACAATCCGCTGGGGCCTCTTCCGAACCTGTTTGTGGTGGCAGATGGTATGGGGGGGCATCAGGCCGGAGACTATGCCTCAAAATATACAGTAGAAGTCTTGAAAAGAGAACTGGAGCAGAGTGAGGAAGAGGATGTAGAAAAGGCACTGGTATCCGCGATTAAAAAGGCGAATCAGGAGATCATAAAAAAAGCCTCCCAGGATCCGCATCTCAAGGGAATGGGAACGACAGTCGTGGCAGCTACGATCGTCAGGCAGATGATGTATTTTGCCAATGTGGGCGACAGCCGGCTGTATCTGATCAATCAGGGCATTACCCAGCTTACGAAGGATCATTCTCTTGTAGAGGAAATGGTACGTCTCGGCGGAATCAAGCCGGAGGAGGCGAAGCACCATCCAGATAAGAACATTATTACCCGTGCGATCGGGGCAAAGGATACGGTTGATGTTGATTTTTACGAACATCGTCTGAAAAAAGGTGATATCATATTGATGTGTACGGACGGACTCAGCAATATGGTGGAGGATGAGGAACTTTTTCATATTGTACAGGGGGGACGGGATATTGTGGAAGCAGGCACATCCCTTGTAGCAGCGGCAAAAGAAAACGGTGGTACCGACAATATCGGAGTCGTGCTGACAGAACCGTTTACGGATGAGGTGACTATATGTTAAAGGAAGGAATCTTTTTGGGAAAACGCTATGAGATCCTGGAGCGGGTCGGCGCAGGAGGCATGGCGGATGTTTATAGAGGGAAGGATCACAAGCTGAACCGCTTTGTGGCAGTAAAGGTGCTCAAGAGCGATTACCGCTCGGATGACATCTTTCTCCAGAAGTTCTTAAGCGAGGCACAGGCGGCGGCCGGACTGATGCATCCCAATGTGGTGAATGTATATGATGTGGGACAGGACCGGGGACTGTACTATATGGTCATGGAGCTGGTGGAAGGCATTACGCTGAAGGACTATATCGAGAAAAAGGGACAGCTTTCGGCAAATGAGACCATCAGTATCTCCATTCAGATGGCAACCGGGATCCAGGCGGCCCACGACCAGCACATTATCCATCGGGATATCAAACCCCAGAATATTCTCATTTCCAAGGACGGAAAGGTGAAGGTGACGGATTTCGGTATTGCACGGGCTACGACATCCACCCAGACGATCAGTACGAACGTGATGGGCTCGGTGCATTATACCTCGCCGGAGCATGCCAAGGGCGGCAATGTGGATGAGAAGAGCGACATCTATTCCGCCGGGATCACGATGTATGAGATGATCACCGGACATGTGCCTTTTGACGGGGATTCCACGGTATCTGTTGCGATCAAGCATCTGCAGGAGGAGATCCCTTCGCCTGTAAAGGAAGTGCCGGAGATTCCCTACAGCCTGGAATGCATTATTTTAAAGTGTACACAGAAGAATCCGGAACGCCGGTATCAGAACTGCCAGGAGCTGATCCTGGATCTGAAGCGTTCCCTGGTAGACCCGGACGGGGATTTTGTGAATAACCCGGAATATATACCTGGAGGTGATGAGACAGTTATGATGTCAGATGAAGATCAAAGAAGGGTACAGAACAGGAATAACTACCATCAGGAATATTATGAAGACGACTATGAAGACGGCGGGTACGATGATGATTATGGCGATGATTATGATGAGGATTATGATGATTATG
Organism: uncultured Clostridium sp.; assembly: GCA_964415625.1. Classification (GTDB taxonomy): domain Bacteria; phylum Bacillota; class Clostridia; order Lachnospirales; family Lachnospiraceae; genus Schaedlerella. The sequence continues at coordinate 6,963 of CAYQBE010000155.1, forward strand.
ACCGCAACCGCGGAAATGGAGACGGAGGCGGCTCTGCTGTGAGCAGCATCCTGAAGACCGTTGTGGTGTTGGCTATCATCATTATTGCTGCTGTTGTGATCTTCATGATCGTAAAATCAGAAGGATTTCTGGATAAGCTTTCTGTGAACAGCCCGATCAAAGAAGAGGAAGAGACAAAACAGGTCAGCGTGCCCTATCTGGTCGGGTTGACGGAAGAAGAGGCAAAAGATGCAGTTTCGAAGGAAGGCCTTGGATACGGTGTAGAAAAGAGAATAGAGTCCGATGAATTTGAAAGGGGCGAGATCATCAGCCAGAGTCCGGAAGCGGATGAGAAAGTAGACGTCAATACAGAGATAAAAGTCGTAGTCAGCATGGGCAAAAAAGCAAAGAAGGTAAAAGTGCCGGATGTAACCGGACAGGATGAGGCGGCTGCGAAAAATATGATGTCAAATAGCGGCTTTGTTGTTGAGGTGGAACAAAGAGAGGATGACAATATACCGGTCGGAAAGGTCATCACTAGTGCACCCGCAGGTGGCATTGAGGTCGTGGAAGGAACAAAGGTCATACTGTATGTCAGCAAGGGAACCACGAAGGTGACCGTGCCCTCTCTTCAGGGAAGAATGAAAGAGGACGCCGCCAGGATGCTTGCGGATGCACAGCTGTCAGGAAGCATAGAACGCGAAGAATTCAGCGATGAATACGAAGAAGGCCAGATCATTTCCCAGAGTCCCGCAGCAGGGGAGAAGGTACCGAAGAATACAGTCGTCACCTATGTTGTGAGCAAAGGAAAAGAGGAACCGGAAGAGCCGGAGGAGCCGGAAGAACCGAACGATCCGAATCAGGGAACAACGAATTACCCGGCAGGCTATACGGTGACCGTGCCTGATGTGAGCAGCAGGTCTTTAGACCGGGCTATGAGTATGCTTGCCAATGCAGGACTGACAGGAGTTGTGGTTGAATATCAGACCAGCAACAAGTTATCCGAAGGATATGTGATCGCACAGACCGTCACTGGAGATGTGCAGGCAGGTTCCACAGTCGGACTCATAGTCAGCAGCGGATTGAATTAGGGCGTTATGAAGGGTAAGATTATGAAAGGGATTGCCGGATTCTACTACGTTAACGTGGCAGGATCCGGCCTTTATGAGTGTAAGGCAAAAGGAATATTCAGAAAAGAAAAAATCAAGCCTCTGGTCGGCGATGAAGTGGAGATGGAGGTATTGGATGATGCGGAAAAGACAGGGAATATCGAACGTATCCTGCCGAGAAGGAATGAACTGATCCGTCCTGCTGTGGCAAATATCGATCAGGCACTGGTCATTTTTGCTGTGACAGACCCAAAGCCGCATTTCAATCTGCTGGACCGATTTCTGGTCATGATGGAGAGGAAGGAAATCCCGGTGGTTTTGTGCTTTAACAAAAAGGACATTGCAAAACCGGAGGAAGCAGGGGAACTGGAGGAAATATACAGAGCCTGCGGTTATCCGTTGGTCCTGGCAAGTGCGATGACAATGGAAAATATAGAGCGCATCCGGGAGCTTCTGCTTGGAAAGACCACGGCGGTCGCAGGCCCCTCCGGGGTGGGAAAATCCTCCCTGATCAATCTGCTGCAGCCGGAAGTACGCATGGAGACCGGCAGCATCAGCCGGAAGATCGCCAGGGGAAAGCATACGACGCGGCATTCGGAACTCATTTACATTGAAGAAGGCTCTTACATTATGGATACGCCGGGATTCAGTTCGCTGTATGTCAATGACTTTGAGAAAGAGGAACTGAAAATGTATTTCCGGGAATTTATACCCTTTGAAGGATACTGCAGATTTAACGGCTGCAGCCATGTCCATGAACCGGGCTGTGCAGTGAAACAGGCTGTGGAGGAGGGAAGGATCCACAGGATCCGGTATGAAGATTATCTGGAAATGTACCGGGAGCTGAAAGAGAAGAAGAGATATTAGGACAGCGATTCACATTGCTCCTGGCTGCAAACCACCTTGCCTGCCGCGCAGGCGATTACAGTATGGAGGAAAATGATCATGAAAAGAATATTAGCGCCGTCAATCCTGTCGGCGGATTTTAAGGTATTAGGAGAGCAGATGAAACAGTGTGCGGACAGCGGGGCCGGATACCTGCATTTTGACGTGATGGACGGGATGTTCGTGCCGAATATCTCCTTCGGGATCCCGGTGCTGGAATGTGTGAAGGGATTTGAAGGAATGGTGATGGATGTGCATCTCATGATCCAGGATCCCATCCGTTATGTGGACAAGTTCTGCGACGCGGGAGCGGATATTGTGAATGTCCACTATGAGGCATGCGATGACCTTCAGGCGGTGCTGGATAAGATCCACGGCCGGGGACGGAAGGCGGGGATTACGATCAAGCCGACCACGCCGGTGGATGTGCTGGAGCCGTTTCTGGATCAGGCGGAGCTGTTTTTGATCATGTCGGTGGAGCCGGGGCTGGGCGGACAGGCCTTTATCCCCAATTCGCTGGATAAGATCTGCAGGCTCAGGGAGCTTCTGGACGCACAGGGACTTACGGCGGATCTGGAAGTAGACGGCGGGGTATACCACAGCAATGTGCGGGAGGTCCTGGACGCAGGCGCAAATGTGATCGTGTCGGGATCCTCCGTATTCCGGGGCAATATTGGAGAAAATGTTTCAGGCTTTATGGAGATTTTTAAAGAATATGAGTAAACGCACAGTAATCGTCAGCGGGGGACTGCTGGAGGAAGCATTTGTTTTGGAGATTTTGAAAAGTGAAGAGACGGAATTTATCGTTGCGGCAGACCATGGACTGATTTTTTTGTATGAGCATCAGATCCTTCCGGACTATATCGTGGGGGATTTTGACAGCACGCCGGAAGAAATCGTGTCCTATTACCGCAATGAAACCAGGATTCCGATTCGGAAATTCAATCCGGTGAAGGATGCCTCGGATACGGAGATCGCGCTGCGGCTCTGTCTGGAGCTTGGCAGGAAGCATGTGGTGATCCTGGGCGCCACCGGGAACCGCGCGGATCATCTCTGGGCCAATGTACAGGCCTTGAATATCGCGTTGGACGCGGGGGTAGATGCACGGATTCTGGACAGCTATAATCAGATCCGTCTGCTGGACCGGGGGATCTTCCTTCGCCGGGAGGAAGCGTACGGCCCCTATTTCTCAGTATTTCCCCTGGCCGGGATGGTGGCGGACTTTAATATCCTTGGGGCAAAATATCCCCTTTATCACCATCTGCTCACCCCTCATGACAGCCTGTGCGTCAGCAATGAATTTGCGGAGGACGAGGTGGAGATCTCCTTCCCGCTGGGAGAGGTGATCCTGATGGAGACGCGGGATACGCCGAAGATGGCGGAGGGAAGAGGTATTATATATCATTAATGTGGATTCAAGAGGGGATATATATAAATAATGCCTGGAAAGGAGTTAAAATATGAGCACAACAACAAAACTCGAACTTTCTAAGAATAGGAATTACCATGAATTTGTATGTACATGTGACCGATGACCAAGGAGGAATATAGAAAAATGAAATTAGGAATCGTGGGCTTGCCCAATGTAGGAAAAAGTACGTTATTTAATTCCCTGACCAAAGCGGGAGCGGAGTCAGCCAATTATCCGTTTTGCACCATCGACCCCAACATGGGCGTGGTAACCGTGCCGGATGAGCGCCTGGATGTCCTGGGGGAGATGTACCATACCAGGAAGATCGTGCCGGCGGTCATCGAATTTGTGGACATTGCGGGGCTGGTGAAGGGCGCTTCCAAGGGGGAGGGCTTAGGGAACCAGTTCCTGGCAAATATCCGGGAGGTGGACGCCATTGTGCATGTGGTCCGCTGCTTTGAGGACAGCAATATCGTCCATGTGGACGGCTCCATCAATCCTCTGCGGGATATCGAGACCATCAATCTGGAGCTGATCTTTTCCGACCTGGAGATCCTGGAGCGGAGGATCGCGAAAACCACAAAAATGTCAAGAAATGACAAGACGGCCGCAAAGGAGCTGGAATTTTTGAACCGGGTCAAGGCTCATCTGGAAGAGAGCAAGCTGGCGAAAACCTTTCAGACGGAGAACGAGGATGAAGAGGCATGGCTTGCGGAGTATAACCTTCTGACCGCCAAGCCGGTGATCTTTGCGGCAAATGTATCCGAGGACGATCTGCCTGACGACGGAGCCTCCAATGAAGGCGTTCAGGCTGTGCGGGAATATGCAGAACGGGAGGACTGCAGGGTATTTGTAGTCTGCGCCCAGATCGAGCAGGAGATCGCGGAGCTGGATGACGAAGAAAAGAAAATGTTTTTGGAGGATTTAGGTTTAGAAGAGTCAGGATTGGAAAAACTAATAAAAGCAAGCTACAGCCTGCTGGGGCTGATCAGCTATC
>CAYQBE010000156.1:0-11121 GCA_964415625.1 uncultured Clostridium sp.
CTTCGTCATAGGGAAGGTCTGTTTTTTTGCGGTCGCCCACAAAGAACAGATAGCCCAGCATGCGTACCTTGTCTCTCTGCTGTCCGTCGCCCAGCAGCTCGCAGACCGGAACTCCCAGCATCTTGCCCATCAGGTCCAGGCAGGGTGCCTCAATGGCGGTGATCACATGGACGCCGGTACGCAGGTCGAAGGTCTGCTCTCCGCGGACGTCCTCCTCGCCCTTGGAATCCAGATGCCTCTTCACCTTTAACAGGGTGCTCTTGTACTCGGCCAGGTTGGTTCCTTCTACAAGGGGAATGCATTCCTCCAGGGCCTTGGTGATCTTCTCTCCGCCGGGAACCTCTCCCACGCCGACGTCTCCGTTATCCGCGTGGAGGATCACAATATTTCTTGTGAAATAAGGCGCGTGGGCGCCGCTTAAGTTTAATTCCATACAGTCCTTACCTGCTACCGGGTAAACTTCCATTTTTACAATTTTTCTCATCATCTTATGTTCCTTTCCGAATTTTTTTGTTGTACGGTTCGCAAACCGCCGTTTTGACCGGCCCGCTGTTCTGAATATCTTTATTTTACTACATATTTTACAGCTTCGTAAATCGATTACTGCATTCCAGATTAACGATCAGCTGCATCTTATCTTATACGTGCTTCCTGTAACTCCTCAGATCAGCCCCGCCTGCTTCATCTCCGCTTTCATCTTATCCAGCACCGTTCCCTCCGGGGTGGGCAGGTTGGGCGTATAAGGCAGCCCCACATTTCTTCCCCGCAGATTTGCCATATCCTTTGCCGCAACCGGGAAGCTGGCCCCGTCCATGGACAGGCGGACCGGGTTGAGCTTGAACTGTGCTTCCAGGGAGCCTTCCAGATTGCCTGCCACATATTTGTTGTAAATATCCGTGATCAGCTCCGGCATGAAGTTGCCCGCCGTACATACGCCGCCTACCGCCCCGTGGCACAGGGACGCATACAGCAGGGTATCCTTGCCCCCGAATACCTTGAATCCCACATCCCGGGTCCTGCGGATAAATTCCGAGGTCTGCGTCATATCGCCGCTGGTGTCCTTCATTCCCACGATATTTTTCACTTCATGGGCCAGCCGGTCCACCAGGTTTCCGGACATGGTATAGCCTACCCGGCCTGGGTTATTGTACAGCAGCACCGGGGTATCCGGCACCGCGTCCGCAATGGCTTTGAAATGTCCGAACAGCTCTGCTTCCGTAGGCTTCAAAAACATGGGCTGGAGCACGGAGATTCCCGCCGCTTTGTTTGCCGCCGCCATCTTTGCCAGCCGGACACATTTTTTTGTACTGATAGCACCGATCCCGAAATAGACCGGCACACGGCCTGCGGCCTGATCCGCCATGATCTTCAGGCCCCGTTCCATCTCGTCCTCTTCGATCATATAAAATTCGCCGTTACTCCCAAAGGCAAGGATGCCGTGGACACCGCCTTCGATCACATAATCCACCTGCTCCCGCAGAGCCTTTTCATCAATCAGCTCGTTTTCATCAATCGGTGTGATGATCGGCACGATCACGCCTTTTAAAAAATCCGTATTCATGATTTTGTTCTCCTTTCTCTTTCGCAGCCCTCAGTCCCATAAATTTCCAGTGGATCTCAGGGCTGCAGTATGTTCTTTTGTATCTGATCAGCACCCGCACAGATGCCGGCGGACTGCATGAGCAGTTACGTTTTTTCTTATGGAACTGCTGGAAAATAACCTGACAGTTCCTTACATTTAGTGCATAAAGATCGACAGTATCAGCAGCTCCACGATCCCGACGCCTGCCATGATCAGTGAGATTGCCGTCTTACACCGGATCTGGTCTTTCAGCTCAGTCACGCCGAACATCCCGTTCCATACCCAGAACCCGCTGTCGTTAAAGTAGGAGAAGGAAATTGCGCCTACACAGCAGGAGATCGCCATCAGCAACGGGCTTACCGCAATCACACCCATCAGGGAAGCGGAAAGGGAGGCTGCTGTCGTGATCGCCACCGTCGCGGAACCCAGGGCGATCCGCATCAGTGCCGCAATGATAAACGGGATCAGGATTGCCGGAAGCGGAAGCGCCATGACTGCTTCTCCGAGGGCATCACCGATACCGCTGACCCTGATCACATTTCCAAGGGAACCGCCGGCACCTGTGATCAGCATGATGATACCGGTACTCTTGATGGCATCATCCATGATCGCCAGGACTTCTTTTGTGTCGTCCTTCGCCATCAGACCATAGATTGCAAGCAGGGTTCCGATGGCAAGGGCAATGATCGGAGAGCCGAGGAAGGACAGAACCGCAAACTTCATGCCTGCCATTCCCAGGATTGTATTGGAAAGGATCAGTACAAGCGGGATCACGATCGGGGCAATGGACATCCACAATCCCGGAAGCTCCTTCTGTCCGATCATGCTGTCCAGCTCTTCCATGGATTTGATGTATTCCTGTTTAAATTCCTTTCTTTCAAAACCGCCGTCATCTGTCGGGATCTGGTAGATCTTCTTTCCCAGCTGCTGGCAGTACAGCACCGCAACGATCAGCATCGGAACGGAGATCAGCGCGCCGAAGATGATCATCTGGCCCACGTCAACGCCAAGCATGCTGGCTGCGGTAGTCGGGCCGGGTGTGGGCGGAACCAGGCAATGGGTCAGCTGGAGCCCGGCTGCCATGGCAAGCGCAAGTCCGATCAGAGATTTTCCGGTCACCTTAGAAATGGCTTTACATAAGGGGGCGAAGATCACGATGGCGGAATCCGCAAATACCGGTATGGAGATAAACCATCCTGTGATCGCCAGTGCCCACTCTTCTTTTTTCTTTCCCACCGCTTTGATAAAGGAGTAGGCCATCCGCTCGGCCGCGCCTGATTTTTCCAGGATGCCGCCCATCATCACGCCTAGGCCGATGATGATACCCGTGCTTTTCAGTGTGTTTCCGAATCCGTCCTGGATGGCCGTCACCAGTCCAGTGATCTTGGACTCATCCTCCAGTGTTACGTCTACAAGGGGCATGCCCCCGATGATTCCCGCGATGCAGCATGCTACCAGCAGCGCGATAAATGTATGTACCTTCGTTTTTGATACCAGGATGACCATGATCACGATCCCCAGGATCAAACCAATCATCATTCGTGTTGATTCACTCATATTCCCACCTCTTCTGTTCTTTTTATTTTCTTTCTATAAAAATGTATTATGGCCGTCTTGTTTTTTCTGCTCTATATAGCACATCATGGCTGTCTCGTTTTTTACCTGCTTTCTATATAACGCATTATGGCTGTCTCGTTTTTTACCTGCTCTCTATATAGCGCATCATAGCAGCCGCCGTTCTCTTTGCCTCCGCCACCGCATGGACCACGGTTTTCGCGCCGTGTACGACATCCCCGGCGGCAAATACGCCTTCGCAGGTTGTCATTCCGTTTTCGTCCACGATCAAAAGTCCGTTTTCCGAGCCCTTCAGCCCTTCCGTCGTCAGGATCAGTTTGTTTTTCGGCCCCTGGCTGATCGCTATGATCGTAGAGTCCGCCTTTACATAGTCCAGCTCTTCCTCATATCCGGTGATCCGGCCGTCTTCATCCAAAATGCTCGTTTGAAACACAGGGCCGTTCTGATCGATCGCCGTGATTGCTTTCCCAAATATAAATTCCGCGCCGTCAAGCTCGGCATACGACATTTCGTTGGAACTCGCGGATATCCTTTTTCCTCTGGCATACAGCCGTACATGCCGCGCCCCGTTTCTCAGAGCGGTCCTGGCCACATCCATGGCCGCGTTTCCCATGCCGATGACCGCAACGGTTTCTCCCAGATGGTAAGCATTGGGATTGGACAGGTAATTGATCCCAAAATGGACGTTGCTTAAGGATTCTCCGCAGATCCCCAGGGTATTCGGTTTTCCGACGCCTGTTCCGATAAAAACCGCTTCAAATCCGTCCCTGAACAGATCCTTGATCGCCAGCGCGCTGCCGATGACCGTGTTGGGGCGTATCTTGACCCCCATCTCAATAAGCCGTTTTTCATAACGTTTCAGGACACTTTTGGGGAGCCGGAACTCTGGGATGCCGTAACGCATGACACCGCCGATCTCGTCCTTTTCCTCAAAGATCGTCACATCATATCCGCCCCGTGACAATTCCACGGCGGCTGTAATTCCTGCCGGACCGGCTCCGATCACTGCCGCGCTTTTTCCCTTTTTCGGCACTTCCGGAATTTCCATACGTTCCAGATACATGTCTGAAATGTAGCTTTCGATACTGCTGAAATGGATCGGATTCCCTTTTTTCCCCAGTACACAGTGGCCCGCGCACTGAGTTTCATGGTCGCATACGACAGCGCATATGACAGAAAGCGGATTATTATCGAATAATTGTCTGCCTGCTTCCGTAATCTTATGTTCTTTGAACAGGCGGATGATCTCTGGAATCGGCGTATGGACCGGACATCCCTGCTGACACATCGGTTTTTTGCAATTCAGACATCGGTTTGCCTCATTTATGATATGTAATGCCATAGTTCCTCCTATTCCCAATGATCACTTTTTTCGCGAACCGCGCGGCAAATATGCGATCCGGTTCTGAGCAGTGATTTCCTATTTTTTCTCCACCGATACATCTGCGATCTTTTCGTAATATTTTACGATCGCGCTGTGGTCGTCTTTTTCATTTCCATCCGCTTTGAGCGCCTGCATGATCTCCATCACCTGGGAGGTAAAGGGCACCGGGGCGCTTACGGCATGCGCCGCATTCAGGGCGTTGTTCAGATCCTTGATATGCAGCTCGATACGGAAGCCGGGCTTGAAGTTGTGTGCCATCATCATGGGAGCCTTCGCGTCCATCACGGTGGAGCCTGCCAGCCCGCCCCGGATCGCCTGATAGACCAGCTCCGGATCCGCGCCGCTCTTCACCGCCAGGGTCAGTGCCTCGGAGACTGCGGCAATATTGACTGCCACGACCACCTGGTTTGCCAGCTTGGCCACATTTCCAGAGCCCAGGTGGCCTACATACACAACGGAACCGGCCATTGCCATCAGGAGGTCATAATATTTGTCAAAATCTTCCTTCTCGCCGCCAGCCATCACGGAAAGCGTACCATCGATAGCCTTTGGTTCCCCGCCGCTGACCGGCGCGTCCATCATGTGGATGCCCTTCTTTGCCAGCTCTGCCCCGATGGCCTTGGACTCTACCGGGTCAATGGAACTCATATCGATGACCACCGTACCTGCTTCTGCTGTTTCCGCGATCCCCTTTTCTCCCAGGCAGACCTCCCGCACATGGGGGGAATTGGGAAGCATGGTGATGATCACCTGGCATCTGGACGCCACGTCGGCCGCATTCTCTGCCGACTCTGCCCCAAGGGCTGCCAATTCATCCACACTGCCGCGGCTCCGGTTATAAACTACCAGCTCATAGCCTGCCTTGATCAGATTTTTGCTCATAGGTTTTCCCATAATTCCAAGTCCGATAAATCCAATTTTCATTTTGATAACTCTCCTTTATTGTTTAATCTATTGCAGGTTTCATATACGCGGGCGCCTTGCGTTTATGGGACTATTTTAAAAAAGCATGGAGAAAAATTCCATTGACAAAAGTCCTAAGTCCGGCAGGGGAATTTTATTGTAGATTCCCAATCGTTCAATATTTGAAATGAGGATTGCAATTTTTATTGCATCCGTTACCGGTTTGGATTGCGCCCTGGCGTAGAAGTGATACATGTCCCAATTTGAAATGTGTTTTGAAATCGATGTTCCGATTATTGAAATTTCTATTCAATTTACAATTTTGAGGGGACAGATTTATGCAAATCCGCTCATTGACTTTGGAGCGAGCCACTATAAAATTCTGTCTTATTCCATTACAATTCGATTAGCAGCAGCGGCATGCGTCGCATCCAAAAGGGCATTCGAACCACGGATAAGCTTCGCGATCTCCGTATGCCTTCCATGGGTGATTGCCCGCACAAATTCTTCACGGATCTCCTCGTTTGGGATATATACCGACCTGCTACTCATATCGTAGGCCAGATATCCAAGATGGACGAAAAAGTGCAAGGTTTATGCAAGGTTCCCGCAAGGTCTATGCAAGGTTGGCATGATAGAATCAATCATGTCAGAGAACCGGCGGGTTGTTTTTTGCCTGAGAAAGCGGCGGAAATATTTTTTTCGATTCCTACAAAATTGTAGGCTAATCGTCATCTGTCTGTAAGGTATGGGTGGCAATATATAAGAAAAAAAAGGCTGCTGTGCCGCTGTATTTCTACACAGTAGTTTTAGAATGTGAGAACGGCATATGGAAAATAAGAGTTACATTTGCAGCACATTGATTCGGCGGGGCAAGGAAATAGGAATGATTGCTGCATTGTGTGTATTTATGGTTCTGCCCTGCCTGTTGTTTCTTGGCATTGGTATTATATGGGAACTGACAGATTGGATTGTCAGAAAGCTGGAGAAGGATGGATGCTTATGAGGAGAAGGCGGAAAAAGAAACATCCGGTCAGGAAATTTTTGCAGAATCTGATGGCGGTTCTGCTTTGCATATTCGTTGTGGCATGCGCTTTTTTCGGTGTGAAAGGCTATCAGATGTATCAGGAGGCAGTGACGGAAAAGCCGATCAATGAGCGTGTGGAAGAAATTCGCGGCATGGAAGGGTTTACGCCTTATTCCGAACTGCCACAGTTTTACATAGATGCCGCGATATCCGTGGAAGACCGCCGGTTTGAGGATCACTGTGGGATTGACTTGATTGCAATCGGACGGGCTGTGCTGACGGATATTAAGGAACGGTCATTCGTGCAGGGCGGGAGTACGATCACGCAGCAGCTCGCGAAAAATATGCTTTTCACGCAGGAGAAGAAGCTGGAACGGAAGGCCGCGGAAGTGTTTGCGGCTCTGGAATTGGAGTCCGGCTATACAAAAGAAGAAATCTTTGAGCTGTATGTCAACACATCCTATTTTGGAAATGGGTACTATGGTGTCGGCGAGGCTGTTGCCGGATATTTTGGAAAATCGCCTTCTGAGCTGAGTGAATACGAATGTGCGATGCTGGCAGGGATTCCCAATGCACCTTCCCTTTACTCACCAGAGGTGAATCATGAATTGGCAGTACAAAGAACAGAAATCGTCTTGGATAGTATGGTGAGAAATAAGGTAATTACATGGGAAGATGCCAGAAGAATACAGAAAGCCTGCCACTGGCAGCCTTTCTGCATACAATGGTATTAAAACGAAAGAATCATTGAATAAAGAGAAACGAGGTTCAATTACCATTATTCCCTGCTTTTTGTTGCATCATCGCACTTTTCCCTCAATCTCTTGGTAATTGCTAAAAAGAAGGAGCCTTTCCTTTTATTTACTCCCCCTCCATCTCCCTTCCGCCAGATCCGCAACCGCCTGGTCATAATGTTGATCCAGGTCGAAGAGCAGCATGCACACTGCCCCGATGACGCAGGTAGCATACCCGCAGGGGCGCATGGGCCAGAAAAATAATGTGTTCGCAGAAACGTGCCTCTGTCATCGCCTTCACCTGTCCTTTCCCGGCACCACTCTACAATGCTTCTTATAACACGCGATCCCATATTTCAGGATTTTTTTCATTCCATTCTCCAAAAGCTCCCGTGCATACTGATTCTCCTCAATCTGTGCAAGAGCCTTTGCGCATCCGGCTTCCAGATTATCATTTTCTGCATATTTGACTTCGATCACGATTCCTGTTTCTTCTTCCTCCAGTTCGATCAGGATGTCACTGTACCCTTCTCCTGTTTCCGAATTGGAATGCAGATACCAGTCCTCCCGAAAGCTTAAGAGCCCTAAGAGGATTCCATGATAAAAGCAGACACTTGGGTTCTGTTCTTCGGAACCCTTAGTGTTCGCTTTCCCTGTGGGCAAATTCTCCTTCTTCGGCTTTTGCACACTCGTATCACGAATGCTGATCGTTGTGGAAAGGTATTGATTAAACAGCCTTTCAATCAGCTCCACATTCTGATCCTGAAACGCCCTGCAGAACGTATCCAGCCGAATCCGGTCCTGCCTTGTTTTTTTCCGGAACCATTCCTGGATCTGTTCTATAAATATCTGCCGTACTTCATAATTGGGAATGGCAAGGCAATATTTTTTCCGGTCGATCTTTCCTCTCTGGGTCAGATAGCCGGTCATGAAAAGAACGCTCCACAGATGTTCAATGGTTTTATCCAGTTCGCTGTATGTCAGTTCCTGACGCACTTCCTTTATAATCGACTCCCCGGCAATGAGACGTTCAATCTCTTTCTGCGTGCCCTTATCCGCTTTTTCGATAAAAAGCCTTATGATCTGATTGCCGCTGGTATTCGTCCAATACTCCTGGGGTTCCGCATCCGAATCCGCGCGGAGCAGATCGCAATAGTTTATCACATCCCATGGACAGTAAATATCTGTTTCACCGAATCGATATCCATCATACCATTTCTTTGCATCCTCAAATCGCTCACTCCTCCCGTAAAAGTCAAGCATCTCTTTCACTTCCGAATCTGTAAAACCAAAATATTCATCAAACCGGACATCGGTAATGGATAATATCTTCAAATGGTTCAGTCCTGTGAAAATACTTTCCTTCGAAACACGCAGGCAGCCTGTCATCACAGCAAACTGCATGCTGTCGTTTCCCTTTAACGACTGATGGAACAGATTCCGGATCAGGGATACCATCTCCTCATAGTATCCGGACTGATTTGCCTTGTCAAGCGGAACATCGTACTCATCAATCAGAATGATCACCTTCTGTCCATGGTGTTTGTGAAGCAGCCTGGAAAGGATGAGCAGACTGTTATTTAAAATTTCATCCGGCATCCCCCGCTTCAGCAACAGCCGAAAATCCTCCTTGTCAAATTCATCCAGCTTTTTACTGTCTAGCAGATACGTGAACCGACGCGCTTCCATCCGAATCAGCTCCGCCAGCATAGCCCTGGCCTTTTCGAATGCAATATCCTGCACGCCCTTGAGGGTCATGCTGATCACCGGAAATTTCCCCTGATACACAGCGCATAATTCTTTCTCCCGCGCAATCGCAAGCCCTTCAAACAAAGACAGATCCTGCCCGATTTCAAAAAAACATTTCAGCATGCTCATATTCAAAGATTTTCCAAATCTTCTGGGACGGGTGAATAGGTTGACCTTCCCCCAATCGTCCAGCAGTTCCCGGATCAGACCTGTTTTGTCGATATAGAAAAATCCATTTTTACGTATGTCCTCAAAATTTTCAATACCGATCGGTATCTTCTTTTCCATCATATACGTCCCTTTCTTTCCCGCGCAGCTTCTTCTCCGCCGCCAAAAACTATCCGCGGATCCTTTTATCCATTATAAAAGAATCCGCGGATAAAAACAAGGGAATACCCGCCTTGCATTATTCAAATCTATACCTTCCGCTGCCCACCGTAAACGTAACTTTTCCCCGGCAATTTTTTCTGAAAAGATTCCGTTTTTGAGCCCCTCCCCATGGGTCAGCCTGATCCTCTGACCCGGCTTTGTATTTCTTAAGGTCATGCACACATAGCCTGCGTGATTCTGGCCGAAATCAATCACTCTGCCTCCAGAAGAAAAGTTTGTTTCCGGGGTCTGCAGGCAAAATCTGGATCATAAACAGCAGGTCACCCTGAACACAGGAAATGTCTGCATCATGAATCCGATGGCCCGCCATTCCTGCCGTATTGACTCAGAGAATGATATTGTCGTCAATCTGCTCATGCGGCCGGAGCTGTTTAATACCGCTTTTTTCAGCTTTTTAACCATGTTGCGGACCATTTTTACATGCATCCCAATTACCTGTCGAGCTATATCAAAAAGCATACCGGCCGCACATTTGCGGAAATCCTTTCGGACTATCGGGTTGCACAGGCAAAGCATCTGCTTGCATCCACTGTGCTCACGGTCGAGGAGATCAGTTCTTTACTGGGGTATTCTGAGCCTTTGAGCTTTCATAATATGTTTAAGCGCCAGACGGGGGTGACGCCTTCACAATTTCGAAAGCGTACTTAACGGTTCCTGCCCCCGCTGGCGATCATTGAATAAACGTTGATTCCGCAGGCATCCCAAGCTTCACCGTAAACCCGCCGTGCGCATTCTGCCCGATCTCCACCTCCCCGCCATGAACTGCCATGATCTGCCTGACGATGAGCAGCCCCAGCCCATGCCTCTGCTCCGCGGTTCTCTCATCACAGACCATATAGTGGGGAGTCCGGATGAGCATTTCCATCTGCTCCTGGGATGCGCCCACCCCGTCGTCAGCAACCGTCACCGTACATCTCTCATTTTCCATCGTTACGCGGACATAGATCGTGCATCCCTGCTCATTGGTTGATGCAGTTCTGGATCAGGTTGCCGACCGCCCGCTTCATCAGATCCGGATCTGCGCAGACTGGACAGACTGTCAGGTTTTCTTCCGTTTCCCATTCGATGGGATGCCTGCCGCCGATATCCAGATTCATAAAATCCACCACCACCTGCCGGACCACCGCAACCAGATTCACCTTCTGCAGATGGAGCGGCTGCATATTGTACTCCAGCTTGGAAGCCAGATTCAGGTCGTTGATCAGGTTCCGCATGCGCTCGCTCTGTTTTACGATGACCGCCGCCTTCTGACGTTCTCCGCCGGTCAGATGGGGATCGTCCCTCAGCTGGCCCGCATAGCCCAACACCATCGACAGCGGCGTACGGATGTCATGAGAGACCCCTGCGATCTAGTTGGCTCTTGCCGTTTCCTTCTTCCGAAGCCGGTAGCTTTGAGACTGCAGGAGCTCCGAGGTTTTGTTGATGCTCATGGCAAGCTCCGAGAGCAGCCCTTTTTCCTTAATGTAGACTGCCTCCCCTTCCGGCAGGGCCTGGATGCCGTCTATGATGGGGTCCACAGACCCAAGCAGCCTGATATTCGCAGCCATATAGATCAGAAAAATCACTGCGGCATTGACCATCAATACGGAAAGTATTGTTTTCGGCAGATTCGCAATAAGCTGATAGTCCCAGCTCGGCCACATATGCTTCCAAAAACGGTTCTTCGGATATCCCAGTACCGCCAGCCCGTTTTCCGCCTAGCCGCTTCAACTGCTCAATCAGTGAAAAGCCGTCGCCGTCAGGTAGCATCACATCCAGGACGGCAAGCTCCGGCCGG
>CAYQBE010000157.1:0-11022 GCA_964415625.1 uncultured Clostridium sp.
AACAGTCCAGCAGAAGATTCTCCCAGATCCGGGGCGAAAGCAGCTCCTTCACCCGATCCAGGTAATCAAACATCATCTTCTCAAAATCAAACAATCCTGCCATCGCCTTTCCCGCCTTCAAATTTATACTCACAGCAGATTTCTCTGATACTCAGATTACTTCGTCCCTCGAAGTAATCTGAGTGTACTCTATCTGTCGGGATTTGTCAAGCTTATTTAATCCGTACACTTAAACTTTTTCCCAGCGATTCCGCAACTTTTACAAGGAAATCCAAACTGGGATTATAATTACCGCTTTCCAGCCTGGAAATATTGCTTTTCTGTGTACCTACTCTCTTAGCCAGCTCTGACTGTGTTATATTCTGCTCTTTTCGTGCTCTTATAATCTGTTCTACCGCTTCATATCTGGGTTTTAGCTTTTCATATTCCGCTTCAAATGCTTCATCCTTTAGCATCTCTTCTTTCATTTCTTCAAAAGATATTCCTGCCCTGTTCATGATTCAACCCTCCTTTTATAATCTTCCATATATGCTCTTGCTTTCTTAATCTCACTTTCAGGCGTTCTCATAGTCTTTTTAATAAAACCATGCAACAGCACAAATTTATTATTATAATATGTAAAATAAAATATCCTTGCAATATCACTTGAAAACTTTATTCGTAATTCATATAAACCTTTATTATTTTTCCCTTTTATTGATTTTACATATGGCTCTCTTAACTCATTTCCAATATTCTTCAACAACTCAATATCATGAAACGCCTTCGCCCTTAACTTCGGATTTAACGAGTATAAAAAGTCTTGTACTGGTATTTTCCCGTTTTCTTTTGCGTAAAAATCTAATTCAAATATCCCAATCACCTTCCCTTTTCTTCTATGTTATCATATACGATAACACCAGTCAATACTCTTGTGGATTTGTAGAAAAATAACTGATACATTTTTTATATCCACACTATCTTTTTCCATTTCCCATTCGTTATACCTTATGAAACGACCGCATGGCCATAACGGGATGCCCGTTTTTGATATACATGATAGAATAGGATAAATGCCTGTAACTGTGGGAGGGAGGGTGGAGCTTGTGAGTGCCGATTTTTTAATGATCCGGAAAATGAAGCAGGGCGATGAGGACGCCTTTGATCTGTTTGTCCGAAAATATTACGGGGACATCCTCTCCTACTGCCGCTATCACTGCCCGGATCAGGATTATGCCGAGGACCTGACCCAGGAAACCTTCGCGCGCTTCTTTGCAAAGTTGTCTGATTACCGTCATACCGGAAAGGCCAAAAATTATTTATATACGATTGCCGGAAATCTGTGCAGGGATTATTTTAAGAAGATCCGGGAAAATCCTCTGGAAGACGGCGAGCTCAGCCGGCAGCTTGGAGCAGAAGAGCCTCCCGACGAGGAGACCGCAGACCGCCTCCTGATCGAGCAGGCTCTCGCATCTCTGCAGGAAGAGTTCCGCGAGGTCGTGATCCTCTATTATTTTCAGGAATTGAAGCTGACCGAGATCGCCGATACGCTGCGGATCGGCCTTCCCCTGGCAAAATACCGTTTGAAGCAGGCGAAGATACAGTTGAAAAAATATATCAGCGGTGCGGATGGATAAATGGCCTGTCGAATCGCAGCCGCACAGCCGGAAAATATCGGAAGAAAGTTGAGGTGTCACTCATGCATTTGAATGAAGAGCTGATCCATTATAAGAAGATCACCCGCCCCAGACCGCGGGAAGAAAAAATACAGGAGACCATCCAAAGATCCATAGAAATCTTTTATACGGCCGAACAGGAGAAAATGCTTTCCTACTATGAATTTCTGTGGGATCAGTTCCGGCTGATCCGAAAAAGGTGGTGGCTCCTTCAGTTTTTGATCCTGTGCGCATCCGCAGGCCTGCTTGCCTCTTCCTATGACGAGCGCTATATCCAGAGGGGGCTTGGGATCATGGCAGCCATGTATGTCATCCTGATCATCCCGGAATTCTGGAAAAACAGATCCAGCTGCTCCATGGAGATCGAGCATGCGTCCTACTATTCCCTGCGGCAGATCTACGCGGCCCGGATGGTATTGTTCGGAGCCGCGGATACCCTTCTGCTCACCGGATTCTGCTGGATTGCCACAAGGGGGCTGCATATGGATCTCCCCATGCTGCTTGTCCAGTTCCTTCTGCCCATGCTGGTGACGGCATGCATCTGCTTCGGGACTCTGTGCAGCAGACGGATCACCAGTGAAGCCACCGCCATATTCCTGTGTGTGGTGTGGTGCGGATTGTGGCTGATGGTCTCCCTGAATGAGAAGCTTTATACCATGGTTTATCTGCCGGTCTGGCTGGCTGCCGCAGGACTTGCAGTCCTGTTCCTGTGCATTGCGGTTTCCCGCACACTGGAAGCATGCGGCAGCTACAGTTCCTAAAAATACTTAGATGTACGGTTGGTTGATTGAAAAAATGTGAGGTGTAAAATTATGGAATTAGAATTAAAGAATCTGACAAAAAATTTCGGCAGCCTGACTGCCGTTGACCATCTGGATCTGACGATGACCGGCGGGGTCTACGGCCTGCTGGGGGTAAACGGCGCCGGAAAGACCACGCTCATGCGGATGCTCTGCACCCTGCTCAAGCCCACGGAGGGCAGCATCACCTGCGATGGGGAGGACATTTTCAAAATGGACGGGGAGTACAGAAAACTGTTAGGCTATCTGCCCCAGGATTTCGGATTTTACCCGGAGTTCACCGTGCAGGATTATCTCCTCTATATTGCGTCGATTAAAGGGATCCGTCCTGTTGTCGCCAAAAAAAGGATCCGTGAGCTGCTTGTCCAGGTCGGGCTTACAAAAGCAGCCAACAAGAAGATGAAAAAGCTGTCCGGCGGTATGAAACGGCGCGCCGGGATCGCCCAGGCCATGCTGAACCATCCCAGGATCCTGATCCTGGATGAGCCCACCGCCGGGCTGGACCCAAACGAGCGGATCCGCTTCCGCAACCTGATCAGCGAGATCTCCGAGGACCGGCTGGTCCTTTTGTCCACCCATATCGTATCGGATATTGAGTATATCGCGAATGAGATCTGGCTGATGAAGGACGGCGCCATGGTGCATGAGGGGACGCTGGACGAGACCATTGCGTCCATGCCGGAAAAGGTATGGAAATGCGTGACCGAACATTCCATGGTGTCAGCCATTACGAAAAAATATAAGGTTTCCAATTTGAAATCCGAAGATGGACATGTGGAGCTGCGTGTCATTTCTCCCAAGCGGCCATTTCCCGATGCCGTGCGCGTCAGGCCCACGCTGGAGGACGTATTTTTGTATTATTTTGGCGAAACGGTTGAGGACGGAGGAGATGCGGAAGCGCAATAATAGCAGAAAGGTTGGTGACAGAAGATGATCTGGTTTGAGATCAAAAAAATATTTTCGAAGTCTGTAAATAAAGCGGCGCTGCTGATCATGGTGGCAATCCTGATCGCGGTATGCCTCCTTACATTTAACTCTGTATATTGCACGGCCGAGGACGGCAGCCATCTTTCCGGAATTGCCGCCGCAAGGAAGCTGCGGGAAATGAAAGCTCCGTGGTCCGGCGATCTGACAGAGGATGTATTTGCCAAAGCGATCCAAAAAAATATCGAAATCTGTAATTCCAGGGAAGCCTTGTCCGATGACATCACGGAACAGAATCAGGCTTATGCAAAGAAGCAGGAATTCCTTGATATCTGGGAATTTCTGAATGACGTATTCAGTCCCTACAGGGATTATCAGTCCTTTATTGCTGACAGCCTTACGCCAGAAGACGCGATGAAGGTTTACGAGAAAAGGATTTCCAATTTTAAAGAATTTCTGGATTTCGGCGAAGAGCATTTTTCCGAAAATGAAAAGGCTTTTTTGATCGGACGATATGAAGCGCTGGAAACTCCGTTCTATTATGAGCCGATGGAGGGATGGGCCGCGCTGTTTCCAAAGGTGAGCACATTTATCCTGCTACTGGCGCTGGTCATCGGGTTCTTTGTGTCCGGTATCTTTTCCGATGAATTTCAGCTGAAGGCGGATTCCATCTTCTTTTCGTCCAGGCTTGGCAGGAATCGGGCAATCCTTTCCAAAATCATTGCAGGATTTCTTGTCACGACTGTATTGTACGCAGTGTTTGTTCTTTTTTATACCGTAATTGTTTTGGCCCTGCTAGGCGCGGGCGGGGGCGGCTGCCCGATCCAGTTCGAGTTTTCGAGGTGCATTTACAATATTACCAACCTGCAGGCTTATCTCCTGATCCTTGCCGGAGGGTATATCGGAACCCTGTTTGCCATGACCATTACCATGATCATATTCGCCAAAACACATAGCACCGTGCTGGCGGCTTCCATACCGTTTCTGATCCTGTGTACCTTCCCGTTTTTGAGCCGGATCATTCCCCTGCCCGGATTCTGCTCCCTCCTTCCGGACCGGCTGATGGATGTCTACAACGCACTCCGGGACTTTTCACTGTATGAGGCAGGAGGGAAGGTACTGGAAGTTCTGATGATCCTGTTCCCGCTGTATCTGCTGGCATATGTTGTGCTGCAGCCTTTGCTGTATGCGGTGTATAAGAGGGCGGAGGTGAAGTGATCCGCCTCTGGGCATACTGCTGCAGGGCGCGCCTGGTGTTACAGGTCAAACCCTGACCAATCACCACGCTGATTGGTCAGGAGGATGCACATAAAAGCTGGTATTCAGGCCGTCCATTGCCGTAGGCAATTTTAAATGACGGCCTGAGTTACTGGGCGCACCTGGTCAAGGTGTGACCAGTAACCGCCTAGTCAAGACGTGTCCTGCGAATTTTATTTTCTTCTTGTACTCCCCCTCTCCATATGCTAGAATAGACGAAAGCATATTTTCTAAAGTTTCATGATATCGGGAACGTCTGTTTCCGATATATCCAGGTTCTGGTACAATGAATCATCCCCAAAAAGGCATCCCGTTATTGCGATCAAGCCGTTTACGGATTTCTGAATGCCTGTTGTCATTGTATAAGACATATCTGCACAAGGGCCTCAGCGTCCTGCCTTTCAGAAAATTCATGCTTTGATCCACATAAAGCAGGAGCTTTTCTGACAGGACTATGGAAAATCTCCTGACAACAACAGAATAAGGAGTTTTTTATGGAACGAAAAAGAACAGCTGCGAAGATCGTTCGCAGCAAGATGCCGCTTCTTTTTCTGCAAAAGGACAAACAGCAGATACTGCGGCGGTCACATCAGAAAAAGAGAACCATGGGCACAAAAACTGTGTATTCGTTGATGATCCAAGCGTTTAGAGATTATTCGTTCACAGTCTATTACTTAAAAATGCACGGGGAGGATACAATATGTTAGAACAAAAAGATTTAAAAATGATAAAAGATATTATGGTAAGTGTCGTTCAAAATTCGGAAAATAAAATGGAATCCAAAATGGAATCTCTTATCCATGAGTCGGAAAATATGGTTCTTGGAGAATTGGACAGAGTACAGGTCAATTTAGGAAAACGGATTGATAAGGTGGAACAAAATTTAGATGAGCTAAACCAGTATTACCGTATTATAAAACTGGATCACGATAATACCGCAATCCTTTTAAAAACGATCGGGGATCACGAGAAATCAATTAACTCACTTTCTAAGAGGGTTGAGGTCCTTGAAAATGATAAAGCCCATCATAGATATGAGCAACGCAAATTCTTAAGATAGAGAGGCTGCAAAAGACAACGGTAAAAGAATTTCAGCTGTGTGGTTGAAGGTTCCTGTAAAAATTTCCAGCTGTGCGGTTGCTGATTCGACAGGTCATTTTTATTTCAATAAATTGAATAAAAATGACTTTAATAAACCCAACCGCACAGCTGGAAATAATTTTTCATGAGCATCCTGTACCCTGCAATTTTACAGAATACAGGATGTTCTGCGCGCAAGAAACTGGCACAAAATAACTTACCGATAGTCCGCACTTTTTCAGTATCAAAAATACTCTCTCAAAAGCCACGCCGGCGTACAGCTCCACGCATGGCAGAAGCTGTTCACCTGTGTATTTCCATAGGGCGACGCGTTCGGATCCTTCGGGTCAAACGCCTCCCAGAAGGTGTCCGCCCCCAGCTCGATCATACCGCCCCAGTACGTCCTCATCAGCTCCAGCGCCTTCTCCTTTTCTCCCACATGGAGCAGCGCCTCGATCACATGGTGGTACGCGTAAGGTGTCGCCACGCCCATTTCCGGGCTCTCCTCCAGGAGATGCAGCATCAGCCTGCGGCTCTCTTCCTTTTCCAATACATCCGCAAGGACCATCCACGCCTGGGTGGACCAGGATACCTGCCGGGATGCGCCGCTGACGAAAAATCCCTGCCCTTCATCCCAGAAATGCTTCTTCGCGTTTTCCAGCGCTTCCTTTAAGAGCTTCTCGATCTCTGCCTCCGCCTTCGGATCTTCCGCCAGACTCGCCAGCACTTTTCCATGGCGCAGGCAGTAGATCCACACGCCCTGGGCCGGCGCCTGGCGGTCGATCCCGTCCTTCCAGTCAATGAAGGCCAGCATGGGATTTTCTTCCGTATCCGGCACGCCGTCCTTCATGTCCTCCTGGGCCAGCTCGATCTGCCGGTAAGCCGCAGGCCACAGTTCCTTTACGATATCCAGATCCTTTGTCTCCTGATAATAGTCGTATAAAATGGAGACGAAGAACAGGGAATAGTCCCACAAAAAGGTATCGTCCACCTGCATCACCGGCTCCGTGAACAGGCAGGCGCCGATCTTGCCGTCGTCCCGGGTCAGGCCCGCGAAGAGGTACATGCAGCGTTTCACCAGGTCATGGTTGCCGAAGGTGGCGTAGTTTGCCTTTGCCTGCAGCCGCAGATCCCCGATCCACAGGCGGCGGTCCCGCTTGGGGCCGTCCTCGAACACATGCTGCATGCAGTCCTGCAGCGTTTTCAGGCTGGCGCGGTCAATCTTCTGCAGGTCTTCCGGCAGTCCGTCCACCGGCTTCACCGCGTCCATGGATACGGCGGAAACCGCCGTCAGCTCCGCGCCTTCCACGACCACCTGGAACTTCTGGGAGGTATCCAGCGCCAGCACCTCCAGATAGCGGAACGCATACCGCCTGGGGAGCTTTAACTCGCAGGGGAGCACATCGATATGGATAAACTCCTCCTGAATCCATCCTTTGCTAATCCATCCCTCATAGATGGAGGAATCCTCCAGGATCTCGTTGGCGATCTCCGCGAATTTCAGCCTCAGGAATGCCGGAGCATCCTGGGGGCTTCCCGCGGAATCCAGCTTCAACGTCACATATCCCACATGGTGGTCGCCGAAATCCATGCAGATCCTGTCTCCCTTTGCCAGCCGCCTCTTCGGCATTTCTTCAATCCCTTTTTTTTCTGTTACCACACCGTGTCCCTGTTCCGACCGTCCAATCGTCACCAGCGACACGGGCGCGGTCTTTTTCTCGATCAGGTCATGATCCAGTTCCACCGCTTTCTTTACAAATGCGTCCACCGTTTTTCGTTTCATTTCCGGTATCACGCTCACCAATGCTTCTGCCATGCTTATTCCTCCTATAAAGTTGTATCGGCACGCGCCGCTTCGCGTCACCTGCCATATCGTCGGAAAGCATACAGAAAGCCTGCCACTGGCAGCCTTTCTGCATACGATGGTATTCAAAAAATGCTTCGCATTTGCTTTCCTCCTGATATATGATTATTTTAAGAAAACTATTCGTGAAGCTTCTCTCCGTTAGTCGCGATCACGTCCTTATACCAGTAAAAGGATTTCTTCCTGTACCGCTCCAGCGTCCCGGTGCCGTCGTCGTTCCGGTCCACGTAGATAAATCCATACCGTTTTTTCAATTCCGCCGTGGACGCGCTCACCAGGTCAATGCAGCCCCAGGACGTATATCCCATCACATCCACGCCGTCCTCAATGGCTTCCTCCACCTGCAGCAAATGCTTCTGCAGATAATCAATCCGGTAATCGTCCTCCACGGTCTTCGTGCCGTCCGCTTGCTCCACCGGAACATCTACCGCTCCCAGACCATTTTCCACGATGAACAGCGGCTTCTGGTAACGGTCCCAGTAATAATTCAGCACGTAGCGCAGCCCCTGGGGATCGATCTGCCAGCCCCACTCGGAGGCCTCCAGGTAAGGATTGGGCACGCCGCCCATGAGGTTCCCCTGGCCCTGGATCTGCTTCGCCGGATCCGCCGTATCGCAGACGCTCATATAATAACTGAAAGAAACAAAATCCACCGTATGTTTCAAGATCTCCTCATCCCCGGGCTCCATATGGATCTGGATCCCGTTCTCCCGGAAATACCGTTTCATATATCCCGGATAGTACCCGCGCACATGCACATCCCCGAAGAAATCGTTCTTGTGGACGCTTTCCATCACCTTGATCACATCGTCGGGAGACGGGCTCAGCGGGTAGGTGGGCATGCTTAAGATCATGCAGCCGACCTTCGCCTCCGGCATCATCTCATGGGCGATCTTCGTCGCCAGCGCGCTAGCCACAAATTCATGATGAACCGCCTGGTACAGATCCTGTTGGGAGAGCTTCTCCTTTTCCGTGAAAATGCCGCCGCTTAAGAACGGCTGGTGCAGCACGGAATTGATCTCATTGAAGGTGAGCCAGTATTTCACCTTGCCGCCGTATCTTGCGAAGATCGTGCGGACATATTTCTCATAGAATCCGATCATCTTTCGGTTGACCCAGCCGTCATAGGTCTTCGACAAATGCAGCGGCGTCTCATAATGTGAGATCGTCACCAACGGCTCCATGCCGTATTTCAGGCATTCGTCAAACAGATCATCGTAAAACTGCAGCCCCTTTTCGTTAGGCTCTTCTTCATCCCCCTTCGGGAAAATGCGGCTCCACGCGATGGACGTCCGAAAGACCTTGAATCCCATCTCCGCAAACAGCTTGATATCTTCTCGATAGCGGTGATAAAAATCAATTCCCACCAGCTTCATGTTGTCCGGGGTAGGCACTTCGGTCCTGGAACCCACGATACCGCGGGGCGTCACGTCCTGGGTGCTCCAGCCCTTGCCGTCCTCCTGATAAGCGCCCTCGCACTGGTTGGCCGCCACAGCCCCTCCCCAGAGGAAATTTTTTGGAAATGCCATCTCTATCATCCTCCTTTTCTGATCCGCTTTGTGCAGACCCGTCAGTTTCATGTGTCAGCAGCCTCTTCATGTTGCTGCTTTTAGGGACAGTTCCTTAGTTCTTTAAAACGATACAGCGCCCCGATCAGGTTCGCGTCGTTGTAAAATTTACAGGTCGTCAGCTTTGGTTTCGGGACGTGCGGGCTGATCATTTTGATGGGGTTGTGATCCACAAGCGCGTCCATGCTTTCCCGCAGATATTCCAGAAGCAGCGGCTGCTGGCTGATCCCGCCGCCAATCGCCACACAGTCCAGATCCAGCAGAATATTCACATTGTAGATCTGCACCGCCAGGGAATCGGTAAAATCCCGCAGCCCTTTGAGCACCTCTGCATTTCCCGCATTGGCCTGCTGAAAAATCTGGATCCCGTCGTATTCTTCCCAGTTCTTTCCGGTGTACTTTGCCACCGCCTTTGCCAGCCCCGGCGCACCGCCGGAGATTCCCCAGTAGCCGTCCAGCACCTGGGATTGGTTCTCATCCGCACACACATAGCTGTACTCTCCCGCCGAAAAATGGCTTCCCCGGTAGAGCGCCCCGTTTAAGATCAGACCGCCGCCTACCCCGGAGCCCAGCACCACCACGGCACCGTTTCTGCAGCCCTTCAGGCTGCCCTGCCAAAATTCCGCCAGAGCCGCGCATTTCCCGTCATTTTCGATGGACACCGGAAGTCCGTACCGGCTCCCCAGCTCCTCCGCCACCGGGGACTCGCTGAGATAGGCAAGGTAACCTGCGGTCACACAATATCCATGCTCCGAATCCAACATCCCGGGCAGGCTCATGGCGATCCCCGCGATCCGGTTCCGATACTGCTCTACGATCCCGTCCAGCACCCGGTAATAGTCTTCCTTTTTGTGATCCTTGTAGCCGGGAGTGGGAACCTTGTTCTTTTCCAAAATCGCGGCGTTTTCGTCCATCAGGGCGTATTTGGTAAATGTCCCGCCGCCGTCAAACACGAGATAATTTTCCATCCTCATTCACCTCGTTTTTTCTGCTCATCCAAAATTGATCGCCAGCTTCGCGAAAAAGTCTTCCAGCGTCAGCCTGGCATCCAGATACTTATACACCCGGATCTCCCGGTTGTCCTGTCCGTGGATATAGGTCATATCCTCCGCAACCCTGGGGGCAGGTACGAGATCGTAGCTGACCTTTTCCAGCTCCTCCATGAGCACGGCGATGGTTCCCTGGTCGCCCAGTCCCCAGATCTCTCCGTGGGGCCATGCCATCTCATATTTTGCCGCAACCTGGTTGAACTCTACCATCTGCCGGAACAGGTATTCCCCGATCTTTCCGCAGGGGCGGACTTTCAGCTGCAGCTCTGCCAGAGACACCGCCATCACCTTGTACAGGCTCATGGGAACCTGCCACAGCGGAGCTTGAGAGGAAAAGATCACATTTGCCGCATGGACATCCATCATCAGGTTGAACTCAAATCCACCCTTCGGGTAGTCCCCTCCTCCAATCCAGATGATCGTCATCCGTTCGGCGATCTCCGGCTTCATCAGCAGCGCGGAAGCCACGTCAGTCACCGCGCCCTGGCAGGCAACGTACAGCGGGCGGCTGTCCTCCCTCATGGCCTCCTCTATGATAAATCTCGCTCCCTCGGAATCAATGGGTGTCTTTTCGTCCTTCATTCCGGTGGCAGCTCCCATGAGCACAGGGTATTTTCCTTCCAGCCCCATCAGGTCCAGTACCTTGATGACTTCATCGTAGCTGGCTTTCGCGGTCCCTTCCTCCCCGTAGGTCTGGGGATTTTTCCAGAAATGCCCTGCCACGATCCCCTTTACGTCGAATCGGGGCGTCATCAGGTGATGGGCCACGGCAAACTGGTCGTCCGCTTCATTTTTGCAGTCCGTATGTACGATCACACGGACCTT
>CAYQBE010000158.1:0-10977 GCA_964415625.1 uncultured Clostridium sp.
TTGTTTCATGGTATGACAATGAGAATTCTTACACAAGCCAGATGGTAAGAACAATCAAGCATTTTGGAACATTACTGTAGGACAGGCTTTCAGAGAAAACTGAATTTGTCAGATTTGATTCTGAAATAGACTCACGGAGGGGTCCGGTCTTATCATGGGACCGGATCCCTTTTTTACAATGTTTTTACAATGAAAACAGGGAGGCAACGACATGCTTAATAAAAAATCAGTAGACGATATTAATGTAAAGGGTAAAAAAGTCCTGGTAAGATGCGATTTCAATGTGCCCTTGATCGATGGGAAGATCACCGACGAGAACCGTCTCGTTGCGGCGCTTCCGACGATCAAGAAGCTGGTTGCAGACGGCGGAAGGATCATCCTCTGCTCCCATCTGGGCAAGCCGAAGGGAGAACCGAAGCCGGAATTATCCCTGGCTCCTGTTGCAGCCAGATTATCCGAACTGCTCGGCCAGGAAGTGAAATTCGCGGCAGACCCGGAAGTAGTGGGACCGAATGCGAAGGCAGCGGCAGAGGCGCTTCAGGATGGTGAGATCATTCTTCTGGAGAATACCCGTTACAGGATCGAAGAGACAAAGAACGGCGAAGCATTCAGCAAAGACCTGGCTTCCCTCTGTGATGTATTTGTAAACGACGCGTTCGGTACCGCTCACAGGGCGCACTGCTCCAACGTGGGCGTGACCCAGTTCGTGGATACGGCGGCAGTAGGCTACCTGATGCAGAAAGAGATCGATTTCCTTGGCAACGCAGTGAATAATCCGGAGCGTCCGTTCGTGGCGATCCTGGGCGGAGCGAAGGTATCCAGCAAGATTTCTGTGATCGAAAACCTTCTGGAAAAAGTAGATACCCTGATCATCGGCGGCGGAATGTCCTACACATTCAGCAAGGCACAGGGCGGAAGCGTAGGAAAGTCTCTGTTAGAGGAAGATTACTGCCAGTACGCACTGGATATGATCAAAAAGGCAGAGGATAAGGGCGTGAAGCTTCTTCTTCCGGTTGACAATGTGATCGCAGATGATTTCTCCAATGACGCCAATACAAAGATCGTTGCAAACGGTGAGATTCCGGATGGCTGGCAGGGGCTTGACATCGGACCGGAGACTGCGAAGATCTATGCAGACGCAGTGAAGGAAGCTAAGACCGTTGTATGGAACGGACCGATGGGCGCATTTGAGATGCCCAAGTTTGCGGCAGGAACCGAAGCAGTGGCAAAGGCACTGGCGGATACGGACGCTGTGACCATCATCGGCGGCGGAGATTCCGCAGCGGCAGTGAACCAGCTCGGCTACGGCGACAAGATGACCCACATCTCCACCGGCGGCGGCGCATCACTGGAATTCCTGGAAGGAAAAGAGTTACCGGGCGTTGCGGCAGCTAATAATAAGTAAATTCTTAGAGAAACCAGGCATGAATATGCCTGGTCGAGCTTAGAATTTACTTAGTTCTCCGAGCGAAGGTGAGGAGAACATCCCGTAAAAAAGTACATCCATTGGATTATAAAGTAAAGAAGAAGGAGACCAAATCATGGCAAGAAAGAAAATCATCGCAGGCAACTGGAAAATGAACAAAACACCGAGCGAGGCGGTTGCTCTGGTGGAGGAACTGAAACCGTTGGTTGCAAATGAAGAAGTGGACGTTGTATTCTGCGTACCGGCGATCGACATCGTTCCGGTTGTGGAAGCTGCAAAGGGCACCAACATCCAGGTAGGCGCAGAGAATATGTACTTTGAGGAGAGCGGAGCATATACCGGAGAGATCTCCCCGAACATGCTGGTAGACGCAGGCGTGAAGTATGTGGTTCTCGGACATTCCGAGAGAAGAGAGTACTTCGGCGAGACCAACGAAGACGTGAACAAGAAGGTACTTAAGGCATTTGAGCACGGCATTACACCGATCATGTGCTGCGGCGAGAGCTTAGAGCAGAGAGAGCAGGGTGTGACCATGGACTTCATCCGCCAGCAGGTGAAGGTTGGATTCCAGAACGTGACCGCAGATCAGGCAAAGACCGCAGTGATCGCTTATGAGCCGATCTGGGCGATCGGAACTGGCAAGACCGCGACTACAGAGCAGGCACAGGAAGTCTGCGCAGGAATCCGCGCATGCATCGCAGAAGTATATGATGACGCGACAGCAGAAGCAATCCGCATCCAGTACGGCGGATCTGTCAATGCTGCAACAGCAGCGGATCTGTTCGCGCAGGCAGATATCGACGGCGGCCTGGTAGGCGGCGCGTCCCTGAAGGCGGACTTCGGCAAGATCGTGAATTACAAATAAAGACTGTGAATTGTAATGATTTCCCCCGTGTTTGAACTAAGCGGGGGATTTTTTTGCTTTTCTATAGAAAAGATGTTTGCAAAAAACGGAAAAAGCATGTACAATAGATACTGGACTTTTAGGTGACAGAACTGTTACAATTTCAGTGTTTAAAAGGAGAAGGACAATGAGCAAAAAACCAACTGTATTAATGATTCTTGATGGTTATGGATTAAATGACAATACAAAAGGAAATGCCGTTGCACAGGGAAAGACCCCGGTCATGGACAAGCTGATGGCCGAGTATCCTTTTGTCAAGGGAAATGCAAGCGGTCTTGCAGTGGGGCTGCCGGACGGACAGATGGGCAATTCTGAGGTCGGACATCTGAATATGGGCGCCGGCAGGATCGTATACCAGGATCTGACCAAGATCACAAAGGCAATCCAGGACGGAGACTTTTTCGAAAATAAGGCTCTTCTGGCAGCCTGTGAAAATGTAAAGGCACATGATTCCGCGCTGCATATGTTCGGACTGGTATCCGACGGAGGCGTGCACAGCCACAATGAACACATTTATGGACTGCTGGAGCTGGCGAAGAGACAGGGTATCCAGAAGGTGTATGTACACTGCTTCCTGGACGGACGTGATACGCCTCCGGCATCCGGCAAGGAATACGTAGAACAGTTGGAAGAAAAGATGAAGGAGATCGGTGTGGGTGAGGTCGCAAGCGTGATGGGACGTTATTACGCGATGGATCGGGATAACCGCTGGGAGCGTGTGGAAAAAGCCTACAATGCGCTGGTTAAAGGCATCGGCGAAACGGCCGAGTCCGGACCGGCAGGAATCCAGGCTTCCTATGACGCGGACGCGACGGATGAATTTGTGCTTCCCACCGTTGTGATGAAGAATGGAGCTCCGGTGGCGACGATCCAGGACAATGACTCCATCATTTTTTACAATTTCCGCCCGGACCGTGCAAGGGAGATCACAAGAACCTTCTGTGACGACAATTTCGGCGGCTTTGACAGAGGTCCGCGCATCAAGACGACCTATGTATGCTTCACAGAATATGATGTGACGATCGAGAACAAGCTGGTTGCTTTTGCAAAGGAAGAGATCACCAATACATTCGGACAGTTCCTTGCAAAGAACGGCCTGAAGCAGGCACGTCTGGCAGAGACGGAAAAGTACGCTCATGTCACCTTCTTCTTCAACGGCGGCGTAGAAGAGCCTAATGAAGGCGAGGATCGGATCCTTGTAAAGTCTCCCAAGGTTGCTACCTATGACCTGAAGCCGGAGATGAGTGCATATGAAGTATGCGACAAGCTGGTGGAAGCGATCAAGTCCGGAAAATATGACGTGATCATCATCAACTTTGCTAATCCGGATATGGTAGGCCACACCGGCGTGGAAGCGGCGGCGATCCAGGCTATCGAAGCAGTGGACGAATGCGTGGGCAGAGCAGTGGACGCAGTGAAGGAAGTGAACGGACAGATGTTCATCTGCGCAGACCACGGCAATGCAGAGCAGCTGATCGACGAGGAGAATGGAGAGCCATTTACCGCTCATACGACCAATCCGGTGCCCTTTATCCTGGTCAACGCAGACCCGGCTTATCAGCTCCGGGAGGGCGGATGCCTGGCGGATATCGCACCGACCCTGATCGAGCTGATGGGACTGGAGCAGCCGGCAGAGATGACAGGAAAGTCACTTCTGAAAAAATAAAGAAACTGAACAACTGGCAGTGTTTTTGGATTTGAAGACACTGCCAGTTGTATATAAGCCGATGATTCCGGCTGCATCCATCAGTGTATGGCAGACTTTATCTGCCATGAGTATAAATTCTAGCTGCAGGCGGAGTACAGTACAAACGAAAGGAAGAAAGAACATGAGGAACCTGACAGAGATCAGATGGCACGGCCGTGGCGGCCAGGGTGCCAAGACGGCGGCGCTTTTGCTGGCGGATGTCGCATTCCAGACAGGAAAGTATGTCCAGGGGTTTCCGGAATACGGCCCGGAGCGTATGGGCGCGCCCATTACCGCATATAACCGGATCAGCGACCAGGTGATCCGGGTGCATTCCAATATCTATGATCCCCAGTATGTGGTCGTTGTGGATGAATCCCTTCTGGAGGCTGTGGATGTGACCTCCGGACTGAAAAAGGACGGGGCGATCCTGGTGAATACCCAGCGCACGAAGGAAGAGATCATTCCCCATCTGAAAGGATACGAGGGGGAGGTCTATATCATTGACGCCCACAAGGTATCCATGGCGACGATGGGAAGATATTTTCCCAATACGCCCATGCTGGCGGCCATCGTCAAGGTGGCGGGGATCATGGAGGAAGAGACCTTCTTAAAAGAGATGAAGGCGTCCTTCTCCCACAAATTTGCCGGAAAGCCGGAAGTGATCGAAGGCAACATGGCGGCGTTGAAGATGGCACTTAAGGAGGTGCGGTGATGGCGGCAGATATCAGTAAATTAGGCGTGAAAGCGGGATGGAAGGACCTGACGGAAGGCATGGTGATCGCAGGGGCCGGCACATCCAGAGGGTTCAATACCGGTGAGTGGTCTACGGACAAGCCGGAGTTTATCGAGGAAAAATGTAAACAATGTCTTCTGTGCGTTCCGGTCTGTCCGGACAGCTGCATCCCGGTTGCGGATTATAAGCGGGGGGCATTTGACTATGAGCACTGCAAGGGCTGCGGGATCTGTGTGAAGGCATGTCCCTTCGGCGCGATCACGATGGAAGGGGGGAACTGACATGGGAAAGAGAGACCGTTTATCAGGAAATGAGGCAGTGGCAACTGCGCTGCGCCAGATCAACCCGGATGTATTTCCGGCGTTTCCCATCACACCGTCCACGGAGATTCCTCAGTATTTCGCTTCCTTTGTGGCAAACGGACAGGTGGATACGGAGTTCATTCCGGTGGAGAGTGAGCACAGCTCCATGAGTGCGGCTATCGGCGCCTCAGCGGCGGGAGCAAGGAGCCTGACAGCCACCTCATCCTGCGGGCTGGCCTACATGTGGGAGGAGTTATATATTGCGGCGTCCAACCGTCTTCCGCTGGCACTGGCGCTGGTGAACCGTGCCCTGTCGGGTCCCATTAACATTAACTGCGACCATTCGGACAGCATGGGCGCGCGGGATTCGGGATGGATCCAGCTGTATGCGGAGAACAACCAGGAGGCTTATGACAATATGGTGCAGGCGTACCGGATCTCCGAGCATCCGGATGTCAGGCTGCCCATCATGATCTGCCAGGACGGATTTATTACCAGTCATGCGGTGGAGAATATGGAGCTGCTGGAAGATGAAGAAGTACGGAACTTTGTAGGAGAGTATGAGCCGGAAAACTATCTGCTGAATCCGGACTGCCCCATGGCGGTAGGCCCTTATTCCATTACGGATTATTATATGGAAGCAAAACGGAACCAGGCCGAGGGCATGAAGCATGTAAGCCGGGTGGTGCTGGAGACGGCGAAAGAATTTGCCGCATTGTCCGGCAGGGAATACGGACTGTTTGAAGAATATTGCATGGAAGATGCCGAGCTGGCCGTTGTCATGATCGGGTCCGCGGCAGGCACCACCAAGGATGCCATCGACTGGCTGCGGGCAAAGGGGGAGAAGGTGGGTCTGGTGAAGATCCGGATGTACCGCCCCTTCCCGGCGGAGGAGATCGCGCAGGCTTTATCCAGGGTGAAAGCCGTTGCGGTCATGGACCGGGCGGAAGGTTATACGAATCACGGAGGACCTCTGGGCGCGGATGTGATGGCGGCGCTGTTCCGTGCGCGCTCCCAGGCACTGGCAGTGAATTATATCTACGGACTGGGCGGACGGGACGTGCGTGTGGAAGATATGGAGCATATTTTTGCAGCCCTGAAACAGATTGCAGAAGACGGCGATGCAGGGGAAACCTACCGCTATCTTGGGATTCGAGAATAAGGGGGACAGGATATGAGCTACAATTTTAAAGAAACCATGAATAAGCCGGAGCGTCTGGCTCCCGGACATCGGATGTGCGCGGGATGCGGCGGGACTATCGCGGTGCGCAATGTCCTGCGGGGGCTCCATGAAGGGGATAAGGCCGTGATCGGCAATGCCACCGGCTGTCTGGAGGTCTCTACATTTACCTATCCTTATACGGCATGGGAGGACAGCTACATCCACAATGCTTTTGAAAACGCGGGGGCGACCTTAAGCGGCGTGGAAGGAGCCTATAAGGCATTGAAGAGAAAAGGAAAGCTGGACGCGACGTACAAGTTCATCACCTTCGGGGGAGACGGCGGAACCTATGATATCGGTTTCCAGTCCTTGTCCGGCGCCATGGAACGGAATCACGACATGGTGTATGTGTGCTATGACAACGGCGCTTACATGAACACCGGGATCCAGCGGTCTTCGGCAACCCCCATGTATGCGGATACGACGACCACACCGGTTGGCACAAAGAGCAACGGAAAGCCCCAGAACCGGAAGGATCTTGCGGCGATCATCGCAAGCCATGACATCCCCTACGTGGCACAGACTACATTTGTACAGAACTTTAAGGACCTCCACATCAAGTCGGAGAAGGCGATCTATACGCCGGGCGCGGCATTTTTAAATATCATGGCGCCCTGTCCCAGAGGATGGAGGTACAACACGCCGGATATCATGGAGATCTGCAAATTGGGAGTGGAGACCTGCTACTGGCCGCTGTTCGAGGTCGTGGAAGGAAAATGGATCCTCAACTATGAGCCCAAGAAGAAGCTTCCGATCGAAGACTTCCTGGTAAAACAGGGGCGGTTCAAGCATCTGTTTAAGAAAGAGAACGAGCACCTGATCGGGGAGTTCCAGAAGGAAGTGGACCGGAGATGGAACGAGCTGGTATGGAAATGCTCCCGATAGAGGAAAAACAGGGATCCGACGCGGGAAGCCTGCGAGGGATAAAGGAGCGCAGGGTAATCCTGAGGCATCCCATTAGGGGCATTCGGCTGTTTCACAAGGCTGAAGAAGGAGATACGATAGATGAGCAGACAGTATGAAAAAGTAAAAGCGTGTTATGAATATTGCAGGACAGTTACGGATTTTCAGCCCAGAGTGGGCCTGATCCTGGGTTCCGGGTTGGGCAATTATGCCAGGAATATGAAGGTGGAGTGTGAGATCCCGTACGGGGATATCCCGGGTTTCCCGGTTTCCACGGTGGCAGGCCATGACGGAAGATTCCTGTTTGGGTATATCGGCGATGTGCCGGCAGTGGTGATGAAGGGACGGATCCATTTTTACGAAGGATATACGCCCCAGGAGGTGGTACTGCCGATCCGGGTGATGAAGCTGATGGGGATCGAGGTGCTGTTTTTGACCAATGCGTCCGGTGGGATCAACCGGAATTTCCAGGTGGGAGATTTCATGATGATCACGGACCAGATCTCCAATTTTGTTCCCTCGCCCCTGATCGGAGAAAATGTGTCGGAGCTGGGGCTTCGATTCCCGGATATGAGCCAGATCTATGACCTGGAGCTCCAAGATATCATCCGGAAGACTTCCAAAGAAGAGGGGATCCCCATCCAGGAAGGGGTCTATGTGCAGACCACCGGGCCGAATTATGAAAGCCCGGCAGAGATCCGCATGTTTGCGGCGCTGGGTGCGGACGCGGTGGGCATGAGCACGGCGGGCGAGGCGCTGGCGGCACGGCACGCGGACATCCGGGTGTGCGGTATTTCCTGCGTATCCAATATGGCAAGCGGGATCTCCAAGGAGAAGCTAAAGCATGAGGACGTGCAGATTGCGGCGGATAAACGGGCAGAGGATTTTGAGCGCCTGGTGACTCAGATCATCAGGAAGCTGTGAAAGTGAGGAAAAAGGAAATCCATGAACACAAGAATTTATAATGTAAGAATACTGACCATGGAAGAAGGGAAAGATATCTTTCAGGGAGAGGTATGGATCCAGGACGATACCATCACCTACGCGGGGCCGGAGCGCAAGGACGGAAAGGGATGGGACAGGGAG
Organism: uncultured Clostridium sp.; assembly: GCA_964415625.1. Classification (GTDB taxonomy): domain Bacteria; phylum Bacillota; class Clostridia; order Lachnospirales; family Lachnospiraceae; genus Schaedlerella. Next base: position 8,267 of record CAYQBE010000158.1, read on the forward strand.
ATCGACGGACAGGGCAACCTGTTGATGCCGGGCTTCAAGAATGCCCATACCCATTCGGCCATGACCTTCCTGCGTTCCCATGCGGACGACTTAAAGCTGGATGAATGGCTGCATAACAAGGTATTTCCGGCAGAAGGGAAGCTCACAGGAGAAAGCCTCTACTGGTTTACCAAGCTGGCATTTATGGAATACCTGACCAGCGGGATCACGACAGCATATGATATGTATTTCTACGTGGACGACGGGGCGCGGGCGGCAAAGGACACCGGGTTCCGGTATGTGTTCTGCGACAGCATCAACAATTTCGGCGGCACCGTGAACCAGGTGGAAAAGGACTTCCTGCGGCTGAATATCGATCCGGCACGGCAGATCAGCCATCGGATCGGTTTCCATGCGGAGTATACCACCAGCAGGGAGCTGATGGAAGGGATCGCGGCATTGGCGGAACGATATCAGGCTCCAGTTTCCGTACACTGCTCCGAGACGCGCAAGGAAGTGGAAGAGTGCCGCAAGCGCTCAGGCATGTCTCCGGTTGCCTATATGGACTCCCTGGGGCTGTTCCGATACGGCGGTACATTGTTCCACTGTGTACACATGGATGAGACCGATTATGAGATCATCAAAAAACGGGGAATTTACGTGGTTACCAATCCGGCGTCCAATCTGAAGCTGGCAAGCGGGATCGCGCCCATCAAGCGGTATCTGGAGATGGGGATCCCGGTGGCGATCGGAACGGACGGGGCAGCCAGCAATAACTGTCTGGATATGTTCCGGGAGATGTTTTTGGTGACCGGGCTGCAGAAGGCGGTCTGCGACGATCCCGAGGCAGTTCCGGCAAGGGAAGTGCTGAAAATGGCGACGGTGAACGGAGCCTATGCCTGCGGATTGCCGGAGTGCGACAGCATTGCGCCTGGCAAAAAAGCGGATCTGATCCTGATCGACCTGAACCAGCCCAATATGCAGCCCATCCGCAACCTGGACAAAAACCTGGTGTACAGCGGGAGCAAGTCGAATGTGAAGATGACGATGATCGGCGGGAAGGTGCTGTATCAGGATGGAGAATTCTATCTGGATTCTTCCAAAGAAGAGATTTTTGCAAAAGCCAATGAATATGCGGAGAAGATATTCGCAATGTAAAAGATCCTAGTACAGCGTTTCGTAAATGCTCGTATACTAAGTGCTTGATATTTGTGTCAGTGCAAGGCGGAGGAAGGAGGCGATGCGGTGGCATCGTTGACTGACGACAACGCAGCAATGGCACAAATAACGAGTGCTTAGTATATGAGTATTTGCGAACCGCTGTACTAGCTGCAATCGGAAATCAGCTTTCGTCTGTTGCAGTGTTTGGAAACGTTATAAAGTGAAAGAGGACTGGTATCATGAAGGCAGCGGTATTTACGGTCAGTACAAGGGCATACAAGGCAAAGCAGGAGAGTGCCGCGGGAACGGCGGTGAAGCGTGTCGTGGAGCAGGTGGGATTTGACGTCAAGGCAGGGGTGCTGCCGGAGGACCGGACTGTGGTGGAAGCAGTCTTAAGACAGCTGGCGGATATCGGCTCGGTGCAGCTGATCCTGACGGTAGGTTCCACAGGCGTCCTGAAAAAGAACTGCGCGCCGGATGCCCTGACAGATGCGGCGGAACGCCTGCTTCCGGGGATTCCAGAGGCCATCCGGGCATACGGGATCCGGTATTCCAAAAAAATCATTCTGGACCGGTCGGCAGCCGGCATCCGTAACCGGACGGTCATGGTAAACCTTCCGGACAGCGCGAAGCTGGCAAAGGAAGGGATCGAATTCATCCTGCCGGAGCTGGTGCGGGCAGTGGAGATGCTGAATGTCTGAGAAAACACAGTTCTTCAGGCAAGGAGTGAGGTTACCGTATGATCAAAGTGGTATATATCGAGCATAGTGGATTTCTGGCGGAGCTGGAGGGTGCGTATTTCCTGTTTGACTACTACCGCGGTGAGCTGCCGGAGCTGGATCCGGGAAAGAAGCTTTTCATTTTTTCAAGCCACGCGCACCAGGACCACTATCAGAGAAGGATATTTGAATTTCAGGAGAAGATGCCCCATACCTTTTACATTTTATCAAAGGACATCAAAAGGGATGCATTGAAGCACGGGGGCCGGGAAGAAAATATATGGTTTGTAAAGCCGGAGGAAGAGCTGGAGGTGCAGGGATGCCGGATCCGGACCCTGCGCTCTACGGATGAGGGCGTCGCTTTTCTGGTTCAGTATCAGGGAAAAGTCCTTTATCATGCAGGGGATCTGAATGCATGGTACTGGGATGAAGAGGGCGAAGACTATGTGAAGATGATGCGCCGGAGTTATGAGCGGGAGATCCAAAAGATCGGCGGCGAGACCATCGACGCGGCATTCGTTCCCGTAGATCCCAGGCTGGAAGGGCAGTATGCAGAAGGGCTGGATTTCTTTATGCGCCATACCCGGACCAAATGCGTGTTTCCCATGCATTTCTGGAAGGAGTATGGAATCTTTGAACGGCTTAAGAAAGAGACGTGTACGGCAGAATACAGGGAGCGGATCATGGAGATCCGGGAGCCGGGGCAGACCTTTTTATTGGCGTGAAGCAGTCAGACTTTGCTATGCTGAAATTTTTCCACCTGTACGGTTGGATGATCTAAAGATCATCCAACCTATGCATCCATTCGCAAAATCCGTGCTATCGCACTCTTGCGTCTGCTAATGCAGCCGC
>CAYQBE010000159.1:0-10872 GCA_964415625.1 uncultured Clostridium sp.
CCCGGAATCGTATTCCTGATCGGGATCATTCCGCTTGCATTGTATGACCTGGACAAGCCGGGATATATGGAGGCAGTCAGAGAACGGCTTACCGCGCGTAATGCGGAGAAAAAGCAGGAAGACTAAACATGGACATTTAAGCGTTTCTATGTTATACTAAAAAAGGCGATCCGAGTGACGGCTGGATACAGGAATAGGCAAGAAAAATACAATGTGCTCCGAGCGATGGCATGCCCGGAGCACGTTCTATTTGGCAAGGCTGAGTGACACAGGAAGGAGTGCGTATAATGGGAAACTATCTGAACAGCATTGTTCCGTTTAACGCTTATCAGACAACTGCATCTGGAATGTACTTTGTTGACAAATCTTCATTGCTTGATGAACTTTTGCCTGCAATTGGAACGGAGGAGCGTTTTTTCTGTATTACAAGGCCGCGGCGTTTTGGAAAAAGCGTCATGGCAAATATGATCGCCGCATTTTTCGGAAAAGCCGCTGATGCAGATCATATATTCCGGCATCTGATGATCTCATCTTCACCATTTTACAAGAAGCATCTGAACCGGCATGATGTGATCTATATTGATTTTAGTGAAATGCCGAGAGACTGTGCAGATTATCAGTGCTATATCGACCGTGTCCAAAATGGAATCAATGCGGATCTTGCCGAGGCATACCCGGATATTTCGATTGATACAAAACAAGCGGTCTGGGATATTCTTACGGATATTTTCCAAAAAACTGGACACAGGTTTATTTTTATCATGGATGAATGGGATTCGGTATTTCATATGTCTTTCATCACGGAGAAGGAACGGATGGAATATCTGCTGTTTCTGAAATCCCTGCTAAAGGGCAAAGTGTATGCTGAACTGGTATATATGACCGGTATCCTCCCGATCGCAAAATACTCAGACGGCTCTGAACTGAATATGTTCAAGGAATATAACATGGCAACCAGAGTGCGGTTCAGTGAATATTTTGGCTTTACGGACAGGGAAGTGGACGGTCTGTACCATGTTTATGCGCGGACTGTGAAAAATCCTTCGATCACGCGTGAGGACCTGCGTATATGGTATGACGGATACCATACGAAAGCAGGCGGCAGGCTCTATAATCCACGCTCCATTGTCTGCGCTTTAACCGATAATGAACTGGCAAATTATTGGACGAGCTCCGGCACCTATGATTCTATTTTCGGATATATCAAGGACAATATCGCAGACGTACAGGATGATCTGGCTCTGCTGTTTGCCGGGGAGTCAATCCCCTCCGATCTTCAGGAATATGCGGCAACTTCCCTGCAGCTTGATACAAAGGATGAGATCTATTCCGCAATGGTCATATATGGCCTTCTTACCTTTGAGGACGGCTGCGTATCTATTCCCAATAAAGAACTGATGGACAGTTATGCGTCAATGATGAAAAGAGAAAGATCATTGGGCTATATTTACAGGCTTGCAAATATTTCGAAAAAAATGCTTGCGGCAACTTTGGATTTTGATACGGAGACAATGGAACAAATCCTCGGATTTGCACACAACACGGAATCTCCGATATTTACTTATAACAGTGAAATTGAATTATCTGCGGTAGTGAATCTGGTATATCTGGCAGCACGTGACAAATATCGTGTCGAACGCGAGGATAAGGCCGGGAAAGGATATGCGGATTTTATATTTTATCCGGAGCAGAAGAACGCGGATGCCATCATCCTTGAATTAAAAGTGGATGATACGCCCGAAGCTGCCATCCAGCAGATCAAAGATAAGGATTATGCCCTCCGGCTGAGAGGAAAACCGGGCGAAAAACCCAAAGTTACCGGGCGGATACTTGGTGTAGGGATTAGTTATGATAGAAAAACGAAAAAACATTTCTGTAAAATAGAAATTTTGTGACGCAGTGTCAGGTCAATGGGCGCGGGGCAGACTCGAAGCGGTGTTGCCGGGGGTGAAATCTGGGCATGGCGGAGATTTTTTTCCGGTAGAATATACCCGGTTCTGCAATCTCTCCGCTGCCTGCATAGCGTTGCGTTTGGGAGAAACAAGAGATGGATAAGATACAGATTATATCGGATGGCGGGGAAGCCTGTCATTCCCACAGAAGCGTGGAATTGATCTATGTGCTGTCAGGCAGGGTAGAGATCCATGTCCGGGAAGAGAACTTTCAGGCATCTCCGAAGGACGTGGTCCTGATCAACACGGAAGAGCCTCATGGCTGGAAAGGCCGCAAGGGCACCCTGATCTGTAAGATATACCTGGATTATTATGTGCTGAGAAACGCGATGAAGCAGGAACGCGTTTCTTTTTTGTGCAACAGTGTCAGGGAGCCGGAAAAGGATTACGCGAGAATCCGCTATATCCTGGAGATGATCTTAAGTAAATATGCGGAAGAGCCTGATGGATTCTGGGTAGAAAGCCTGTATTACGCGCTGTGGGAAGGAATCAAAACCCGGTATCTGTCAGAAGGCGGCGGAGAGCCTGCGCAGGTGGATGATAAGACAGGAGAAGTGCTGGAATATATCCGGAATTCATACGGGCAGCCGTTAAATCTGGCGGAGACGGCGGCGAAGTGGTATATGTCGGAGTCCGCGTTTTCCCGTTTCTTCAAGCGGGAGACAGGAACGGGATTTACGGAATATGTGAGAAATTTCCGGCTGGAGCGTGCAAAGGAGGAGCTGCTCTCCACCAGCAAGACGGTTACGGAGATTGCCTTTGACTGCGGGTATGCGAATGTCTCCGTGTTTAATAAGAATTTCAGACAGGCGTTTTCGGTGAGTCCGAAACAGTTCCGGCAGGAGAGGAACCATCTGTCCCAGCAGGCCGGGGTCTCCGATATGGAAGGGCTGGCAGCTTATCTGAAGGAATCGGAGTTCCATGAGGAAACGGCCCAAAAGCAGGGAGAGAAGCTGGAGATAGATACCGCCCAGGGGGTTCCTTTCGAAAATTCGCTTCTGTACTGTATGAATGCCGGGATGTTTGCCGACCTGCTGGATGCAAGGGTGCAGAAGCATGCGGCAATGGTCATTCAAAACCTGGATGTAAAATGCATCCGGCTGACCAATCCGTTTGACCCGGAGCTGAAGATCCGGTCCGGCCATGGGACAGAACAGATGAATTTTGAGAAGCTGGATATGGTGCTGGATTTCCTGCTGGAGCAGGGGGCGGTGCCGGTGTTTGAACTGCCGGAGCGGAAGAAAAAGCTGATTTTCAGTATCGGTTCGAACCGGATGCTGGAGGAATCCCGGGCCGAGCCGGTATTTCTGTCTATGGAAGAGTGGGAGCGCGCGCTGGAAGCGCTGATGGAGCATCTCACGGAGCGTTATATGGTAAAGGAAGTGGAAAGGTGGATTTTTGAAATCTGGTACGACACGGAGAGGAGTGGGGGGACAGGGAAAATACCGTATGCTGTTTTGTATGAGCGGACGAGAAGGATCATCAAGGCTCATGCCCCGGAAGCCAGGATCGCCGGAAGCGGCCTGAATGCCGAGATGGACCGGGAGGCATTGAAGGAGCAGCTCCTCTGGTGGAAGGACCGGGTGGACCGGCCGGATTTTCTGACTTTGATCAGCTATCCGTATCAGGTGACATGGGATGAAAAGAAAGAGATCGGCAATCAGTACAGTCTGCTGAGTATTGATTCGGATGCCCGTTTCCTGAAACAGGATCTGGATGAATACGCCGCGCTCCTGGAAGAGACCGGCTATCCGGAAACGCAGGTGTGGGTGTCTGAATGGAATACATCCCTGTCCGAGCGGAATATTTACAATGACAGCTGCGCCAAGGCATGCCATATGCTGGTGCAGATGACGGACGGCGCAGGCAGGGTCAGCCGTATGTGCTACCAGGCGGTCAGCGACTGTCCGTCACAGTATTTCGACTCGGCGGCTCCGCTGATCGGCGCGACAGGGCTGCTCACCAGGGACGCCCTGCCGAAGCCGGCCTACTATGCATTTGAATTCTGGAAGCTGTTGGGAGACCGGCTGCTCGGCAGAGGGGAGCATTATATCGCGACCTCCAGGCAGGGCGATTCCGTTCGGATCCTTGCCTTCAACGCGAAGCGGTTCAGCTACAGCTATCAGTTAAAGGATGAAGACCGGCTGGAGCCGGGGGAATTGCCCTTTGTCCTGCAGAACAGCTACAAGCAGGAACTCTCGTTTTCGCTGCGGAATGTGAGAAACGGAAAGAAAAAAATCTGTATCTACCGGGTAGGAGAGGCGGCCGGAAGCGTTCTGGCTGAGTGGAAGAAGCTGGGGTACGCGAAAGAGCTGCTGCGCTCCGAGCTTTCCTACCTGAAAAAGATCTGCATTCCGCGCATGGAAGTGTTTTATCAGGAGATCACGTCCGGCGTGCTGGATCTGGATGTGACGCTGGAGGCCAATGAGATGGCGCTGATCCAGGTTTTTGATAAAAGGCAGGGGTAAAAAAAGGGTAAAATATCCATGCAGTATGGCTCATTGCTTTGCGGGAAAAAAGGGAGAATGCAAAAAAAGACAAGAAACCAGTCGTTTTTTGCGCGGATAGCGTGGCGTGATGCATACATTTTCAAAGAAGCGGTATTTTTGAAAGGCTGTGGATTAGTTTTTCCATGAAAGAAACAGTAAAATATAAGAAAACAAAGGAAAAGGAGGATTTCTTTCATGGAAACCGGAAACAGAGTAAAAGAAAATGTCGGACGGATTCAGGTCGGGGCATATGGGATGGGGAACTTTGCGTGTCAGCTCTCCTTTACGATGGTCAATATGTACCTTGCGTATTTTTACACCGATGTATTCGGCCTGTCCGCGGCGGCGGTAGCGACGCTTCTGCTTGTGGCAAAGGTATGGGACGGCATCAATGACCCGATGATGGGGGCGCTGATGGATAAGACGTATATGAAGGTGGGCGGATACCGCACCTATATGATTGCAGGCTCCATTGCGCTGGTGGTATTTACCATTCTGACCTTCAGTGTACCGGGCTTCGGGGGCAGCGGAAAACTGGTATATGCTTATGTGACCTATATCGGGCTGGGCATGGCTTATACGGTCATGAACGTGCCTTTCGGCGCGCTGCCGTCCAGGATGACGGACAATCCGAAACGGCTGAATCAGTTGTTTGCTTCCAGCATGTGGTCAGGCGCGCTGGGGAGCACCGTGCTGGGAATGTGTACCATGCCCCTGATCCTGATGCTTGGAAAGGGCGTACAGGAAGCCGGATACCAGAAAACGGCCATCGCTTATGCAGTCATCTCTCTGCCGCTGGTACTTTTGATGGTGCATTTCTGTAAGGAAAGTCCGGAGATCGCAAAGGCAAAAGAGATTGCGGCGGCACAGGAGGGCGACAGCGGGACCTCATTCTTCGGATTTTTAAAATCGATCTTTTCAAACAAAAATCTGCTGTGTGTATTTGCATATATGTTTTTTGCTATGTTCAGCCAGATCGGAAGGGCGAGTACGGCATTCTATTATTACATGTTCTGCGTAGGCAATATGGAGTGGGCTTCCGTGCTGATGTCATTGGGCGGATTGGTGAGCCTGGCATTGATCCCGTTTGTTCCGACACTGATCGGAAAATTCGGAAAGAAAAGGGTCGTGATCGTATCTCAGATCATCCAGATCATCGGACTGGTTATGATGTTTGCAGGCCCGTATACCAATATCCCGTATACGATCGTAGCGAACCTGGTCTACGGACTGGGCGGCGGATACAGCGCCTGTGTAGGAGCCATGATCGTAGACGCGCTGGACAGCTATGAGGAGAAGACCGGCGTCAGAAATGACGGAGTCGCATTTGCGTTCAACGGTCTGATGACGAAGATTTCCGCGGCAATCGCAGGATCTATCGGACTGATGGTGATGGCGGCATTCGGATATACCAACGGCGCGGAGCTGACAGCGGGCGCACTGACCGGTATCAATATAGGAGTCAATATTGTCCCGCTTGTGGCAGCAGCAGCGGCGATCGTCCCAATGCTGCTCTTTGACCTGAGTGAGGAGAAGATGGCGACAATCCGTCAGACATTGAGGGAGCGGAGAGAAGCGGCTTTGAAAGAACAGTAAGGAAAAGACAGAATCATCCGAAAGAAATCATGACAGGAAAAAATACTGTTGGGTGACAGAGAAAAGGAGCACATATGAGTAATTTAGTGAAAACCAATTATGGCCTTGTGGAAGGCATTTCCTGTGACGGTTATACCGTATTTAAGGGGATCCCGTACGCAAAACCGCCTGTCGGGGAACTGCGCTGGCGCGCCCCGCAGGAGACGGACGCATGGGAAGGGGTTTATAAGGCGGACACATTTTCAAAGATCGGGATCCAGGAGCTGCCAAAGGCGGATAATCCCTATACCGGCAGATTTCTCAAAGAATTTTACAGTGATCCGGTGTTTGTACCGGAGATGAGTGAGGACTGTCTTTATCTGAATATCTGGGCTCCGGAGCATCAGGAACATGAAAAGCTCCCGGTGGCGTTCTGGATTCACGGGGGCGGTTTCGGCGGCGGATTTGGCAGTGAAATCGAATTTGACGGGGAAGCGTATTGTAAGAAAGGCGTGATCCTGGTCACGATCCAGTACCGGCTGAATATCTTTGGTTTTCTGGCACATCCATGGCTGGATGCGGAGAATGAGCGCGGGATATCCGGAAATTACGGGATTCTGGATCAGATCCAGGCATTAAAGTGGGTGCATGAAAATATTGCCGCATTCGGAGGAAATCCGGAAAATATCACTGTATTCGGGCAGTCCGCGGGGGGTATGAGCACACAGATACTGGTTTCCAGCGAGCTTACGGGGACGATGCCGAAAAAGGCGATTCTGCAGAGCGGGTTATGCTGTGAAGAACATTTTCTGTACACGCCAACCCTTGCGGAGGAAGAGGAGATCGGAAAGCTGTTTGTCCAGTGCGCGGGCGTTTCCAATGTGGAAGAGCTGCGGGCGATGACAGGAGAAGAGATCATGGCGGCGAGAGTGAAACTGGATGCCGAGACATGGAAAATGGGCAAAGGGATCGTGGTCGTGCCGAATGTGGACGGGTATGTACTCAAAGAGACCGTGGGGGATGTGTACCGCCATGGGAATATGAAGAAAATCCCGTATATGTCAGGATGCGTGACAGACGATCTTGGGGATACGCCGGAGGAGATCCAGGCGAAGACAGGCGGAACCATGCTCCGGGAGTGTGAGGCATGGGGCCGGAAATGTGAGGAAGTCGGGATTCCGTCTTATGTGTACTATTTTTCACATGAGCTGCCCGGAGATGACTGGGGCGCGTTCCATACCGCCGAAACGTGGTATATGTTCGGAACGCTTGGAAGATGCTGGAGGCCGATGGAAGCGTCGGATCAGCAATTGAGCGAAGAGATGGTTACATATTGGACCAACTTTATGAAGAGCGGAAATCCTGCTTCGGAAGATACGGAAGAATGGAAGGTTTATACGGCGGAGGAGCCGTTTGTAAAAGAATTTAAATAGTGTGTCAGGAATGGGTATTCAGAAAGGGGTATTCGGGACTTGACGTGTTCGGTCAGGCTGTATTCAATTCTTGAAAAAATGCAGGGATGGGAAAAGAGAGAGTTTCCGTCCCTGTATTTTTTTCTCGTTTTTGTCAGGCGCCTGTGTTATAATAAAAATGGCGCCAATGAGCAGGCAGGCTATCAATTTTTTAAGGAAATTGGTGACAAAGGATATTTGACAGTAAGGGATTTTTAGGTGATATCTGCCGTGAGTATCGGGAACTGTAGAAAAATGACGGATACAGATCCAGATGGTAAAATGTAATTATTGTAATTGAAATGTAGCCAGGAGGGATGATTATGTGCCAGATAGCATTAAGTATACCGGATGAAGTTTTGTTTGATACCAAAATGAACTATGAACAGGCAAGGCAGTTTGCAAGGAGGGCAGTGGCACTTGGATATTATACGCAAAGCGGCGTATCCATTGGGTATTGTTCCCAAATCGCGGGAATGACAGAAGAAGAATTTATAAAATATTTAGGTCAGAACCATATATCAATCTTTCAGTTTGATGACCAGGAAGAATTTCTGGAGGAATTGGAACATGCGTAAAGTAATTGTCAATTCAACTCCTTTGATCGTACTTTGTGGGATTAGAAGATTGGATATTTTAAGAGAATTATATGAGGAAATTTTTATACCATCTGCTGTATTCCGCGAAGTAACAGTAAAAAATGATTCCGCCTGTGTACAGATTCGGTCTGCCGGAGCATGGATTCGTGTAGAAGAAATCAAGGATCACAGCGAAAAGAAAATGTACAAAGCGAAGTTGCATGACGGGGAAGTGGAAGTGATGATCCTTGCACAGGAACAGAAAGCGGATCTGGTGATCTTAGATGATAATGCTGCCAAAAAGACCGCAAAGTATCTAGGACTTCCGGTTACCGGAACATTAGGTGTTTTGGTGAAGGCGAAACGTCTGGGAATTATAGAAGAGGTACGCCCGCTATTATCAGATATGAGAGAAAATGGCTTTTACATCAGCAGTACAATAGAACGAATAGTTTTAGAGCAGGCAGGAGAATAGACTATCCGCAGAGGGCAAAGGATACAATTATGTCAGCAGGCGGGAAAGACTGCCATTCACACAGGAGTATAAAATTGATTTATGTACCGATAGGGCGGGTGGAAATTCATGTTCGGGTAGAAAATACAAATTATTTAGACAAAATATTTGTAAGGATGATTTATTCCCGCAGAGCAACGAGTCAAGCAGCCATGTTTGCATGGATATTTGACTTCTGTAATAAATGATAGAAAAGGGGAGGTGTGTTTATGCCCAGGACCGTTGGGATCGGCCATCAGGATTTCGAAAAATTGATCACAAAGAATAATTTTTATATCGATAAAACGATGTTTATAAAAGAATGGTGGGAGAACGATGATGATGTCACTTTAATCACCCGCCCCAGGCGATTCGGAAAGACGCTGAATTTGAGCATGGTGGAGAAATTTTTTTCTGTAGAGTACACACAGAAATCTTTACTTACATCATACCCCGGCGGGCCGGACAGACCGTGCAGCCTGAAGGATTCCGGCATTGACGCGGATTTTCCGCATACGGGCAGAAACAGTTTGTTCCAGGGGCTTGCGATCTGGGAGGAGGAAAAGTACCGGAGGCTGCAGGGCACCTGGCCGGTGATTTTTCTCAGCTTTGCGAAGGTGAAAGAGGTATCTTTTCTGAATGCAAGGAAGAAGATCTGCCAGCTTATTACCAATTTATTCAATCAATATGACTTTCTGCTGGAAAGCGGGTTATTGAATGAGAACGAAAAAAGCCTTTATCAGGAAGTAAATGCTGATATGGAAGATTATCTTGCATCGGAAGCCCTGTCTAATCTTTCCGATTATCTGATGCGTTATTACGGAAAAAAGGTCATCATCCTTTTGGATGAATACGACACGCCTATGCATGAAGCCTATGTGGGCGGATATTGGGATGAGATGGTTTCTTTTATCAGAAATCTGTTTAATTCCACATTCAAGTCCAACCCCTATCTGGAACGGGCGCTGATGACAGGGATCACGCGGGTCAGCAAGGAGTCTGTTTTCTCTGACTTAAATAATTTGGAGGTGGTGACTACGACCTCTGAAAAATACGAGGATTCTTTCGGCTTCACACAGGAGGAGGTCTGGGAGGCCCTGAAGGAATATGGGCTGTATGAGCAGAGGGAGCAGGTACGGCACTGGTACGACGGCTTTACCTTCGGCAAAAAGTCAGACATCTACAATCCCTGGTCCATCATCAATTATCTGGACAAGCGCCGCTTCTCCCCATACTGGGCCAACACCAGCAGCAACGGCCTGGTGGGAAAGCTGATCCGGGAAGGAAGTCCGGATCTGAAGATTGCCATGGAGGATCTGCTTTTGGGCAGGCCGCTTCATGCACAGATTGACGAGCAGGTTGTATTCAGTATGCTGGACGCCGATGAAAATACGGTCTGGAGCCTGCTGCTGGCAAGCGGCTATCTGCGGGTAGAGCAGTTTGCGTTTTTGGACAGCGGATACCCGGAATGCGAATTAATGCTGACCAATTGGGAAGTGACTGTGATGTTCCGGCGGATGGTGGCCGAATGGTTCCGGAGGCCCGCTTCCGCCTCCGCATATAACACGTTCATCAAAGCATTTCTTCTGGGGGATGTGGATGCCATGAATATTTATATTAACCGGGTTGCCTCGGCTTCCTTCAGTTATTTCGATACAGGCAGAAATCCTTCAGAGGAGACGGAACCGGAACGTTTTTATCATGGTTTTGTGCTTGGGCTGATGGTGGAGCTGTCAGACAGGTACAGGATCACATCCAACAGGGAGAGCGGCTTCGGGAGATATGACGTGATGCTGGAGCCTCTCGGGTCTTCGGATGATGCTGCAATTATTGAATTCAAGGTCTGCAATGCAAAAAAGAAGCAGACCCTGGAGGATACCGTAGCAGAAGCATTGGATCAGATCGATCGGATGCACTATGCCGCGGATCTGGAAGCAAAAGGAATTCCGTTGGAGCGAATCCGGAAATATGGGTTTGCGTTTGAAGGGAAGAAGATTTTGATCGGATAATTTCAGGGATGCGAAGCGGCAGGACAAAAAAAGATATATCTTTTTTGTCCTGTCCTTTTTGTGATTTGGAAAAAAGTCCAAATAAGGGGATAAATCTGGATAATTCAAAGAAAGTTTTCACAGGAGGGATTCGGTATAATATGAATCAAGGTAAGAGAAAAAGAAAAGGAGAACAAAACAATGAGTAAATTGAGAGTAGCAATCGTTGGATGCGGCGGTATCGCAAATCAGAAGCATATGCCTTCCATCAAGGCAAATGAGGACAAGGCTGTTATGGTGGCATTCTGTGACATCATTCCGGAGCGTGCAGAGAAGGCATGTAAGG
>CAYQBE010000160.1:0-10793 GCA_964415625.1 uncultured Clostridium sp.
ATCTTTCTATATTGTTTCATATACTCCAACCTCCTATTTTTTGCAATATTGTAAATATTTTCTAATAAATTATATTCATACTTTTTCGAATTTATTACAAATATTACAAAAATATTACGTCGGCCATTTTAATACAAAAAAATCATTTTGTCAACTTTTTATGGGCAGATTATACCTGGTAAATATTTACGGGAGGCTTTTACAGCTTGAAATCCTCTTTGGGCATCACCGTTTCATAAGATCATCTTCTATGGTTTTTTCTTCAGTATCTCTACCAGTCCTTCGTAAGTCGAAATCTCCGCTTCTATTGTACACTCCATGCCGCATTCTTTCAGACACGCGGTTGTCTTCGAACCGATGCTGAATGCCCGGCACAACTTCCACTCGCTTCCCGCAGCATCCAGCAGGCGCTTTGCAGAGGATGCACAGGTAAACAGGATCCCGTCGTACTCCTCCGGCTTCCGCAGCTTTTCCAGGTCAGGCTTCACCGCCTGATTCTCATATACTCCAATTTCTTCAAACCGGCAGCAGCCTTCCAGTGCCGCTTTCAAATGCCTGTCTGCATTTCCGGCCTTCAGATACCAGACCCGATCCTGGGGGGATACTTGCTTTTTTAATGCATCCGCCAGCGCGTCACTGTGAAATTCATCCGGGATCAGATCCGCATAAAGCCCGTGAGCCTCCAGCAATTCTGCGGTTCTTCCGCCGATGGCCGCAATCCTGCACCCGGCCAGGCAGCGTACATCCAGCCTGCTTTTTGCAAGGCTTTCAAAAAATGACTCCACACCGTTTTTGCTTGTAAAGACCATCCAGTCCGCCTGCTTCAATTCCTCTGCGGAAAATGTCCGTTCCGCGCGCACGATCCTTCCCACCTGAATCTCGTCCGCCGCCGCGCCCTGCTGCAGCAAAAATGCTTTCAATTCGGTGGATTTTTCCCCGATTTTCGGGATCAGATACCGTTTTCCGAACAAAGGACGATTCTCATAAAAGTTCAGGCTGTCCCGGAGAGAAACCACCTCTCCCACCACAATGACCGCCGGAGATATCAGTCCGGCCTCTCTGACTTTTTCCCCAATATGGGCCAGATCCGCCGTGCAGGTTCTCTGTTCAGGAGTGGCGGCGCAGGAGATCACTGCTGTCTCCGTATCCGGAGACATGCCGGCCTCCATCAGCCTGGATGCAATCTCTTCTACCTTGCGCAGCCCCATGAGAAAGACACAGGTTTCTTTTCCTCTTGCCATTGCCTCAAAATCAATCTCCGCCAGCTCGTCCCTGCTGCTGTGGGCCGTCACCACATGGAACCCCAGCGCCCTTCCCCGGTGGGTAATGGGAATCCCCGCACAGGCCAGCCCCGCAATGGCGGAACTGATTCCTGGAATGACCTGGAAGGGGACTCCTTTTTCCACCAGGAACAGTCCTTCCTCGCCGCCTCGTCCAAACACATACGCATCTCCGCCCTTCAAACGGACTGTTTTTTCGTACCGCATACTTTTTTCCGCCAGAAGCCGGTTGATCTCTTCCTGCTCCATCGTATGGCGGTGATCCGCCTTTCCCACATAGATCAGCTCACAGCCCGGCTTTGCCTCCTCCAAAAGCTCCGGAGAGGACAATCTGTCATAAATGATGCAGTCCGCCTCCCGGAGCGCCTGCAGACCCTTCACCGTGATCAGCCCCGGATCTCCCGGGCCGCCGCCCACCAGTGATACGGTTCCTGCCATCTGGCGGCGGATCTGAAATGCCGCTTCTTCTGCAAGCTGCTCCGGAGCAGTTCCCCGAACCGAAGCATAAGCCTGCCTGCTGCCCGTCTCATTTCCAAACATGGCATCCAGCTGATAGAGTCCGTCCGCGCCTTTCCTGCATACGGCTCCCACCGGAACATGGCAGTCCCCGCCGATCTCCCGCAAAAATTCTCTTTCCGCAGCTGCAGCCTGCTCCGTCTCTTCATCACTGAGCGCATCCAAAAGCTTCAAAAGCTCCGTCTCCCCCTCCCGGATCTCCAGAGCCAGGATTCCCTGGGCAGGGGCAGGGATCATCTCCTCCGGCTCCAGATACCGGGTGATCCGCTCCTCCATTTTCAGACGCCGGAGGCCTGCTGCCGCCAGAATGATGCCGTCCAACTTTTCTTCCTCCATTTTGCGGAGCCTGGTGTCCACATTTCCCCGGATATTCACGACACGCAGATCCGGGCGCAGACGTTTGATCTGAAATTCCCTGCGCCTGCTGCCGGTTCCAATGACTGCTCCCTCCGGCAGATCCTCCAACCGTTCTTTTTCCCGGAGGATCAGCACGTCCCTGGGATCCTCCCGTTTCCAGGCCTTTGTAAACATCAGTCCGGCTGCGGGATGGGAGGGCATGTCTTTCATACTGTGCACACCGATCTGCACCTCGCCGGACCATATCTTTTCCTCAATTTCTTTGACAAATACGCCTTTATCGCCGATCTCGTGAAGAGGCTTATCCAAAACCAGATCCCCCTTCGTTTTGATGATCTGCAACGCAAATTCTTCCTCCGGATAGGCCTGCGCAAGCCTGTCCCGCACATATTCCGCCTGAGCCAATGCCAGCTTCGAGCCTCGTGTGCCGATTGTATACTTCATAGATACCTCATCTCTTTCTACAGTTCCTAAGATCAGATCTGAAAAAGCTGCCGGATCAACCGCTGGTACTCCTCCTGCTCTTCCTTCGTATCCAGGCGTTTCAGCTCCCGGATCGGCTCCCGCAGAAGCCGCTGCAGAGAGGCGTTGAGCACCTTTTTCAGCAATTTTTTCTCCCGTTCTCCAAGTTCCATCTTCCGGTTCAGATATGTATAGCTGTCCTCTACAATCTCCCCGCACCGCTGCTGCAGCGACTCAATGGTAGAATCCATCCGGCTCTTCAAAAGCCAGCCCATTGTTTCCTGCAGCGCTTCTCTGATCATTTCCTGGCTTTTCTCTGCCAGGGCTTCCCTTTCCTTCCGGTGATTGGCCGCGATCTCCTGCAGTGTGTCCAGATTGATCAGCGTCACCTGCGGTTCCTCTGCAAACGCGGTATCTATATCCCTGGGCGCCGCCAGATCCAGCATAGTCAGACGCCTTTTCGGGGCAAAGTCCTCCCGGCGGAGAACCAGATGTGGGGACGCTGTCGCTGATACTACAATATCACATTTTTTCAGGACTTCATATCTTTCTTCATAAGAAATGATTTCTATTTCCGGAAATTCTTCCCGCAGCCGTCTGGCATGCGCTCCAGTCCTGCTGCATGCAGATACGCGGACTGCCTGATATTCAAAAAGATATCGCAAAGCAAGCACCGCCGTTTTTCCGCTGCCGATCACAAGGATCCTCTTCCCGGCGATCCCGCAGGCTTCTTCCAGCTTCCGGATGCCGATATAGCTGACGGACAGCGGCTTTTCGCTGATCTTCAATTCCGTTTTGATCCGCTTGGCGCAGGCAACGGCGTCCCGGACAACCTTGTTTAATTCCTTACCCCCGTATCCCATGGTCCTGGCATAATCCAGAGCTTCCTTCACCTGGCCCAGGATCTGATCCTCTCCCAGAACAAGGGATTCCAGTCCCGCCGCGATCCGGAACAGGTAGGCAACAGCTGCCTCCCCCGAGAGCATGACCAGATACGCCCTGACGTCCACTGCCGGAAACATTTCCTCATAGATCTGACGCAGCGCTTCACATTGTCTTTCTTCTATATAAAAATAATAGACCTCGCTCCGGTTGCAGGTGGACAGCACCATGCACTGCTGGATTCCTGCGGCTTCTGCTTTTCGGAAAAAATCCAGCTTCATCGCATCCGTAAATGCGGTTTTATCGCGGATATCAAGACCCGCATTTTTATAGTTGATTCCCAAAAATCCAAATTGCATCCTGCTGTCTCCCCTTCTATTGGAGCACTCTCGGTTTCCGAGAATGCCCTATTGGTAAAATCTTCCTCCGGCTGGTGCGATACTCTTGGCAGATTTCATCGGCCATAAGTATATCTTCCTGCAATACGAATACAGATGAGGCGGATTTATACCATCCCGCATAGGCAGTCCCGGATGACCCGGCAGGTAGTTTCGATATCCTCCCCGGTGTGGGCATCCGATACAAACATCGCCTCAAACTGAGACGGTGCCATATAGATCCCATGATCCAGCAGATATCCAAAATATCTTGCATACCGTGCGGTATCCGAGGATACAGCGCTCTCATAATCCGTCACCCGTTCCGAAGTAAAAAAGATACTCAACAGAGAGCCGATCCGGTTGACGCATACGGCATCTCCGGCCGCTTCCCTGACTGTCTCGGCGATCCGTCCTGCCTTTTCCTCCAGCCTTTGGTAGATACCGGGATCTTCCCTGAGAATCCGGAGGGTTTCCAGACCTGCCGCCGTCGCAATGGGATTTCCGGACAGGGTTCCCGCCTGGTACACCGGCCCCAGCGGCGAGACCATTTCCATGATCTCACGCTTTCCTCCGTAGACACCGATGGGCATTCCGCCTCCCACGATCTTGCCGAGAGTGGTCAGATCCGGCGTCACATGAAAATATTCCTGTGCGCCGCCAAGTGCCAGACGAAAGCCTGTGATCACTTCATCAAAGATCAAAAGCGCGCCGTTTTGTTCCGTAATTTCCCGCAGAAATTCCAGGAAACCGGGAGCAGGAGGCACTACCCCCATATTTGCCGCAACCGGCTCTACCACCACGGCGGCAATCTCCTCCGGATTGGCCCGGAACAGTTCTTCCACCGAAACCGGATCATTGTACTGGGCCACCAGGGTATTTTTGGTATAATCCGCTGGAACTCCGGCGCTGTCCGGCACCGAGGTGGTCAATGCGGCGGAACCGGCCTTGACCAGAAGCCCGTCCGAATGCCCGTGATAGCAGCCCTTGAATTTGACGATCTTATCCCGTTTTGTGTACCCCCGCGCTGCCCGGATGGCGCTCATCACCGCTTCCGTGCCGGAGCTGACCAGACGGCTCACCTCCATGGACGGGATCAGCTCCGCAAGCAGCTCGGCCATCTCCACCTCTTTTTCCGTAGGCGCGCCGTAGGTCAGCCCGTATCCACACGCCTCCCGAACCCTTTCGATCACCCGGGGATGGGCATGTCCCAGGATTCCCGGTCCCCAGGAGCAGACATAATCAATCATCTCATTTCCATCCACATCCACGATCCTGCTGCCATGGGCGGACGCTATAAACCGGGGCGTCCGGCCTACAGAGCCGAAGGCGCGCACCGGACTATTCACCCCGCCCGGAATATGACGTTTTGCCGCTTCAAACAGTTCTTTTGATCTTGTATCCATTCTATTCTCCTTCCCGAATCCACTTTGCGGCGTCCAGCGCGTGATAGGTAATGATCATCTTTGCCCCGGCACGCTTTAAGCCCACCAAAATCTCCAGGACGATCTTCTTTTCATCGATCCAGCCGTTTTCCGCGGCCGCCTTTACCATGGAATATTCCCCGCTCACATTATAGGCCACCACCGGCACATTATAAGATTTGGTAATGTCCTTTATGATATCCATGTAAGCCATGGCAGGCTTGGCAATGATCAGATCCGCCCCTTCCAGCAGGTCTTCCTCCACCTCCCGCAGGGCTTCCTGGCCGTTTGCCGGATCCATCTGATAGGTCTTGCGGTCGCCGAACCCCGGCGCCGAGTGAGCCGCGTCCCGGAATGGCCCGTAAAAACCGGAAGCAAACTTGGCGCTGTATGCCATGATGGGAATCTGGACAAATCCGTTCTCGTCCAGAGCCTCCCGAATGACCCTCACCCGGTTGTCCATCATGTCGCTGGGTGCGATGATATCCGCCCCGGCCCCGGCATAGCTGACCGCAGTCCTGGCTAAAAGCGGCAGGGTTTCGTCATTCAGGATGATCCCTTCCTTCACCAGTCCGCAGTGTCCGTGGGAGGTGTACTCACAGAGACAGACATCCGCAATGACGATCAGATCTCTGTATTTTTCCTGCGATTTTATAAAACGGATGGCCTGCTGCACGATCCCCTGATCGTCGTAGGCGCCGCTGCCCACCTCATCCTTATGGGCGGGAATCCCGAACAAAAGAACCGACAGAATCCCGGCCTCCACGATCCGGTCCAGTTCCTCTGACAGCCGGTCGATGGAATACTGACAGATTCCCGGCATCGAATCCACCGGGCTGCACAGGTTTTCTCCCTCCATGACAAAGATCGGGCAGATCAGTTCGTCCACCCGAAGATGGTTCTCCCTCACCATGCTCCGCATGGCCGGGCTGACTCTCAGTCTTCTCATTCTCTCCATGATCATTCCATCCTTTCTGAATATTTTACCATATATCCCGATATGATCTCATCTATTTTTTCTGAAGAAGGAACCTCACCCGTTTTCAGGCCCAGCTCCAAAATTTCCTGATAGATCGTTTTTCTTATCTCCTCCGAGCCCAAATGTCTCAGTCTCTCCCGCAGAGCTCCCAATACTTCTGCCAGCTCCCCCAGCAGGGAAGTCATTGCAGGCATGGCCTGTGCTTTCAGATACTGGGAAATGAGCGGGCTCTGTCCTCCGCTGGAAAACGCTGCCACCACTTCCCCCTCTTTCAGATAGGCGGGAAAGAGAAAGCTGCAGTCCTCCTTCTGATCCACCGCATTGACCGGGATCTTCCTGTCCCGGCAGACCCGGCTGATCCGGCGGTTTTCTTCCGGATCACCAGTGGCCGCGACTACCAGCTCCTGTCCCGCCAGATCACAGCTTTCGAACCTTTTTTCATAGCATACAATACTTTCCTCCGCCTGCAGCTCCGGCAGGATGACAGGAGCCACAACTGTGACCCGTGCTCCGAAGTCCAGGAGTGTCTCCGCCTTGCGCAGAGCTACCTTCCCGCCTCCTGCTATCAGGCAGGGCCTGTCTTTTAACTCGATAAACATGGGAAAATATGACATCTGATTTTCCTCCTTACCAGAAAATCCCTGCCCATACAAATTTCTCTTGTATCCGGCAGGGACTTTCAAATACATTGTCACAATCCACAGTCCGATCGTGGAAGGGACTGTGGATCACAGCATACGGTTCCAGCTGTTATATTGCCTTCTCCGAAAATGCTCAGAACTTGGGAAGCCCTGCGAGTCCGGCCTTCAGATCTTCATCCGTAGGAATATAGTCGCTCATCTCACCATCGTGGAACTTCTCATATGCATACATGTCAAAATATCCGGTTCCTGTCAGGCCAAACAGGATGGTCTTCTCTTCCCCGGTCTCTTTACATTTCATCGCTTCATCGATAGCGACCCGGATTGCATGGCTGCTTTCCGGTGCGGGCAGGATTCCCTCCACTCTCGCAAACTGCTCTGCCGCTTGAAATACGGAGGTCTGTTCTACGGATCTTGCTTCCATGTAACCGTCTGCATAAAGCTGGGACAGAATGGAGCTCATTCCGTGATATCTCAGGCCGCCTGCATGGTTTGCCGACGGAATGAAGCCGCTTCCCAGGGTATACATCTTCGCCAGCGGGCAAACCATACCGGTATCGCAGAAATCATACGCATATACGCCTCTGGTCAGGCTCGGGCAGGATGCCGGCTCAACCGCGATAAACTGATAATCCGCCTCGCCCCGCAGCTTTTCACCCATGAACGGGGAAATCAGTCCACCCAGGTTCGAGCCGCCGCCTGCGCATCCGATGATGACATCCGGCTTGATCCCGTATTTGTCCATAGCTGTCTTGGTCTCTACTCCGATGATCGACTGATGGAGCAGAACCTGATTCAGAACGCTGCCCAGCACATAGCGGTATCCCTCCGAATGGGTGGCAACCTCGACTGCTTCCGAGATGGCGCATCCAAGGCTTCCCGTGGTTCCCGGATGTTCTGCCAGGATCTTGCGTCCAACCTCTGTCGTCTCTGACGGAGAAGGCGTCACACTGGCGCCGTAGGTACGCATCACTTCTCTTCGGAACGGCTTCTGCTCATAGGAGCATTTTACCATATACACCTTACAGTCCAGATCCAGGTAGGAGCATGCCATGGAAAGCGCGGTTCCCCACTGTCCAGCCCCGGTCTCTGTGGTCACACCCTTGAGTCCCTGTTCCTTTGCGTAAAATGCCTGTGCAATGGCGGAATTGAGCTTGTGGCTTCCGCTTGTATTATTTCCCTCAAACTTGTAGTAGATCTTTGCCGGAGTCTGCAGCTTTTCCTCCAGGCAGTACGCCCGTACCAACGGCGACGGACGGTACATCTTATAGAAATCCCGGATCTTTTTCGGGATCTCGATGTAACGGTTGTCATTGTCCAGTTCCTGCTTCACCAATTCCTCACAGAACACCATGCCAAGCTCTTCGGCTGTCATCGGCTCATGAGTCCCCGGATTCAGAAGGGGCGCCGGCTTGTTCTTCATGTCCGCGCGGACATTATACCAATCCTTAGGCATCTCACTTTCTTCCAGATAAATCTTGTAGGGAATCTTGTTCTCACTCATTGTTTTCTTCTCCTTTCATTTTCTGCATGTCCTGCGTTCTTAACGCAGCTGCGGCTTTCTTCGGGATGACCAGCTTTTATCCGTTTCATATATACGTCATATTTCTCCTCGACCGACCGGCATAATAAAAAGCCCCCATCCCACACAATAAGATACTATTGCAGGGACAAGAGCTGTACGAATCCTGACTTCTATCCGCTCCTGCGGTGCCACCCGGCTTGGTGTCTATAAACACCCTCTCATGCATACTGACATATGCGGACTTTGTTAACGGAGTACTCTCTCCGGCTCCCCTACTGTGAACCCGGCTCACACTGCTGCCGGTACAATTCCCCGCAGCCTGTTATGCCGTAAAGTGAATCCCTTTCAGTTCGCCCTCAGAAGCCCATTCCTCCATGTCCTGACCCGCTGCAATCCCACCGCCTGCAGCTCTCTGTGCGGCAGAAACAAAAAGTACTTGCTCTTCCTCAACGGTTTAAAAAAACTTTACCACACACGCTAAAGACTGTCAACCCGTTTTTTTGTAAAAATATCCTATAAAAAGTCCTCGCCCTGTTTTCATCCGAAAAGGCTGCCGGCCGCTGCACTGCTGCCTTTTTCTATTCAATCTGCCAGTCGATGGGCTCCAGACCGTGCTCCTCCAAAAATGCGTTGGTCTGGCTGAACGGTCTGCTGCCGAAGAATCCGCGGGCAGCGGAAAACGGGCTTGGATGAGGCGCTTTTAAGATCAGATGCTGCGGATTATTCAGCATCCTGGCCTTTCTCTGTGCAGGCGTGCCCCAAAGGATATATACGATGGGCCGCTCCTGCGCATTCAGAGCCATAATCGCCGCGTCCGTAAATTCCTCCCAGCCAATCCCCCGGTGGGAATTGGCCTGGTGCGCCCGCACGGTCAGAACGGTATTCAACATCAGGACACCCTGCTCGGCCCATTTTGTCAGGCATCCGTGGTTCGGTATGGTACAGCCCAGGTCGTCATGAAGTTCCTGGTATATATTGACCAGCGATGGTGGAACGTTCACTCCCTTCTGTACAGAAAAGCAAAGTCCGTGTGCCTGGCCGTGATTGTGATAAGGATCCTGTCCCAGGATCACCACCTTGACCTCCTTTAACGGGGTCAGATGAAACGCATTGAAAATGTCATTGGCCGGTGGAAAGATCAGCCGTGTATTGTATTCCTGTTTGATTGTCTGGAAAAGCTGCTTGTAATAAGGCTTCCCAAATTCCTCTTTTAATGCTTCGTACCAGTCTCCGTTGATTCCTGCCATTCTTGTGTACTCCTCCTTATAAACGCACAGAAATTCCTTCCTTCCGAAGGTACTCCTTCACTTCCCGGATCTCCAGTTCTTTATAGTGGAACAGGGATGCCGCCAGCGCCGCATCGGCTTTTCCTTCCGTCAATGCATCCCGAAAGTGCTCCAGCGTTCCGGCACCGCCCGATGCAATGACCGGGATGGAAACATGCTCCGCAATGGCGCGGGTCAGTTCCAGATCATACCCCGACTTTGTCCCGTCGCAGTCCATGCTGGTCAGCAGGATCTCGCCTGCCCCCAGGCTTTCTACTTGTTTTGCCCATTCCACGGCATCCAGTCCCACGTCAATGCGGCCGCCGTTTTTATAAATGTTCCAGCCGCTTCCGTCTGCCCTTCGCTTGGCGTCAATGGCAACGACCACGCACTGGCTCCCGAACTTCTCCGCCGCGTCATGCACCAGTTCCGGCGTATTGATCGCGGAAGAATTGATGGAGATCTTATCGGCCCCCTCCCGGAGCAGCGCCCGGAAATCCTCCACCGTCCGGATGCCGCCGCCCACGGTGAACGGGATAAACACACATTCCGCCACCTTGCGCACCATGTCCACGACCGTATTCCTGTTGTCGGAAGACGCCGTGATATCCAGAAATACCAGTTCATCCGCGCCGGCCTGATCGTAGGCCTTTGCAATCTCCACCGGATCTCCCGCGTCTTTGAGATCCACAAAATTCACGCCCTTTACCACCCGTCCTGCATTCACATCCAGACAGGGGATGATTCTCTTTGTATGCATCGCTTTCTCCTGCTTTTTTATCGTAGTGTTCCGCCCAATAGTAATATGAAAAAACAGCCTTTAGCAAGTAAACTTGCACAGTCTGTTTTTTCATATTACTGCTGTTCTAAATATTCACAAAATTACTCAGTATCCGCAGTCCCACTTCACTGCTTTTTTCCGGATGGAACTGGCATGCAAATACATTTCCCTTTTCCACCGACGCATGGATATGTACGCCGTATTCCGTGGATGCCTTCACGATCTCCTCTTCTCCGGCTTTCAGGTAATAAGAGTGTACAAAATACACATAAGACTGCTCCGGCACCTGCTCGAAGAGACGTCC
>CAYQBE010000161.1:0-10610 GCA_964415625.1 uncultured Clostridium sp.
GAGCCTTCACTGCAGGTATCAATCCCTGCGATCAGGTGGAGTATACTGGTTTTTCCCGAGCCGGAAGCCCCCATGATGATCAAAAATTCCCCTTTATCCACGTCCAGGCTTACCTGGTCAACCACTTTGCTTTCCGCCGTTCCCTCTGCATACTTTTTTGTCAGGTCTCTGACCTCCAATACTGTTCCCATTCTGTTGTCTGTCCTCCTTCAATTCTGTTCAGCAAAATGCGGCTGCATCAGCAGACGCAAAAGTGCGATAGCACAGATTTTGCGAATAGATGCGCAGGCTGGATGATCTTTAGATCATCCAGCCGTACAGTTAGTTATTTTTTCAGCAGCATATGCTTCATCTGAAACAGCAGGATCGCATAAACGGTTTCCTCGACTGCCACATAAAAGAATGTCAATGTGATCTGCGCAAGGGCAGGAGCGATCATGGCTCCCCACTGTTTGGTATAATTCAGCATCGCAAAGATTCCGATGGATGATGTGATCCCACCGATCGTAAGCGTCAGGGCAGCCGCATATTTTACGGCCTGCATCGCCGGCTGGATGTCCTTTTCCGGCAATGCCTTTCTGGAGGCGCATATTTTCCATGCGTTGAAATAGTGGTGGATCCAGCCGAAGGTCGATAAGAGCAGGAATTTGATCCCTGACAGATAGAGCAGCGTCGGCAGATCAAAAATGTCGGTGAACCTTCGAAGCGAGGAGCCTACCATACTCAAGAACGCAAATGCAATACATAAAAAGCCGATGATCGTACCCACCCTGCCGCTCTTCCTCTTTTTGTCCATTTCATTTAATTCCCCGACCAGATTGACCAGATTGCTTTCTGATCTTTTCAGATATTCTTCCGAAGAAAACTCTTCTCCGGCGAGCAGCTCATTGACATCAATCTCCAGCGCCTGGCTCAGCTTCTGAAGCATCGACGCATCCGGCATCCGGCTGCCGGTTTCCCACTTCGAGATCGTCTTATCCGTGACATCGATCTGCTCCGCCAATTGCTTCTGCGACAATCCCTGCTTCTTTCTCCTGTATGCGATAAACTTTCCTATTTTGATCTGGTCCATGATCTTCGCCTCCTGATTCGGTGTCTTTCTGATTGCATGAGACAGATCTGCCGGTTCATCGGCCGGTCTGTACACTCGCTGCGCAGCATCTTGTGAACAGGCAATGCCTGACACACTCATAGTATGTAGCATGCGGATTCTCAGTTCAACCCCCAAATGGGAGAATTGCTCTCCGATGTGGAGAATATGCATGATTGTGCGCTGCATTTGACTAATCAGGTCATGCATGATATGATTACTTTAAACAAAGCTTAGAAAAAACAGAAGGAGGAGAACATGGTACAATCATTTGAATGGGATGAGCAAAAAGCTGATAGCAATATCAAAAAACATGGCGTATCATTTGAAACTGCTTCTAAAGTTTTTTTAGATGAAAATCGTATTGAAATTTATGATGAAGCGCATAGTATAGACGAAGATTGCTTTATCACAATTGGATTGGTAGAAGAAATTTTGTTCGTTGTATATTCGGTGCGCCATCCAAAAATAAGATTGATTTTCGCCCGTCTGGCAACCCCAAAAGAAAGGAGCGTATATTATGGTAACGTATGAATTGAAAAAAGACGCAAAATTAACTGACAGTGAACGAGAGGCTTTAAAAAAAGCGAAAAGTATGCCTGTCATTTATGATGATGACTCTCCGGAAATGACGCCAGAAATGGAACAGGCTTTTATTGCAGCTCGCAGGAAAAAGCCTTTTAGCAAAGAGCCTCTTACACTTTACGTATCTAGAACTACCATTGAAAAGGCAAAATCATTAGGTGGCGATTATATTGCAATTTTAGGCCATTTACTTGATCAGGCCGTCACAGAATATAAAGCCATGTAAAGATGCTGCTTATGATTTTTTAACGGGGCCGCCATAATGCCGCCCCGTTTTGTTTCTTTTGAGGTATCTGATTCACTCGAGTTGATCGTTTCCATCGGTTTTGGTAATCAACCGCCATCTTCGGGATCTCCTGAATCTACGTTTACGAAAAGCGCGTCTCTGCTTATTCTGTCCATTGGAATATCCTCGTCCTGATAGTCCAGCAGGGCAACCGCATCCGACTCCTTGTCATACACCAGCTTCGTTTCTGACAGGGTATCCTGGGAGGTCAGTCTGTAGATGATATCTTCGTTGCCCGTTCCCGGCAGGAGCGGCTCGAAGGTTCCCTTTTCCAGGATCTCGAACTGCCGATAGATCGTATATCGGCCGTCAGTCTGCAGGACAAGGTACAGGCTGTCCGTCAGGGGTCCGTTCCCGGTGCTGTAGGTTCCCCAGAGCTGATGCGGCATCGGCGCAAAATGTATGACGGAAAAGACCATTGCCATACACATGGCTATAAGGATCAGAGGCATCCATTTTTTTCTGTTTTTCATGATTTCATCTCCTTTCCGATAGGAACAGCTTCCATTTTTTCTCCGGCTTATTTATTTTTTTCTAAGAGTCTCAGTTCCTTTTCAAAATCCACATTTTTTCTGTTTTTCACATAATTCATTCCCAGCCAGATCAATACCGGAAACAAAATCAAACACGGAGTCAAATCATAAGAAAATACCTTAATAAATCTCCAGTACAGATCCATCTTCGCATACTCTGTGATCAGCTCCATGACCGATCTGAAAATCCAATAACCTATGAACTGTGTCAGCCAGAAAATCTCATGCAACCTTAAATACTCGGCAGCACAGATACGGTTTGCGATCAGCAGGATTGCGGCAATGATCATAAAGCCAAGGCACAAATACACAAACCCATAAGACAGCAGTTCATTGGTCCGGCTCATCTGCGTTTGGCTGATCCCTTTCGCCATCAGCCGATAGATTGCCAAAAACAGTGCTGTCAGGTGCGTAAGGAGTGTAACCATTGCATAAATGAACGTTATTATTTTAATGCGTTTTAAAGTCTTCATACTTGATCTTTCTTTCTGATACTCACCGTGCCCCGTATGGTATAGGGGGGTTATGAGCAACGTGAAGTAAACGAATGGTTACGAATGTTCCAAGGATAAAGTAATCTGCGCAAATCCAGGAACAAGAAAGTTATATTTATTTTAACATGGCTGAGGTTTTTATACAATGAGGAATGAGCGTTTTCCCTTACGAAAGAAAAATTGTTGCTACGAAATCTGCCGCTTGGTTTTCCTATTTTCTCTAAAAATTGCAGCAACTATGGCGGCCTTAATAGCACCGCCATAGTTGCCATATCCAAATTTTTTATTCACATATACTTTATTTTCTGAGTATATCCTATAGTTTTTCCAAACTTTTTACTGCCATACCGGATACTTTCCCCTTCTCCCTGACGATACCGTCCGGGAGTTTTGCTGCTTTTATGTTTATCCATAGAATTCTCCCTCTGCAGATGCACCTATAACTGATGGATTTCCATATAGATAATAGTTTCCTTGATATGCTTTATCTGTAAAATTTATGAAAGTTGGACTCCACGCTTCTCTTATTGTGCCTGTCTGTGTAATTGTCCTTCCCGTATTCGTCGCCCCCCACACAGTAATGTATCTGCTGCTATTTACATTCGCATAATACGTATGTATCTCTACACCAAGTCGGGATTCCGCATTTTTAAATCCTACGCCGCCTATACTCGTGCTGCCTGTTATAAAACTAAAATTAAATGCCGCTGCCATTACATTCCCGCCAAGAATAAAAATTGCAAAAAAACTAAGTAAAACCATTTTTGACAATTTATGTTTTCTTCTCATTTATTTTCTCCTCCGTTTATCCATTTTGTTTTCCGGTTACAGCATCATATAAGACCTCTCCATCTACCATTTCCCCGTTTTCCTCCATTTGCACCAGAAACCTCCAGCAAGGAGAAATCACCTGTAATATATCAAGATCACTTTTTCCTAGGACTTTCATTTCTGTTTCACCAAAAATAAGTTCTATTCCATATATACGGATTTTCCCTGTCAAAATAGTATTTTCGTACATTTGTATTAAACGCTCTAATACTATATCTGGATGCACAACATCAATATCTGTCTCCTCGACTACCTTATAGGTACATGGAATATATGCTCTTACGATCCCGTCACAGTTGATTACAATATGCGCATACATCATACCATGTACTGACTCTTCATCAATCTGTAACGAACCTATCTGCAACGGATAATAGAACACATAGAATCCCCCTGTCCCTCTCCAGTTTTCAATATAATCCGCAATCTGATTCTCTTCCCACCAGCTCTTGATGGATTCAAATCTTTCTATATGATTGCCGCGGTAAGACTCTAATGCTTCTTCGTCCAGTGAGTATCCTACGCTTCTCTCCTCACTGAAAGTAAATCCTACCTGCTTCAACAGTGATCTGCTTAATGTCTCTGCTTCATGGTAGGTCATAAAAGGCAGATCCTTTTTGTCGTAATAAAAATCCATTTCATGATTGAAAAAAGGATAGATTCCATCACCATGATAATACAATTCACAATTCTCATAAAAATCTGGATCAAAGGAAACCTGGATTCCACTTTTCTGTGCGGAAAAGTGGCCTTCCTGACCTTTTAGGTAAAAGAGCCTCGTATTATATTCCTTTCCATAGGATTTATCTTCAACAGCCGTTTTTTCCTGAAAAGGCAAATATTCCGCAACATCTTCTACCCAGTCTTTTGTCACAGGCAATGGATCAGGAGTAATCGTATACTTTTTTAAATCCGATATTTCAAATTCCCCGTCAATGTCCACCTCTATCTCCGGTGAGATTTCTTCTGATACTGATATGAATATTGTTTCGCCTTTTTTAATCCTGTTTTTTTCAATCTGATTTTGTTTCGAACATCCTGTGACCCCCAACATAAGAATCAAAAGCAAATATATTGTTTTACCTCTTATCATTCCGTTTCCCTTTCAATTTTCTGAGCTGCCAACAAATGAAAAATCACCTGTTGCCGATGCTCCTATGATTGAAGGATTCCCCCACAAATAAACGTTTCCCTGAATGCCTTGATTCTTAAACTCGGGATACATCTCAGGTCCCAATGTTGACAATGCTGCCGTATACGTCAGCGCCTCTCCTATCGAATTGCCTCCCCAGACATTAATATATCGGGATGTATTAAGATTCCCCGATCTCGCTCGGACACTCATCGCTGTTTTGTCCCGCATTTTATACCCCACACCACCATATGCGGGGGCACCTGTCATAAAACTAAACGTGAACGATGCCGCCATCGCATCTTCACTTGCGAGAAATGCTGCAAATAAACCAATCACTATCAAGCTACGTATTTTTCTCTTTTTTTTCATGATATCGTCCTCCTTTTATTTATCAGGGGTTCAAGCCCTTCCCTACTCTCTTTCCCCCAATATTCCCGCATCCATTTCAAATACCTGATCACAAAGCATTTCTATATCTTCTGAACTGTGGCTTGCCAAAAGAATCAGCCTGCCTTCTTCCTTTAGTTTCAAAAAAAGCTTCCGCATATCCTCAACGCCTTGATTATCCAATCCGTTCATCGGTTCGTCTAATATCAGAATGCTGTTGTCTTCCATGATCGCCTGCGCAATTCCCAGCCTTTGCTTCATTCCCATCGAATATTCCAATACTTTCC
This sequence comes from uncultured Clostridium sp., assembly GCA_964415625.1. Classification (GTDB taxonomy): domain Bacteria; phylum Bacillota; class Clostridia; order Lachnospirales; family Lachnospiraceae; genus Schaedlerella. Next base: position 5,629 of record CAYQBE010000161.1, read on the forward strand.
TGGACATGTCCGGATCCAGTCCTACCTGGCGCATCGCTATATCAATCTTTTCCTTGCCGCATGTTCCTCTGATCATTGCCAGCATTTTCAGATTTTTCCGCCCTGAATAATACGGCAGAAATCCCGGGTTTCCAATAATGATCCCAAAATCCTCCGATAAACGCTCCTCTTCGTCCAGATATCTTCCATCCATCAGGATCTGTCCGGAGGTTGGACGCAGTAACCCGCATATGCACTTCATCAGCACAGTTTTTCCCGACCCGTTTCTCCCAATCAGACCATAGATATTACCGGATCTCATGGAGAAAGAAACATGACGCAGCACTTCCTGCTTTCCAAATGTTTTTGATACATTCACGACCTCAATCTGCCGTCCATCCATTTTGAACACCTCCGATCTCTAATTTCCTGCAAGATATTGAAAGCACTGCTACAATACAGCAAATGATCAAAATCAGCATCCCGGCCGCATAAGGTACAGGAGGATACTGCGTATTCTGTACCGGATACAGGTTTTCCGCGCTGATCCAGGACACTGGTGAAACCCAGTATAATTGAGGAAGCCTGCTATATGAGACGATAGGACTAAGCAGTACGAGAAAACAGGATATTCCAATGCCGTAATATTTTGATTGAAAAAACAAATTCAGCATATACACTATCAGCCCCAGCATAAAGCATCCTGCAAACAGCAGCACAAATGACAAAAGCACCCCGTTCACCGCCGAATACATCTCAATCATTCCGGTTGGAATGACAAACATATATCCATATTGGGCAGCTGCATTGGTATAAGCAAGCGTTCCTATGATCCTCCCCCAATCCCCTTGCATTGTTACATAAGGAAGAAAGCACAATATACTGCATAAATAAACAAATATACAATATCCCAGAGCCAGGGCTCCTATAAACAGGATATCTCCGTATACCATTGCCCGATATCCTGTACGAATCACGTAATAATAAATTTCTTCCTGCTTATAAGATACATTGCATACAATCATGATAAAGATCAGCAAAATCAGTATCTTCGAAAGGCCTGTCGCGACTATGTAATCACTCAGAAAAAAAGGAAAGAAATATTGGCTGATGTTCTCTCCTGTCATCTGGCACATCACACGAATGCTTCTCGTATACTCACGCAATACGATAAACAACAGGAGCAGCACCATGAAGACTCTCCATTCCCCGGAAAGCCTCATCAGTCTTGTCAAAAAATATCTCCATGTCTTTTTAAAAAGCCCCTTCATTTTGCATCCCTTTCATTTTTTTATATGAAAGAATCCCAAAAGCAACGATCCCGCTTAAGTTCACACATACTTTATACCCATAATTCACCCACATATGGCCTGAGATCAACGTCGCATTATTTCCATAGGACGGCAGAAAAAACAGTTCCGGAAGTAAGGAAGATAAACCGGTGAAGCAAAAATATAATACGGCAGGCATACAAATGATAATAAAAGCATCTTTCAGGTATAACGAGATGTAGAAACCCGCGCAGCACAGGAGCAGCATGGACAGTGCCGCTAATACCGCTGTAGCTGTCAGCCAGAGGAACGGATGCTCCCGGGGTGTCAGCCCCTGAAACGAAAAATACTGGTCTGCCCCGAAAAATGCCATACCTTGCTCTACAAACGGAATTTTTGTCCGCCATATCATCAACGCACAAGTCAGCCCTGCTATATAAGCTGTCAGCCCTGAGATGAGGATGGAAATATATTTTGAAAACAAGTAAATCTTCATCCCGCTCCTCTGCAGGATGTACCGCAGGCTGTTACTATGATATTCCTGGCAAAAGCTGCCGCTGTAAACAGACGCAATGATGACTAACAACAATATTTTAAACCTGTCGTAGTGGATGATAAAATTGTATACCCCGATCAGATCATAACCCTGCATGGAAAATCCCATATACATATTCCTGAGAATATCCACCTGGCTGACCATACATACGCATGCGATCAGCAGGCACTGGAACAGATAGGTTTTTCTAAACATACTTTTATGCAGGTCTAAGGTCACTGTTTTTATAAGACGCTTCACTTTATCCTCCATGTACTATATCATTTATTCATTTTCCTTCTCCATTATTATTCAAAACATTGGAATCCCTTCTTTCTCAATTTATAGTTTAAATCTCCTTGCTTATCTAAGATTGTACCAGAATTTTTTCACTTATGTGTATTTGACCGCAATTGTGCACTCCGCAGACCGCATTTATTTTTACAGCACCAAAATCTCCGGCAACCCACCATAAATCTCCCTCAGCAGCTCATATCCGATCCCTGCCGCCCCATTCATGAATCCAGGCGCATGATATTCCTGAGCAGGAAGCTCCGGTTCTTCCTTCTCCAGCCCCACGATTTTCTCATAAACCGCAGCTTCCGCATCACCCATAACACCGCGTCCCGCATATCCACGCAGCTTTTCCAATATCCGGTAATTCCCCATTGTCCCATGGCAGATACACATTCCCTCTCTCCGAAAATGCTTCGAGATCACCGGCATTGCCTTTTTGATATCCTTTTCCAATCTCTCGCGTAAATCGGCAGCCTCCTCCGACTCCTGATCTGCATCCTGATCTTCCAATAATGCGTCCATCATCAATTTTCTTGACAATGCAATCCCGCCTGCACCATGGCACCATGCCATTTCCTGCTCCCCGCTCTGTCCCTGGCGCATGGATTCCTCGCGCAAATCTTTCCAGTCGTGGAACTTCTCCTCGTACATACTGGCCTCATAATCCAGTCCCCGGAGGCACAGATCATAATATCTTTTTTCCCCTGTGGTCCGGTACAGTCTGCACAGCGCGATCATAATTCCGCTGTTTCCATGGGCCATACCGCACAGCGGCGTCTTCTCCGCTCCCTGCCAGCCTGTTCCGCATGTCATTTGTTCCGCACGGCTGCACAATATATCTCCCGCTTCTTTTGCCGCCTGCAAATATTCCCTGTCTCCGGTGCTGCCATATAACTTCAGCAAAATGAGGATTGCCCCCGCATTTCCTCCAAGCAAGTCATAGCTTTTATCTTCCCGGAGCAGCACCCGTGATTTCTTTGCGTGCAATTCCGCCAAATGCAGATATTCCTCTTTTTTGTCGATTTCGTACAGCAGTAAATATGCGTATACGATAGAAAATTCCCCGTCAAACATCCCGGTTCTTCCTGCATTTTCCGGCGCATCCGCCGACATATTTTCTGAAATATCCAGAGTTTCCGTATATTCTTTTAGCTGTATATAAAGCCTGTCCGCAATCTTTTTCTCAAGCCGAAGCTCCGCCTGCCCTTGTGTCTCCCGCCTCTGCTTCCCCGCCTTTTCCAGTGCATATAAATACACAACAATCCCCGCGATCCCTTCATAAAAATAATTGGTAACCCTGCGGATTTTACTCCGGCATTGTTCCGACAGATCGATGCTCAAAACCTGCAGCTTCCCTTCTTCATCTTCATAAACATTCTCCAAGATCAGTCCCGCCAGTTTTTCACAGATGGAAAACAGTCTGTCGGCTGACACGTTCTTTTCTTGATCCGCTTTATGAAGCCCGCTCTTTTTTCGTTCGAAATCCATCCTCTCTTTCCCCAGCTTTCCCGCAATCGTAAGCGACAAATTGATCAGCCGCACCTGTAATTTTTCATCCCTCCGGCCGATTTTAGAAAGTCTGTTTCGAACCGTCTGTTCGGGCGCATCGATAAAATAGTCCGGAATACAGATCTGCTGTTCACTCAGCAGATCCTTTCCCTTATTATAAAAATAGGGAATGTCCCCCCGGAGCATAGATTCCGCTTCGGATTCGACCAGCCGCTGGTCACGGGTCTTTCCGACAATTCCGATGGTGCGCACAAAGATCTCCCGGTCCCCGCCGTCTTTCATCAGATCCGGATAGTAGGAGCTGTTCAGAAGCGCGGCATATTTCATCGTGTCCGAAACCACCTGGCGGCTCTCACAGGTTGCCGCCTGCCGCAGCATTTCCTCCTGAAAATCCGGGTTGCTTTTTACATAGTGGTATGCTTTTTGGAAACCACGGATCAGATCATTTTTATATTCTGCGGCTTCTACAGAACAGCCTTTATATTTTATCTTGTTCTGGGTAGGATTCATGATTCCATGCCGATACTCAATCCGCATTTTGGAGGTATAGGCGTCCCGGATGACCGGGATCTGCAGCCTGCTTTTTCTTCCGCCCTCGCCGCTCAGCGCGCCGACCTCATTTCCGGCCTTTGCGCTGCCCGGAAGGTAGGTCGGAAGGATTCCAGATTTCAGGACGGAATCGAAAACCTCGTTGCGGGTTATGCTTTGACTCTGCAGGGGGATCAAGGTTTCCAGGTCAATCAAAACCGGATACTCTCCCCTTGCGATCATATTTTCACAATGCAGGTCACTAGTGCCGAAAAAATAGGTCAGGCAAATCAGAATCCCTGCCCTTTGATAGAATCTCTTTACCTCATCTTCCGACGTGCATTCCTGAAAACAGATCTTCTCCTCCCAGCCGTAATCCGGACGGCTGATGATTTTGATCCCCATTTTTTCATCCCAAAGGGCACATTCTGAGCTTATCTTTTTCAGAAGCCTTTGAAAATGAAGCTCGTTTTCCAATGAACGGGGCTTGTAGATCAATTCCAGCGTTTCATTCAGGCATACGCACGCGACGCTTTTTCCGTGATTATGTGTGTCTCCGTACATACAGCGGATTCCGCTAAGCTCAGAGATCGGAGTGCTGCCGGGAAACTGTTCTTCTATCTTCTGCTTATCTCTTTCCAAATGGCTTATGATCTCGCAGAAGTAATCCGCGCATTGTTCCGCCTGTTCCCTCAGCATGCGGAATAAAACCGGATATTGTTCGCAGAGCTCATGGATATACGATACATCACTCAAATATCTGTCAAGGAAGTCCTGATATTCTTCCGCTTCATCCTTTCCCACAAGCTTCCCCTCCGCTTTCAGGCGATGCATTTCAAGGATCAATGTCCTGACAGAAATCT
>CAYQBE010000162.1:0-10589 GCA_964415625.1 uncultured Clostridium sp.
AGAGCAGAGGACTGAAAATCCTCGTGTCACTGGTTCGATTCCGGTTCTGGGCACTTTTTATTGTTTAAAATACCGATTTTTCGGTGTTTTTTTTATATCTTGTAAAATATACATGATGGATGAACTTTGTTTTATAAATAAATTCCAGCTGTGCGGTTAGATGCATTTACTTTTTACAAACAAAATGATATGATGCAGACAGATATAGGAAGGAATAGGAATGGAAAACATCGAAAAAAATGTGAATAACCTGTATGAAGAATTAGAAGAGTATTCACATTCGGATCATTATGGATTTCATATGCCGGGGCATAAGAGGAATAAAAATGTAACAGGCGCTGGGGTTCCCTATGAGATTGATATTACGGAAATAGAGGGATTTGATGATCTGCACCATGCAAAAGGGATGCTGAAGCGGGCTCAGGAACGGGCGGCAAAAGTTTTTCATGGGGAAGAGACTTGTTTTTTGATAAATGGGAGTACTGTCGGGATATTAAGTGCGATCCTGGGCGGCACAAATCGGGGAGATCGAATCCTTATAGCCAGAAATTGTCATAAATCAGTATATCATGCGGTGTATATGAATGAATTGCAACCGGAATATGTTTATCCATCGCTTTGTACTCAAAAAAAATCCTGCGACTTATGTACTATTGGGACAGACAGTTCTCCTTTGGACATATATACCCAAGAGGAATCTCATAACTCATATTCTCGCAGGATGGAAGGATTTCATCTGAAATTGAATGGGGAGATCAGGCCGGAAGAGATACAGGATATTTTGGAAAGGGACAGACTTGGTTCCGGATATGACGGAACAGGATCGGGTTATCAAATCTCCACGATGAATAACGGGGCCGTATGGGGGCATCAGGCTACATCAATGATTGAAAGAAAAAGGATCCGTGCAGTGGTGATCACATCTCCTACCTATGACGGAGTAGTTTCAGATGTGAAAAAAATTGCAGAGATCGTACACTCTTATGGAATCCCTTTGATCGTGGATGAAGCACATGGAGCGCATTTTGGATTTCATCCGTATTTTCCGGAAAATGCAAATACCAAAGGGGCCGATGTAGTTATTCACAGTATTCACAAAACCCTGCCATCTCTGACACAAACGGCACTAATCCATATGAATGGGAAGCTGGCGGACAGGGAAAATATTAAAAAATATCTGCATATTCTTCAGACAAGCAGTCCTTCTTATGTGTTGATGGCGGGAATCGATGCTTGTGTTGACTGGCTGTGCAGTGAGAAAAAGGATATTTTGTTTGAACAGTATGTTGAAATGTTGAAAGAAACAAGGAAACAACTGAAAAAAATGAAGCATTTGCAGATTATAGAGACAGAGCATTTTGATCGTTCTAAAATTGTAATATCTGTCAGTGGAACAAAATATTCTGGCAGGGAATTATACAGGCTGCTTTTGGATCAATATCATTTGCAGATGGAGATGGCTGCAGGTTCTTACGTATTGGCAATGACTTCGGTGGGGGATACGAAAGAAGGCTTTCAGAGGCTTGTTCAGGCATTGAACGAGATTGACAGTAATTTAGATAAAGAAGATCATTCATTTTATATCAGTATGGGAATAAAAAATCCAGATCAGCCATTTATGGGAATAAAATGGGAAGAGGACTGTACTGAAAATGGGGCGATAGAGCATGTGAGACAGAAATCTGTCGGACTGCCTAGGTTAGAGCAGGTTTTTACAAGTGCGGGAATGGAGTATATCGCCAAAGAAAATAAAGAAAAAATCCGCGTGCTGCCTTGGGAATCCTGCGCCGGATATATTTCGATGGAATACGCATATTTATATCCGCCAGGGATTCCTTTGATCGTTCCCGGTGAAAGGATTTCGGAGGAGGTTATGATGCTGATCCGGAAATATCATGATATGGGGTTTGAAATCAATGGCTTAAAAAAGGATGGATATATCAATGTATATCTGCCATGGGAGGATGCAGATAAAACTGGTTGATCAATAACTTGCATAGGATCGTTTTATTAGAAACACAAAGATATATAATTGATACGGATTAAGGAAAAGCGAGAATGGGAAAAATTTACTATATTATGGGGAAAAGTGCTTCGGGGAAGGATTCTATTTTTAGGGAGCTGAAAAAAAGAATGCCCCAATTGCGTGAGATTGTGCTGTATACGACCAGACCGATCCGGAAAAATGAGACCGAAGGGGTGGAATATCATTTTGTAAATGAGGAATTTCTGCGGGGGATGCAGGAGAAAAAGCGGGTGATCGAGCTGCGGTCTTATGATACAAAATGCGGGATCTGGAAGTATTTTACCGCGGATGACGGGCAGATCGACCTGGAGGAATTTTATTATCTTGCGATTGGGACTCTGGAATCTTATGCGGCGATGACGGCTTATTTTGGTGTGGAAAATGTGGTTCCGATCTATGTGGAGGTGGAAGACGGACTGCGGCTCTTACGCGCGGTGGAGCGGGAATGCCTGCAGTCTGATCCGAAATATGCGGAGCTGTGCAGACGGTTTCTGGCGGATTCGGAGGATTTTTCGGAAAAGAATCTGGAAACGGCGGGAATTAAGAGGCGGTTCCAAAATGTGAATTTTGATGAGTGTATCGGAGAAATCTTTCAGTATATAAAAGAAATTTGTGATTTTAGTAAGAAGCAAATGTGAACAAAAAAATGATTTCCACTATTTTTTTGGGAGAAAATTTATAAAAAAGTATGTTAATAAAGAATTATATGTTATACTGATAGAGCAAACAAAAAGGAATGAAATAAAATTGTCAGCAGTTTTACATGAAAAGATAAAAAGACAGCAGGTGATAAGATGAGTGGGTTTAAGGAAATTGTTGGACATAAGAATATCATCCAGTATATAGAAAATGTTTCGGCTTCAGATCAGGTTTCTCATGCGTATATTCTGAATGGAGAGAAGGGATCTGGAAAACGGCTTCTGGCGGATTTTTTTGCAATGGATCTGCAGTGTGAGGATCGGGATCCTGACGGGGAAGCCTGCGGGAGATGCCGTTCCTGCAGACAGGCAATGAGCGGCAACCAGCCGGATATCATTTTTATCAGACATGAAAAGCCGAATACGATCAGTGTGGAAGAAATCCGGACACAGCTGAACAATGATATCGTGATCCGGCCGTATTCCAGCAAGTATAAGATCTACATTGTTCCGCATGCGGATAAGATGAGTGTTCAGGCGCAGAACGCGCTTTTGAAAACAATCGAGGAGCCGCCGGAATACGCGGTCATTATCCTTTTGACGGAAAATGCGGAGATACTGCTTCCTACGATCCGTTCTAGATGTGTGATCTTAAAGCTCCGCAATATCAAGGATCAGCTGATCAAAAAATATCTGATGGAGCAGATGGAGATTCCGGATTATAAGGCGGAAATCTGCGCGGCGTTTGCGCAGGGAAATATGGGAAAGGCAATCTCTCTTGCAAGCTCCGAGCATTTTAATGAGATCAAAGAGGAGATCGTGCATTTGCTGCGTGACATCAATGAGATGGAGACGGCGGAGCTGATCGAGGCTGTGAAAAAGTGTTCAGAATTTAAGCTGGATATCAATGATTATTTTGATATGATCGCGATCTGGTATCGGGATGTGCTGATCTATAAGGCAACGCTAAGTGTGGACAGGGTCGTTTTTTCCGACCAGCTCAAATATATCAAGGAGCGGGCGAAAAAGAGTTCATATGAGGGAATCGGGATCATCCTGAATGCGCTTGAGACGGCAAAGGGACGTCTGAAAGCAAATGTAAACTTTGAACTTACCATAGAACTTCTGCTGTTAACAATTAAGGAAAATTAGATTGAGAATAGCAGACGGGTCTGTGGCCTGCTGTTCTGATACAATAATAATAGACTATACATTTTAAGGAGAATAGAAAGTATGACAAAGGTGATTGGCGTGCGCTTCCGGAAGGCGGGGAAGGTTTATTTCTTTTCGCCGGGAAAGTTTCAGATTGAGCAGGGAAGCCATGTGATTGTTGAGACTGCCCGGGGTGTGGAGTATGGATGGGTAGTTACCGGTCCCAAGGATGTCAAGGATGAAGAGGTGGTACAGCCTTTGAAGTCCGTGATCCGGCTTGCGACAGACCAGGACAGGCGGACTGTGGAGAAGAATAAAGAGAGGGAAAGAGAAGCATTTCAGATCTGCCAGGAAAAGATCCAGAAGCATGGTCTGGAAATGAAGCTGATCGATGCGGAATATACATTTGACAATAATAAGGTTTTGTTTTATTTTACTGCGGATGGACGGATTGATTTCCGGGATCTGGTGAAGGATCTGGCTTCCGTGTTCCGGACCCGGATCGAGCTGAGGCAGATCGGAGTGCGGGATGAGACGAAGATCCGGGGCGGTATCGGGATCTGCGGAAGGTCCTTGTGCTGCAGCACGTATCTGTCGGAATTTTCGGCAGTGTCGATCCGGATGGCAAAGGAACAGAACCTGTCCCTGAATCCGACAAAGATTTCGGGGGTATGCGGCAGGCTGATGTGCTGTCTGACGAATGAACAGGAGATTTATGAGGAATTGAACCGTCATCTTCCGTCTGTGGGAGATAGTGTGACAACTTCGGACGGGCTGAAAGGAACCGTGCATTCTCTGAGTGTCCTGCGTAAGCTGGTAAAGGTGATCGTGAATCTGGAAAATGATGAGAAGGAGATTCGGGAATATCACGTGGACGACCTTCGTTTTAAACCAAGGCGTAAAAAGCAGAAGGTATCCAAGGAAGAATTGAAGGAGCTCGGGGAACTGGAAAAGGGATGACGGATGCATGCTGACGCGGGCAGCGCCGGGCAGGAGGAAGCGGAAAAGGAATGATGGATGATGCTGACGCGGGCAGCGCCGGGCAGGAGGAAGCGGAAAAGGAATGATGGATGATGCTGACGCGGGCAGCGCCGGGCAGGAGGAAGCGAAGAGGAATGATGGATGATGCTGATGCAGGCAGTGCCGGGTAGGAGGAAGCAAAGAGGAAATGAATGATACGGTTTTGAAGCCCGGGGAGCGGCTGGATGATCTGCAGCTCAGCGGATATATGATCATCCAGGATCCGGAGCGGTTTTGTTTTGGCGTGGACGCGGTGTTTTTGACGGATTTTGTGAAGGTGAAGCCGGGGGAGCGTGTGCTGGATCTGGGAACGGGAACCGGGGTGATCCCCATTTTGCTTGAAGCCAAGACGAAGGGGGCGCATTTTACCGGGTTGGAGATCCAGGAGGAAAGCGCGGATATGGCGAGGCGCAGTGTGCAGTATAATGGAATTTCGGAAAAAGTCGATATTGTGACAGGAGATATCAAAGAGGCGGCGGAGATTTTCAAAACGGCCTCTTTTGACGTGATCACGACGAATCCTCCGTATATGCGGGGACAGCATGGTCTGGAAAATCTGTCGGATGCTAGGACGATCGCGCGGCATGAGGTGCTCTGCACGCTGGAGGATATTCTGCGGGAGAGTGCCAGGATTCTGCCGGAGAGCAAGGGCAGATTTTATATGATACATAAGCCCTTCCGTCTGGTGGAAATATTGAATATGATGTGCCGGTATAAGATCGAACCGAAGCGGATCCAGTTTGTGCATCCCTATGTGGATAAAGAGCCTACGATGGTGCTGATCGAAGGGATGAAGGGCGGAAAATCGAGGGTGACGATCGAACCGCCGGTGATTTTATATTGATGCTTAGGAACTGTCAAAGAATTAACTTTGCAGATGACGTAGGATAAATCTTGACAGTTCCTTAGGAGGTGTGATTATGGCAGGTACATTATATCTATGTGCGACTCCTATCGGGAATCTGGAGGACATCACTTTCCGGGTCGTGCGGACTTTGAAGGAAGTGGATCTGATCGCGGCGGAGGATACCCGCAACAGCATCAAGCTTTTGAATCATTTTGAAATACAGACGCCGATGACCAGTTACCATGAATATAACAAATTCGAGAAGGGCAGGAAGCTGGTGGAACGGCTCCTGGGCGGCGAGAATATCGCGCTGGTGACGGACGCGGGGACGCCGGGAATCTCGGATCCGGGGGAAGAGCTGGTGAAAATGTGTTATGAGTCGGGGATTCCTGTGACTTCGCTTCCGGGACCGGCTGCATGTATCACGGCGCTGACCATTTCCGGGCGGGAGACGAGAAGATTTGCATTTGAGGCATTTTTGCCCAATGATAAGAAGGAACGGCTGCAGGTTCTGGAGGAATTGGAGCGGGAGACGCGGACAATGATCCTGTATGAGGCGCCCCATCGGCTGGTGAAGACGCTGAGGCTGCTCGGGGAGCACCTGGGGGAAACGCGGCCGGCGACAGTGTGCCGGGAGCTGACAAAACGGCATGAGACGGCATTTCTTACGACGCTGGGCGAGGCGGCGGCTTATTATGAGGCAAATGAACCGAAAGGGGAATGTGTGCTTGTGGTGGCCGGGAAAAGCCGGGAAGAGGTTGACGAAGAAAAGAGATCCCGCTGGGAGGGGATGGGCATCGAGGAGCATATCCAGATGTACCTGGATCAGGGGATGGATCGGAAAGAGGCGATGAAACAGGCGGCGAAGGATCGGGGAGTGCCGAAGCGGGAGATTTATAATGCTTTGGTTCAAGGGGAAGGAAGTGCGTAAAAAGGCAAGTTAATTTTGCATGGTTCACTGTGGAGGCAAAGGCTGAGATCCATACGAAGGCGAAAAGCTGCAGGCAGTTCTGCAAAAAATACAGTCCTGCCGTGGATAGGGTTGAAGGACAGCTCCTTAGTTTAGATATTCTTCTTCCGGAATAATTTCCCCGTCTTTCATAAAAACGATTTTTTTCTTAAGATTCACAGCCTCCTGGTAATCGTTGGTGATGTAGAGTGTGGTGATCTTCAGTTCCTGGTTGATGCGCAGGACGTCCCGGAGCATTTCCGCGCGACGGCGGGGATTTCCACGGGAAAAATCTTCATCCACAAGAAAGACTTTGGGATGGCATACGATGGCCCGGGCAAGGGCAGTTTTTTGTTTTTCCGCTTCGGTGATGGAGCGGATTTTTTTATTTAAAATATGTGAGATTTTTAAAAATTCTACGGCGGAATTGACTCGGGTGTCGATGATATTTTTCGGATAATCCCGCAGGGTCAGCCCCAGGCTGATATTTTCGTATACATTGAGTCCAGGGTAAAGCGCGTAGTTCTGAAAGGCCATGGCAAGGCGGCGGTCACGGGGCAGTACCTCGTTCAAAAGGACATCTCCGAGATAGATCTCGCCGGAGGTAATCTCCTCCAGGCCGCCGATCATGCGCAGGATCGTGGATTTGCCGCAGCCGCTGGGGCCGTGGAATGTGATAAATTCGCCGTCTTCTATAAATAAAGAAACATTTTTTACGGAAAGAAATCCGTTCGGATAGGTCTTGTTGAGGTTTTTTAATGTAATGCTGGACATAGGGGAGTCCTCCTTTTGTTTTTCGAGGAATGTCTTATCAAATGTAGTGCCGGGCGGCGGAAATCGCCGGAATCAGCCGTCCGGATGCCGTGCTTAGTTTGTTAAATTCATTTTATCATACTAAATGGGGTTAGACAAGAAGGATTCCGGCAGTATGCCTGAAACCACCCTTTTACGTTACTGGTCAGATGCTTTGCAGCAAGGCTTCCGGCCGATAAAGCTGTGGTTTCAGGCGTACTGCATTGCCAGGAATACGCTTGCGGCAAGTCCGGCCAGAGTGGCGATCAGAGCGCCGGGCAGGGTGTAGCGGGTTTTTGTGACTTTTGCGGTCATGAAGTAAACGCTCATGGTATAGAAAATGGTCTCGGTGCAGGACATGGAGATGGAGGCGATCCGCCCGCACAGGGAATCTGTGCCGGAGTCCTTGTAAATGTCCAGGAGCAGGCCGGTGGCTGCGGAGGAGGAGAACATTTTTACAATGGAAAGGGGCACCAGCTCGCCGGGAAATCCGATGCGGGCGGTGAAATGGCCGATGATCCGGGAGATAAAGTCGAGAAATCCGGAGGCGCGCAGGATCCCCACGGCTACCATCAGGCCGATTAGGGTGGGCATGATCTTGATGACGGTGAGAAAACCATTTCGCGCGCCGATGATAAAATTGTCGTATACGCTGACTTCCTGCAGGATGCCGTAGGCAACGATGGTAAGGATCAGGAAGGGGACGATAAAATCGGATATGTAGAGGAATAGCTGCATGGGAAACCTCATTTTTTCGAAAGATGTTCTCTAATTTTTATGAGGGGGAAGGGGATGTTTAGAACCTCCTGTCTGAGTTTTAAGGATATGCCGTCCAATAGCAATCAGAGATATCGGGATTCAGGAACTGTAGGATTGTGCAGGCTGATCACTGTGATTGTTATGATTCTCAAAATACAGTTTGTCTCAACAGAATAATCATTTTTTTGCAGGCATAGATATGAACTAAAGAAATATTTTGGAGTGTCTATGTCGATATTTCAGAAATACATAGCGGGGAGAAAAACAGCCCGTCTTGCTTTTGTTGTTTTGATCGGAATTTTGATCTCCTTTTTTTTGCCGGGGTGTCAGAAGCAGACACCGGAGGAAACAAACCTGGCATTTGAAAAATTTACGAATGAGCTGTTCTGCCAGGAAACGGCGTCCAATACGGTCAGCCTTCATTATACCCTGCGGGATCCGGAGGAATTTGGGATCCAGGAAGCACCGGTGACGTTTGGGACATTTGAAACGGACGGGAATATGACGCTGGCTTCCGTGGAAAACATCCGGCGCGCGATGGAGGGATTTGATCCGGAACAATTGTCGGTTACAAACCGGCTTACGTTTGACGTGCTGGATTATTATATGGACCGGCTGAAGGAGAATGCGGAGTTTACGCTGTATGAGGAGCCTTTGGGGCTGGTCAGCGGGATCCATACGCAGCTTCCGGTTCTTCTGTCGGAATATCAGTTTTATGACCGGGAGGATGTGGATATTTATCTGGAGCTGATGAAAATGACGCCGGAGTATTTTCAGTCTTTGATCGCATTTGAACAGGCGAAGTCGGATGCGGGGCTGTTTATGTCGGATGCTGCGGCAATGCAGGTGATCGAGCAGTGTACAGTGTTTATGAATATGGGGGAGAGTAATTATCTGATCACCACGTTTGTGGACCGGATCGGGCAGGTGAGGGGGCTGAGTGAAAAGGAGAAGAGTATCTATATCCAAAGAAATGCGCTGATGCTCACCAGCTATGTGCTTCCGGCGTACTCGAAACTCAGTGCGGCGGTGCAGTCGCTGATGGGGACGGGGGTCAATGACCAGGGGCTGTGTTATTTTCCAGAAGGGAAGGAATATTATGAGCAGGTCGTGAAGGTGTCTACCGGGTCGGAGCGGTCGGTGTCGGAGATGAAGGACCTGACGAAGCGGCAGATCGTGGAGGATCTGGAGGCCATGGAGCGGGTGCTGGGAATTACGGAAGAAGACAGGATGAAACATGTGGTGCGGAAGGGGAGCGATACTAAGGAGGGGAAAGTGCAGCAGGAGGAAAGTGTAGTGCAGGGAGGAAATGTACAGCAGAATGAGAGTGCGGCACAGGGAGGAAACGCGAAGCAGGAGAGAAATGTACAGCAGGGAGGAAACGTGCAGCAGGACAGCAATGCGGAGGATGGAAATGTACAGCAGGGAGAAAGTACGGTGCAGGATGGAAATGTGCAGCAGGAGAATTATACGGCGGAAGGGAAGGTATCCCAGGAAGCGGCGGCTTTGATCGGGAATCCGGAGGAGGCGCATGAGGCGGCGGCTATGGACACGGCGAATCCGATCAGCATTTTGAATGGACTGAAAAAAGAGATTGCGAAGACATTTCCCACGGCACCGGATACCACGGTCAGCGTGAAGTATGTGCCGGAGGCGCTGCAGGGTAATTTGAGCCCCGCATTTTATATGATCCCGGCGATCGACAGCTATGAGGAAAATGTGATCTATGTCAACCAGGCGCATATGGGAAATCCGCTGACGCTGTTTACGACGCTGGCGCATGAAGGATTTCCGGGACATTTGTATCAGAATGTGTATTATGCGGGGACGGATCCGGATCCGGTGCGCAGTATGTTCAATACCGGCGGCTATGTGGAGGGATGGGCGACCTATGCGGAGATGTGCAGCTATTATCTGGCGCCGATCACGAAGGAGCAGGCAACCATTTTGCAGAAAAACAGTTCTATCATCCTCGGGCTCTATACTTTGGCGGATATCGGGATCCATTATGAGGGGTGGAGCCGTGTGGATGCGCTGGCGTTTTTCTCCAATTATGGGATCCAGGATGTGAATACCGTGAACCGCATCTATGACCTGGTGCTCGGTTCTCCGGGAAATTATGCGAAATATTATATCGGGTATGTGGAATTTTTGGAGTTGAAAAAGGAATATGCGGCGGAGAAGGGAACGGAATTTTCACAGAAGGAATTTCATAAGGATGTGCTGATGACAGGGCCGGCGCCGTTTGAGCTGGTGGAAAAATATATGGGGAAGTGTGAGGAATGAACGTGTGAATAAAGAAAGAGGGAGAGTCTATGAATTATCTTTGGGCTGGTATGATCATTGTGGGGATTATTTTCGGCGCGTTTAACGGGAAGATGCCGGAGGTGACCAATGAGGCGCTGG
>CAYQBE010000163.1:0-10585 GCA_964415625.1 uncultured Clostridium sp.
GGCCGCACATTTCAGCCGGTTTGTCAAGAGGAAAATGAAAAAAATATCATTTTTTTAGCAGAAAAACGACGAGATGTTACAAAAGCAGGGGGTGAAAGTGCAGAGGGATGGGTTAAAGAAAATGAAGAAATTCAAGGGGTTTGAGTTTCCGAGACAACACACTAACACAGGGAGGTAACTGTCCCATGTACCGTATTGCGATATGCGAGGACGAACCATTGACAGCTCAGGAAAATGAGGCAATACTCTGCCGCATTCTGGAGGCACGCCGTTTCCGGCGGGATATTGATTTTTCCATTACCAGCTTTTCCGCGCCGGAACCGCTGCTTACGTCTCTGCAGAAAGAGCCTGCGGCCTTCCGGCTGCTTCTGCTGGATATTGTGCTGGCACGGGAAAACGGCGTGGAACTGGCCGCTCGTCTGCGGGAACTGAATGTGGAATGCTCCATTATCTACATAACCTCCTATGAGGAATATATGCCCCATTCCTTTGCCACCCGTCCGCTGGACTATCTCCTGAAGCCGGTGGACGAAAAAAAGCTGGCGGAGGCGATCGATTGGGATATTCGGAAAAACTACCGCCCGGAACAGATCATGCTTCCTGTTAACGGCGGCTGGCGCATGGTAGAGACCCGGGATATTCTCTATGCGGAGGCGACCAGCCATAAGTCCGCAGTCCATCTTCCGGAGGAAACCATATATGTTAACCAAAATTTTCGGGATCTGCTTTTACGCCTGTGCGGGGGGGGGGTATTTTTGCCGCTGCCACAACAGCATCGCTGTCAATCTGAAACACGTCCACAAGCGGACCAGCCATGGACTGCTGATGGATTCCGGGACAGAGCTTCCGGTCAGCCGTACCTATCAAAAGGAAATTGCAAAACAATTCGTTGCATTTATGCAATAAAAACCGCCCTTCTGCGGAAATTTTCCGGGAAGGGTGGTTTTTTTGCGGCCGTTTCATAAGGTATACCCAAGGGCATCCCATTATGGCCATCCGGCCGTTTCATAAGGTATAACCTATCAAAAAAATGCAAGGATCTCATCGATCCTTTTCAGCTCTTCCTCCGAAAAATCCGTCCCTGTAAGAATCTTCACGTTATTTTCAATCTGCTCCGGCCTGCTTGCGCCGATCAGGACGGTGTTCAGGTGATCTCCGCGAAGGTTCCAGCAAAGCGCCATCTCCGCAAGGGTCTGCCCTCTCTCGCCCGCCAGCTGGTTCAGCCGCTTTACCTTTTCCACCAGCGCGGCCCCGATATCCTTTTCCTTGAGGAAATGATTTCTCGCAGCCCTGCTTCCTTCTGGAATCCCATGCAGATAGCGGTCTGTCAAAATCCCCTGTGCCAGGGGTGAAAAGGAAATGCTGCCGACTCCCAGTTCTTTCAGCGTATCCTTCAGTCCTTCGGTCTCGTATCTCCGATCCAGCATATTGTAGCGGAACTGATGGATCAGAAGAGGGGTGTGGTTCCGGGCAAGGATCTCAGCCGCTTTTTTCGTCTGCTCGGCGCTGTATTTGGAAATTCCCACATACAGGGCTTTTCCCTGGCGCACAATATCTGACAATGCCTCCATCGTTTCCTCGAGAGGCGTTTCCGGATCCGGCCTGTGATGATAAAAAATATCCACATAGTCGAGCCGCATCCTTTGAAGGCTCTGATCCAGGCTTGCCATCAGATATTTTCTGCTTCCGCCGTCGCCGTAAGGCCCTTTCCACATATCATGCCCCGCCTTCGTGGAAATCAGCATTTCATCCCGGTAAGGCCGCATATCCAGATCCATGATCCTGCCGAAATTTTCCTCCGCCGAACCATAAACCGGCCCGTAATTATTTGCCAGGTCAAAATGAGTGATCCCCAGGTCAAAAGCCTGATGCACCATGGCCCTCTGATTTTCAAAATTGTCAACGGAACCAAAATTGTGCCAGAATCCCAGCGCGATCCTGGGAAGCAGGACTCCGCTTCTGCCGCATCTTACATATTTCATGCGTTCGTATCGTTCTTCTCTTGCTTTGTACATCTCAATCCTCCATCTTTTCTTCCATTTACTCAGATTTTTTCTATAATGCAATCATGCTTTTTGGACTTTTTCTGGTAATTGATACCGACTAATAACAGGTCGCCGGTATATCCTTCCAAGGCCTTGACATATTTTTTATCTTTTATCTGCGCAATTGCCCCTTCCGCATGTTTATTCCATTTTAATTCAACTATCATTGCCGGCTTATCAGAATAAGAATGGGGCAAAAACACAATATCTGCAAAGCCTTTTCCAGATGGAAGTTCACGTATCAACATATAATCTGCCCTTGCGCTGATATATGCTAAGGAACTGTTCAGAAATAACTCATGACAATGACTTGTATAAATGTCCATCTGCGGCATCTGACAATCTTGACGTAGCCCGCTACGCCTGCGATTGTCTTCTTTGCAGATGAACATTTATACGGCATCCTTGTCACAAGTTATTTCTGGACAGTTCCTAATGCGATTACACAGCTCAATGCATTTTCATTATTATAATTAAAAACTGACACGGATGAAAGATGAACTTCGTCAATTTTCTCAGCCACTTTATCAGAATCCAAAGCCCATGTTGCTTCCAGCAATTCTTTAGAATCAGAAAATACCTTTACAATTTTTTCCCATCTGCTGTTTCTCACAGCCCGGATGAATTCTTCCCGGATCTCTTCATTGGGAATATACACTTCCCTTTGATATTTGTCATATGCCAGATACCCCAGATGCACCAGCAGCGTAAGGATATCGTCTTTGCTTCGGAAAGAAGTCATATCATTCTGAAACGCACCTGTGTCAATTTCACAACGGCCGCTCCCGATCATATATAGGATTGAATCCTTCAATCCATCAAAATTCAGATCAATATAGGATTTCAAGCCCTCGTAAGTCTCTGTCTGTGTCCAGTAATTTTCAAACTCTCCGTTTATCATTGCCTGCACGATAGATCTTGGATTATAAATATGGATTTTTCTCTTGAAAAAATATCCGTCATACCAATTCTTTGCCTCGGAAAAGTCCATCTCATACTTCCTGCAAAGACCTTCTACCTCCGCTTCTGTAAAGCCTACATAATCCGTCAGCCCTTTTGGATTGATCATGGTATATTCGTCAAAATTGTTCAGCGCCGATTCCGTTCCATACTTTTTGATAGGCAAAATACCTGTAATATATGCCAAATGAATACATTCCTCCGCAGCCGCCCCTTTAAAAAGGCTCCGAAGGAAGGTAATATATTCTTCCTGTAATTTGTGGTTTTCTTTTTCTTCCCGGAAAATGCAGTCCCATTCATCAATGATCACAATAAATTTTTTACCGCCTGACGCATGGAGCTTCTGGAGAGCCCCGGCCAGGGATTTTTCTTTTCCCGTCAGAAGAGCTCCATAAACCAGCCTCAGCTCCTCAATCACTTTTTCCTGCAGATAAAAAAGCTGCTGCTCCTGACATCCCTCGTTTATTGCCGTACTGCGAATCAGCTGCATGTCCAGCCGGATCACATCATATTGATTCAGATTCTGTAAAAATGACTCTTTTCCTGCGATTTCAAAGTTTTGGAATAATTCACGGGAATCACAGCCGCAGCTATAATACGCAACAAGCATCTTTGCCGCCATTGACTTTCCAAAACGCCGGGGTCGGCTGACACTGACAAATTTATCCTCTGTGTCAAGAATCCGATTCATATGATCGATCAGACCTGTTTTATCTATATAAATTTCAGACCTTACAGAAGTAGAAAATCCCTCATTATCCGGGTTTAAATAAATCCCCATCGCTGTCCCTCCTGGCTAAATACTATATCGGCGCTTCGGGTATTCGCGGCTATAAACTGATCTTCCTGCCGAACCGCACCTCACAGTCCTTCCGAAAGAACGATATCCCATAGCAGTCTATCTTCCGATAGCCTTCTTCCCTTAACTCTTCCATATACTTTTTATCATAAATCTGCTGTATCGCTTTCTCTGCGTCCGTTTCCAGATCATCGATCGAATCCGATACCTTCACTTCCAGAATAAATGACCGTCCCCGCAGGGAAGGGCTCCTGACCATGATATCAGAACGTCCATTCCCCGATTCGCGGTTGGATTTTACCAGATAATTCTCGCTCTGGCTTAAAATGCCGGTTAAAAAGCCATGATAAAAGCAGACACTTGAGTTCTGTCTTTTAGAACTCTTAGTGGTCGCTTTCCCTGTGGGAAAATTCTCAGCGCTGTCATAAAAGCTGATAGTACGGAAAAGCTGTCCGTTCAGGATCTCCGTCATCCGCTCTGCGTTTCCCTCCTCCATAGCCCGATACAGGTCATGAAAATCTTCCTTCTTTACAAGTTCTTTCATCCAATTCGTGATGGTATTCTCATAAATCGTCATGACCTCGATATTGGGAACACGTGCCTTTATAAATGTATATTTTTCTTTGAAATATTCACTTTCCTTCGTCAGGTATCCTGTAAAATAAAGGAAATTCCACAGGTTTTCTCCGTTGCTGTGCATATCCCCATAGGTCACTTCTTCATGCACCTGGATATCCAATGTGCCGCCTCTCAGAAGCCTCTCGATCTGCCCTTTCGTCTCCCGGTCGGCACGGACAATCAGATCCCTGATAATATCATTGGAGCTGGTATTGATCCAATAGGGACGCGGAAATGCATTTACATCCGCAAACAGGTCATACATAAAATTGATAACGCTCCATGGATTATAAACCTCCGCATTCCCGAACAGATATCCATCATACCATTCTTTCATCGTTGAAAAACGGCTTTCCACTCCATAGTAAGACATCATCTGCGATACTTCTATTTCCGTAAAACCAAAATGCTCACTGTATCTCTGGTCCAGTACAGATATGATCCGTAAATGGTTCAGCCCGGTAAAGATGCTCTCCTTCGAGACCCTCAGACACCCAGTGATCACAGCAAACTGCAGATAATCATTTGTTTTCAGCGCTGATTCAAACAGTGAGCGGATGAAATCCACCATTTTTTCATAAAATCCTCTGAAATACGCGTTCTCCAGCGGCACATCATATTCATCGATCAGGATCACCGTTTTTTGGCCTGTAATCTTATACATGCATCTGCTGAATAATTTTATTGCGCCCCGGACCAGCTTTTCATCCGCCTCTTCGTCCGCAATCTGAAGGTATTGCTCATATTCCTTTGGTGTGACCCATTCTCTTCCCTGCTCTATGATATCTCTGTGCCTGTCAAACTCGGCTGCGATCTCTGCCTGCAGTGCATAATAGGAAGCCTCAAAATTTTCCTGCTTCGCGGATTTCAGGGTCAGGTTTATCACAGGGTATTTTCCCATCTGGCCGGTATAGGCCTCCCCGGCGTCCAGGATCCTCATTCCCTGGAAAAGCTCCTGATTCTGACGGTTCTTTTCCAAATCCCCGGTGTCTTCAAAAAAATACCGGAGCATGCTTAAGTTTAAGGTCTTCCCGAATCTTCTCGGACGGGTAAATAAATTCACCTTTCCTTTCAGGTCCAATAATTCTTTGATGAACAATGTCTTGTCCACATAATAATAGCCGGACTTCACCATGTCCTCAAAATTTTCTATGCCGATCGGCAATGCTTTTTTCATCGGATCACCTCCATGCCCAGTTGTATCTGATTGCCGCGCGTCATCCAGATTGAATGTTCGGTTTCACCAGATAGCATATCACACGACCGGCAATCAATTCAACAGTTTTTGATATCATGGGCACAGATAATTCCTTTAAATGATTCTTTGATACGGCTGCGGACATTTTCTGCTCAGGTCAGACATGACCGGATGCCCCGTTCTCCTTCCCATTTCTCCGTATCAGGAGCACTCCGATACTGATCAGAAGCAATAAGAAGTCGATCGCAGCAACGATCAGCAATTTTAAACTGTCCCCTGTTTTTGGACTTACCACTGCAGTGCCATTGCTGTTTTTCTTTGATACGGAGCTTCCCGTGCCGCTGTTTTCTTCTGTCTCTCCATTCTCTCCTTCGTTGGATGATATCCCTGTACCTGATCCTTTATCCTGCGTTGTGCCGCCTCCCAGGCCTGTCCCAGGCTTGTCTGTATCTCCCGGTTCTGTTCCTGTCCCAGGCTTTTCCGCATTTCCCAATCCGGTTCCGGGTTTTTCCGTGTCTCCTGATCCCGGAGTCTGGCTCCCCGCCGGCAGCTTCGGAATGGTTTCCTCATAGGAAGCCTTACAGCTGACGCAGGTATACCGCCGCAGTCCTTCTTTTGAAGCGGTCGGCTGTCTGATAATGCTCTCCTGCCAGTTATGATCCACGGTCGGTGTCGCATTCCCTTTTTTCAGCAGCATCCCGCAGTCCCCGCAGTAGACATCCCCGCTGTAGCCTTCCCTCTGGCAGTCAGCAGCCGCTGCGTTCCTGAGTTCTGTATTTTTATGTTCACAGTCTGTAACCAGGATCTCACTGGGAACGTCGAGATAATCATCCTGCAGGTTTTCCGTTCCGACCGGGGCCAATACCGTGTACGCATAATTACCATAATTGTTAATCAATATTCCATTTTTCCATTTTGTTGTTACGGGCACATAGCCCATTGCGGAAAACCGGTCCCCGATGACGATGTTATGCGCCGGATCGGATGTGGTATCATTTGTAACAGCGTTGGCCTTAAATGCCGGTTGATCCTTCCCCGCTTTTGCCAGAACATCAGCATTCAGGTAGATCGTGCCCTCTTTATTATAGACCGCACAATAGCAGCCCGATACTGCCTGGACTTTCGTATTTTCCCCTGTGAAACGGATTTCTCCTTTGCGTGAATATAATCCGGCAGGCTCCATGGCAGTGTTGCTTCCTGTTGATTCGGCGTAAATCTCACCTCCGCTGACGGTGATCCCCCGCGTGGCCGAAATCGCGGGGCCGCTGGATGTAACCGATTTTACATAACCGCCGGTCATTTCCACCTTAAAGCCGGTGAGAGGGTATTGGCTTTCGGATTCAATATGCGTTGTCCCTGAAATAAGAAGAGTGCCCGCCCCGCCGCTTTCCTCTACCGCCGCCACGATCCCGTTGCCGCCGGATTTTATGGTCAGCCTGGAATCTGTGACAGAAACATCCCCGTTAGAGACGATAGAGCTTCCTCCGGTCGTCACTCTTACGCTGCTGTCGGCGGTGATGCTAAGCGGCTGGCTGGCTATCAGAAACAGGCCGGAAACATCCGCGTCGGATGTAAGAGTCAGATCGGCATTCTCAATCCCCATCGGGCCGGAAGCCGCGGCAATGACATGATTTGCGTCCGAATGGCCGATCACCGTGGAGGAAGAAATATTCAACCTTCCCTGTGTATAAACCGCGCATCCGGCTCCGTATCCCTTCGCGTCAACGGTCGCATTTCTGCTGATCTGGATATTCCCTGGAGAAAAAATCGCAGTGTCATTTTCAGCCTCTGCGGTGACGCTTCCCCCCTGGATATTCACAGCCCCTGTTCCGCAGATCGCCGCATAATATCCACTGGCATGGACCTCTGCATTTTTAATCTGGACATTCCCAGCGATTGCATAAATTGCGGGGGCCGCTGTGGAATTTACGGTAAGCTGCCCGCCAGAAATATGAATGTCGCCGCTTTCGGAATAAATTCCGTACCCTGCGGAATCCACGGTAAGCCGCCCTTCTTCTATACTGACGTCCGACCCTCCAAAGATTGCCGGATAACTGCCAGCCTGCACTGCGATCGTGCCGCTGCCGCCTATGGTCATCGATCCTCCATAATTATAGATAGCATTTTGCTGGTCACCTGTAACGAGGTTCAAGACAGCGCCATTTTCCGTTTTTATATTGAAGTTACAGTTAGCTTCCAGCAAAACTCCCATATCTGTATACCCGGACGCATCGATCACATTGGTTCCTTTTAGGGTCAGTGTGACTGTCTGTGTAGAATCGGTGGCGATGATCCCGATATAAGCATACGGATCCGAGATATTCACATTTTCCAGCGTCAGCTCCGCCGCGTCCGGATCCCATGTAACGGTCCCGCCTCCGATTTGCTCTGTTGTAGGTACCGTTTTGTCAGTAAATGTGAACCCAAGCACCGAAACTCCATTGTAACCTCTGATTCCTGCTGTCCTCTGCATCCCTGAATAAAGCGCAGTCCCGTTCTCCGCGCCATCCTCTGCCGTGCCATCCGCCGCCGTGCTCTCAGGCCGCAAGGCCGGCACATCCTGCGGCCCGCGGAAGCCGGACGGGTCGGTCTGCTCGTGTCCGTCCCCGGTCAGTTCCGCCGCAGATGCCGGGACAGAGCAAAGGCTCAGACTCACAATCAGGACAGCGATCATGCTTAGGAACCGGGCAAAAAAAGCTTGCTGTTTTGCACGGTCCCTTAAAATTCTACATTTCATACAGTGCTCCTCCTTATGCGGCGAAGAACATACAGTCCTCCATCGGGTACTGAGAATGGGTATGCCTCATTCTCAATTCGTTTTCGCCGCAGCTTTCTATTCCATAACATACACAAAATCATCTGATAAAACAAGAAGGCTTTCCTGCTTTGCACGATTTGTTTCCTACTTTGCATCTTCCGTCTCTTGACACAGGCAATGATCCCGGCTACGCTATTAGAAGTTGCAGAAAAATAAATGATACAGACGCTTCGTGGCTGCGCCGAAGTAATACAAATACACACGGCAGATTTCATTGGAAATAAATTAAGGAGGAGCTGGAGATGCATATGGATAAGAAGTGGGTACGGTATTTGGCGATGGGCCTGTTTCTGCTGTGCGCGGCAGGTCTGGTGTGGCTGTTGGGGATGGAGACCGTTTCCCGGCGGGAGCCTGTGCGGCTGATGCCGGAGACCGTAAGCGGAGCGCCGGACCTGGACGGCCTGGTTCTCTACACCGGCCCTTTGTCATTGGAATATACGCTCCCGGCGTGGGAGGGAGAATTGCGCCCTACGCTGGAGGTCAGAGAGCTGTATACGTCGGCAGAGCTGCTTCTGGATGGCGCGCCCTTCCAACGGATCCAGGCAGGCAGCGGCTCTTACTATATATCGCTGCCTGCGGACTGGACCGGCAGCGCTCTCACCCTCACCATGGAAAAAGGGGAGGAGGACGCCATCCCGTCTCTCTATCTCACGGACACCCGGATCATGGCTGAGCAGGTTTACGCCGATGCCTGCCTCCGCGCGTTTCCCACCGCCGGCTTCGGTGTAATCTTTCTCCTGACACTGAGCCTGTTCCTGTATAGCTGGCTGGAAGGTATGCGCCCCTGGCCGATATTGCTGCTCAGCATTGCCGCTCTGGGCCAGACGGCGTACTTCTATCTCCAAAACCTGACTTATCAAGCCCTGCCGCCTGCGCTCTATGGGCTGGTGCTGTGCCAGTCCCGCGCGCTCCTGTTCGCCGCCCCGCCGCTGTATCTGGTGCTGGGTATGAAAAAATGGAGAAATGTGTTCGCGCCCTTTGCCATCCTGCCTTCTCTGATCTACTTTGCAGTCGCAGGATTTCAGACGGTGATCCCGTTCTTTTCCAATCTTGCCGTCCACGCCGGAGTCCCGTTCTGTTTCACCATCGCCTCACTGGTTGTCTGTGCTGTACTGGAGTACCGGGACGGCAATCCGGTATTTCGCCTTATTCTGACCTGGCTGGGCGCATGCGCCGCGGGAGCTGTACTGCTGTGTGCTGTTTCAGCGGTGCGGACAGGAGAACTGCCGCCGATTTTTCACATGTTCTTTGTGGATATCAAGGTTTTCTGTCTGGATACCGAGTTGTTTTACTGGAACACTCTGCTGCTGATACTGTGCTTTTTAGAGAGTGCGGCGGCCCATATCCGGCGCATGGCCGAACAGGAAACGGAGATTCAGGTGCTGTCCGCCCGGGAAAGCCTGACACGGGAGCAGCTTGCCACCGTACAGGAGAGCGCCGCCGCCCTGGGGGAGTTGCGGCATGAAGTGAAAAATCATTATCTGATACTGCAAAACCTCTGCCGCACGGGTGAAACAGAACGGCTGGACACCTATCTGAGCGGACTGATGACCGAGGCGGCATCCATTCCTGCGCTGGCTTGCGCTTCCCACCCGGCGATCAATGCCGTGCTGACCACAATGCTGGCCCGTGCAAAAAAGCTGGGTATTGAGACGGAACGACGGATTGACGTGCCGGAGACGCTGCCTTTTCCGGATACGGATCTTTGCACAGTGCTGATGAACCTGCTGCAAAATGCACTGGACGCCAATGCCCAGGCTCCGGAGGGCGCACGGAAATGGCTGCGGGTCGATCTCCATATCCGGGGCGTTCATCTGTATATCGGAGTGGAAAATACCCGGTTTGCCCCGGTAGATTATGACGAGGAAAGCGGCCTGTGCCGCACCACCAAAGCGGACAGCTCCGCCCATGGCTATGGCCTGAAAGCAGCCCGGAGGGTAGCGCGCAAATACAAAAGCGAGCTGCTGCTGAAATTCCCGGACGGCCTTTTTTCCGCCGCCACCGCATTGCAGATGCCGGATGATACAGAGCGCCGGATCCATGTGCCGTTCCATACCTTGTGAAACGGCCGGATGGCCATAACGGGATGCCCTTGGGTATACCTTATGAAACGGCCGAATGGCCATAACGGGATGCCCTTGGGTATA
>CAYQBE010000164.1:0-10427 GCA_964415625.1 uncultured Clostridium sp.
ATCTCTTGTCTTTGTTTCTCTGGTCACTCCCTGCGTGGGAGTGTGGATTGAAATGCCCTTGCATCTACCGCCTGTCCATCATCACGCCGTCACTCCCTGCGTGGGAGTGTGGATTGAAATCAAGATAACCCTGTATTTCTTTTTGAAACTGTAAAGTCACTCCCTGCGTGGGAGTGTGGATTGAAATAATCCCTACTGGATTGCATGACAGAATAAAATGTGTCACTCCCTGCGTGGGAGTGTGGATTGAAATATGCATTTTTAGCTGTAGCGGGGCTGGACGGTTTGTCACTCCCTGCGTGGGAGTGTGGATTGAAATTATGAGTTTGGAAGTATTGCTGGCGAAGCTGTCAGGTCACTCCCTACGTGGGAGTGCGGATTGAAATTATGTAGCGGAATGTACGGAGTTCCCTGGGCTGGGGGTCACTCCCTGCGTGGGAGTGTGGATTGAAATAGACCACGAACCATTGCAGAGTCAAGGCGATGCAGTCACTCCCTGCGTGGAAGTGTGGATTGAAATAGCCCATAGAACCTGCTGGGCTTTCAGGACTGCGTCACTCCCTGAGTGGGAGTGTGGATTGAAATTATGCCGGAAACCGACTTTAACCGGCTGTCATGGGTGATCGAAACCGGTCAGCAGGATATTGAGTCCGTGACAAAAGTAAAGGGAAATGACTTTACAAAGATTCAGGGATGTTTTGACACTATTGGAACTTGCAAGTTTCAAATTACTAGGATTTTCCGATGGACGCATTTCTACATATAGGGTTCACTCATCACAGGGTAATTCTTGGAAAAATAAAAAATCTCCACCTGTGTAGTTGCAATCCGAAATCTCAGTTTTATGCAAATTGTTGGATGCAGAGGAAGATGTCGCATTTTAATGAGAATAGTGATGCAGAACTGGACGCAGACACGATTGTAAATATTGAATTTTAGGAGTGTTGGTATGGATAAGACAGCCATCAAGAATTTTCCAACCCACTTATCCATTCGTAAAAACCGTGCTGACGCACTCTTGCGTCTGCTAACACAGCCGCTTTTTGTTCATTAATAAGTGGGTTGCTAGGCATCACAGAGGAAGGCCTCAAGGATGCCCTGTCCCAGTCTGCGAAGGATGCGGAATTTTACGATATATGCCATTCATGGAGTAAAAATAAAACAGCGCAGGGAACTGGTAAGCGTAATCAGGCGAAAAGCGTCACAGTCGAAGTATAAAGATGCATACCACAATGTGATCGAGGAAGTGGCCTCTATATGGTTTAACCGTCTTATAGCAATCCGGTTTATGAAGGTCAATGACTATTTGCATTCTGGCATCGGGTTATCATGGATGTAGCATTTGCAAATGATTTTGGATTTTAAGTAATGCACAAGCCAGACAGCAAGAAGGGAGAAAATATCATGAAAGTATTCGAAATGAAATCAGATTCGATACCGAAGGTAGCACGGCTCATGTGTACGATCAAGCCGGACTGGTGGGATTATGAAGGGGCGTTCAGCCAGTTAAGCGGTGTGGAGGATACGATCCATACGGTCGG
The DNA here is from genome assembly GCA_964415625.1 of uncultured Clostridium sp. Classification (GTDB taxonomy): domain Bacteria; phylum Bacillota; class Clostridia; order Lachnospirales; family Lachnospiraceae; genus Schaedlerella. The sequence goes on from CAYQBE010000164.1 coordinate 1,542, forward strand.
CTGGTATCTGGGGGAAGATGAGGATGCCCCTAAGGGATGGATCTTGTGCCGGGAGCTGATCGGATACCGCGCGTTGGAGCTGGAATGCAGCGGCTTTGACGACAACGGCGAATTTAAACTGGAGCATAAGCTGGGGGAGCTGATCCGGGAAGCGGAGCGTTATGCCAGGAGTAAGGGATATCTGACGTTCCGCAGCGGGATCAGTTCCATCGGATTCAACATTCATGAAAAGAAAATCGACAGCATTGCGGATGCAATTGCAAACCTGGAGTGTGAACGGATCGATTATAAATGGTATCTGGAACAGGGATTCCGGGTGATCGGGATCCAGCCGAACGCGTATGAAAAAGGGTTCCATCTCATCATACTTGGAAAGGATCTCTCGGAATAAAGGTAATTTGTTTTTCTGGAATGCCAAAAATTATTGACAAACGATAATTCTATGCTATTATAAAGATATACAATTATCGCAAAACAATAATTTTTTGCAATTCATCTATTTCTGAAAGGGTTCGAAAGGAGGGCATATGAAGCGAAAAGGAATGATCAGCATCCTGGCGGCAGAAGCGGCTGCCTGCGTAGCTTTCAACCTCCTACAGGTGAATGCTTCCATAGCATTTTCCAGCCTGGCGGCCTTTCCGTTTGAGCAGACGGGCTATGCGCTCCGCACCCTGTCCTTGTCCGGAGCTCCTGGAAATGCGGCGGCAATCCTGCTCTATGTAGGTTTGAGCCTGCTCCCCTGCCTGGCCTGGCTGATCTTAAAAAAGAGGGGAAAGCTTCTTGGCATCGACCATGTACTGTATGGCCTGAGCATCCTGCTGTTGGTCGTACACTATTATATGATCAATCCCGGCCTGTTTCCGGCTCCGGTTCCCGGGGCGGGAAAATGGATGCTGGGCTGTATGTTTTACTCGGCTCTGTCAGGCTACCTGGTGATCCGGGTGCTGTCCGTCTGCCGGAGGGCACAGCCGGAAATGCTGTACAGCGTCCTCCAGAAGCTTCTTGTTTTTCTGAATATGGTTTTCGTATATCTGATCTTCGGGCAGGGCCTGGGGAATCTCCTGAAAGCCATCCAAAATGTGGGGAGCATGGACAGCGGCCCTTCCCTGCCCGGCTTCATGTCCGGCGCGCAAAGTCCGGGAATGACATACCTGTTTCTCGGCTTGGGCTATCTGGTCGATCTCCTGCCTTATGTGTTTGATATGGGGATCGTATTTCTGGCAGGACGGATGCTGACAGCCCTGAAAATGGACCGATACGGCGATGCGTCCGTGGAACTGACAAGCCGGCTGGCCGGGTTCTGTACAAAGGCGCTGGGGATCACGGCTGCTGTGGATGTGGGCTTCAACCTGCTGCAGGTTCTGCTTTGTTCCAGGATTTCCCAGGTAGACCTTGTGATCCATGTGCCTGTCATTTCCATTATTTTTGTACTGGCGGCGCTGCTGTTTGCACGGTATCTGCAGGAGGATCAGAAGCTGAAGCGGGAGCATGACCTGATCATATGACAGCAAACGAGCATTTACGAAACGCAGTACTAAGGAACTGTGCAGCCGGAGAAATAGACAAGCAGGTCCACACAGTTCGTAAACATAAAGGCGGGAATTATGGGAATCAGAGTTTGTTTGGAAGAGGTTCTGAAGGACCGGGGAATGACATCAAAGGAATTGTGCAGGCTGGTCAATATTACGGAAGCCAACCTTTCTGTCCTTCGCAGCGGAAAGGCAAAGGGCGTCCGCTTCCACACGATCAACCGGATCTGTTATTTTCTGAACTGCGATGTGGGCGATATCCTGAAATTTGACGGAAAACTGGAGGAGGATGGGGATGAGGAATAAAAAGAAGATGTTTCGAAGCTGTCTGTGCCTGTTTGCCATGCTGCTCCTCTGTGGCTGCTCTCTGGCAGTGCCGGATGTCGGCGGAGATTGCGGCGGTGACCGGCTGATCGGGGTGTTTATCACTACGGAATTTTTGGATCTGTTCACCATGGAGGATGCAGCGGCTTCCGGAAATGAGGGAAGGCTGTACGCGGAGATTGATAAAAGCAGGGGAACCGATCCCAGCGACTGGGAGATCTTCTTTGGAAATCTGGATGGCTTCCAGCTGCTTACCCCTCTGTGGACGATGGAAAATGGTGAGAACTGTTGGGGAAACGTATGCACGGAAGAGGTCAGCGATACGGACATCAGGCTCAACGAAGCGGATGACAGCCAGGAGCGCAGTCTCAGCGGGACTGTCTATGTATTGCAGAAAAGGAATGGAAACCGTGCCTATTATGCCAATCCGGTGTACCAGACGGCAGACGGAAGGATTTATGCGGTACAGGGGCATGGCGTATCCACAAGCGGGGAATCAGCGGAGGGGATGCGTTTTTCTTCTGAGCTCAGTGCAGAGACAACGGTCACTGAAAATGGAAAAACAAAAGCAGAGAAAAGCAGCGTTTCCATAGAGTATGTGGTGATGTCGGAGCCGGTACAGATCAGGGTGTACCAGATGGATCCGGGGCATCGGGTGATCAGGCAGGATGATTTGAAACCGGAAGAAGTACCAGGGGAACTGGCTGTGGAGAAGGATGCGGAATACATTCTGACGGAAGTGGAAAAAGAAGGGCTGACAGGAGAAAAAATCGTGGACAGAGAGGTGTACGGTTACCGCGCGGACGAGGAAACCTATCTGACCACATTTTGCGCCCGCGCGGACGGAATCTTAGTGAAGCAGGAGACCAGGCTGCTCTGGAGTAGGTGACTCTTTTTTCCAACGGGAGATACGCGCTGTGGGTATAAAATGGCTGCCGTCCGCTATTTCTGCGTCACGGCTGCATATTTGATCCTTGCCCGAGCAGCGCCGCGGCAAACGCCACGGCGTAATCCGTGTCATAGGAGAGGGAGATCAGGATCCGGGAGATTCCCTTTTGCTCCGCCAGCCGCAGGGCATTTCCGTGAAGGGTGACTGTGGGCTGGCCGTTTTCATTTTCCAGGATCTCGATTTCATTGAGACGGATGTCATTTCCATAAATGTTCAGAGCCTTAAAGACCGCTTCCTTGCCGGAGAACCTGGTGGCAAAGCTGTTCAGCGGAATGGGGCGGGAGGTGATCAGGGCCACCTCCTTCGGGGTATAGGTTTTTCGTACAAACGGGTCGCTTAAATCGGCTGTGCCGGAGGCGATGCTGCTGATCTTTAAAATATCGGTTCCGATCCCATAGATCATAGCGGAGACACTTCCTTTCTGCAGAGTAGTTAGGAACTGTGCACAAATAACTTATGCACAGTTCCTTAGGAGTTGTAGAAAAAACTGACACAACTCCTTATTCATATCTTATATTGCCGGGTTGGGAAAAACAAGTGGAAAAATAAGTTCCCATGGAATTATCCTGAGAAAACGTGTAAATTGCAGAAAATAATCCTGAGAAAACGTGAAAATATGGAGAGGTTATCTTGAGAATACGTGAAAATGTGATAAAATAGAGGTAAGGAACTGGCACAAAATAACTGAAAAATCTATCAGCAGGGAGGAATATATGGAACTAAAAAGGAAAGCATATCATAAACTGCTGGAATGGAAAAAAAAATCAGACGGAGAAACCGCTATTCTGATCGAAGGGGCAAGGCGGGTAGGCAAAAGCTTTTTGGCGCTGCAGTTCGCAAGAAAAGAGTATGAGTCTTATCTATATATAGACTTTGCCAATCTGAAGGACAATGTACTGGATGTTTTTGAAGCGGATAAGACGGACTTTGACACATTTTTTATGAAATTGAGTCTGCTGTACGGCGTTAAGCTGATACGGAGAAAGTCTTGTGTGATCTTCGATGAAGTGCAGATGTATCCTCCGGCGCGGCAGCTGATCAAATATCTTGTGGCAGACGGACGCTACGACTATATTGAGACCGGCTCACTGATCAGCATCCGGCAAAATGTTGAAAATATTGTAATCCCCTCTGAGGAAGAACGCATGTCCTTATGTCCCTTTGATTTTGAAGAATTTCTTGAGGCAATGGGGGAAGGGATTTTATCGGACTATATCCGGGAGTGCTTTGACAAGAAACAGATGATGGGTGAGGCTTTACACCGAAAAGCAATGAATCTGTTTCGGCAGTATATGATCGTCGGAGGGATGCCGCAGGCATTGGTGAAATATGTGGAGACAAAAGATTTAGAAGCCGTGAGCGCTGTGAAGCAGCGGATCCTGCAGTTATATCGTGAAGATATCCCCAAATTTGCAAGAGGCTATGAGGGCAGGGTGAGAGCAATATTTGATGAGATACCGGAACAGCTGACAAAGCATGAGAAAAAATTTAGGCTGGCCTCTCTGGGGAAGCATGCGCGGATGAGAGAATACGAAGATTCATTTATGTGGCTGGAAGAGTCAAAGGTGGTAAATCATTGTTATCTGTCTACGGAGCCCAGTGTGGGGATCTATCTGAATACAGACCGGGCCTGTATGAAATGTTACATGGGAGATACAGGCCTTCTGATCACACAGGCTTGCGATACAGGAACGGCTGTAGAGGAAGAAGTCCTGAAGGCGATCATGTTTGACAGGGTCGGGATCAATGAAGGGATGTTTTTGGAAAATGTCGTGGCACAGATGCTTGTGGCATCTGAACACCGCCTGTTTTTCTATTCGAAAACAGACAAAAAAGATTTCCACAATAATATAGAGATAGATTTTTTGATCAGGGATAAGAAAAAAATCTGCCCGGTCGAGGTGAAATCAGATTCGTATAAAAAGCATACATCACTGGATCGTTTTATGGAAAAATACAGTGCCAGATTAGGAACGGGATATATTGTGTATACGAAAGACCTTCGAAAGGACGGGAATATCCTCTGTATTCCTGTGTACATGACAGGTTATATGTAATACCAACGTATACAGAAAGACTGCCAGTAGCAGGTTTTCTGTATAGGAACTGTCTGTTGAAAAGTGTTCACACAAAGGAGAATGACCATGCAGGAAACGATTTCGAACGCAAAGGGCTCCAAGTCGGAGCAGACAAGGAAACGGATCGAGCAGACCTATCTGAACCTGATCTTTGAAAAGAAATGGGACAGGATCACGGTAAAGGAGCTCTGCTCCAGGGCCAATATCACCAGGGGGACATTTTACCAGTATTACGGCGACATCTATGAACTGATGGAACAGATACAGAACTCCATCCTGGAGGAGATGTCCCGGAAGTATCAGGAGATGTCCGGGAATCCAAGGCCCAAGTTCCGGATCGAAGAATTTATTGAAAAATATGATGTGGAGCCGCCGCCGCACCTGCTGTTCTGGTTTGATTTCTGCAGGATTCATAAGACAGCTATGGAGGCGCTGCTGGATCCCCACAATGGCGATCCCTATTTCGTAAAAAAACTGAAAAATATATTGAACGATTACATTGAAGCCATGATGGACAATGACGGGCTGCCGCGGGACGAGCTGCGGGGGTATTTTGTCAAGACCGTTGCGGAGCTGCATTTTCTCTCTGCACGGCTCTGGCTGGAATCGGAGGGGGAAAATGCTCTGTCCACGGATGAGGTGGTGAACCTCTTGAATACCATGCGGGTCGGGGCGGGCTACCTGACCTATAAGAAGATGACCGGCGGTCTGTCCGATACAGCATTGCGTAAATAGCGATACTGTGCGGCGGATAGATCTGCCGCAAGTATAACCGAGAAAAAGGCGGGTGCTGTTTTTCTGGATGCTCGGGAAGAGCATGATGGAAAAACAGCATCCTTTTTGCTTTCTTTAGACACATTTTTCAAATCTGTACAATTTGAACACAAATCGGAAAAGTGTTCTGTTGTTTTTCGTCTCATTTCCCTAAAATAAAATCAGAAAGAAAAACAAGAGGAGGTTTCCAGACATGGGAGAAGTGGAAAGAATTACGAAAACCGTGGACATGAGCGGGGAACAGGTTGAGATCGTCATGACAAAGATGATGACCCCCTGCACGCCGGAGGAATTTGAGGCAATGTCCCTGGAGGAACGGGAGCACGCGAAGATTCAGCCGGCGCTGAACCAGCGGACCTACAGCCCGGAGGAGGGGATCATCTGCATTCAGGATATCCCGGTGAAGATGCGCGACGGCGTCACCATCTATGTGGACATTTACAAGCCGGAGGCAGAGGGAAAATATCCTCTGATCATTTCCTGGAGCTTTTATGGAAAGCGTCCCTTTGAAGGACAGGCAGAATGGCAGATCATGGGCGTTCCGCCCCACACCGTATCAGATATGTCCAAGTTCGAAAGCCCGGATCCGGGGTATTGGTGCCGCCATGGCTATGCGGTGGCAAATGTAGACCCGAGAGGGATCGGACATTCGGAGGGAGACTTTGTACAGTTCGGCACCCAGGATGGAAAAGACGGCTATGATTTCATCGAGTGGGCGGCCGCTCAGGATTGGTGCAACGGAAGATGCGGACTGGCGGGCAACAGCTGTGTAGCCATGACGCAGTGGAGGATCGCGGCTCAGCAGCCGCCGCACCTGGCATGTATCGCGCCCTGGGAGTCCACCACGGATATGTACCGGGAGTCCCTGTGCGAAGGCGGGATTCCGGCAAAGTCATTCGTAGGCTTTGTGATGCGTGAGGCATGCGGGATCAACTACATCGACAACACGCCGCTGAACCTGGAAAAATATCCCTTTGCCAATTGTACATACTGGAAAGACAAGGAACCGGATTTCAAAAAAGTCAAAATCCCGGTATACCAGACGGCATGCTGGAATCATCTGCATCTGCGCGGCTCCATCAATGCATTCCGGAAATGCAAATCACGCCGGAAATGGCTCCGCGCCCACAGGAATTTCGAGTGGCCGGATGCATACAGCAATGAGAACCTGCAGGATCTGGAAAAATTCTACGCAAGATATTTGAAGCTGGAGCGCAACGGATGGGAGCTGACTCCAAAGGTCAGGATCGAGGTTCAGGATGTAGGAGAGTTCAACTACCAGACCAACCGTCCGGAGGATGCCTTCCCGCTGAAACGGACCAGATATGAAAAGCTGTACCTGGATGCCTCCGACAATTCCATGAAGACAGAGCCTGTGGCCGGGGAAGCGAAGGCAAGCTATGACAGCCTGACCGGAGAGGTCTGCTTCGATTACCGCTTCGAAGAGGATACAGAGCTGACAGGCTATATGAAGCTGCGGCTGTACGTGGCGGCGGAAAGCTATGACGACATGGATCTGTTTGTCAATATCCAGAAGCTGAGCACCACAGGAGAATTTCTTCCGATCACGTTGTTTGGGGAAAATCATCCGGGGGCATGGGGAAAGATGCGCGTATCCCGCCGCAAGCTGGATGAAAAGCTGTCTACGGATTACAATCCGGTGCAGGCACATACCTGCGACGAAAAGCTGGAGCCGGGACAGATCGTGCCGGTGGATATCGAGATCGTGCCGACCAGCCGGTTCTTCCACAAGGGGCAGCAGATCCGCGTTCAGATCGCGGGAAGATATATCCGGGACGACTGGTTCGAACCGCTGAGATGGGAAGCAGACAACAAGGGCAACCACCTGATCTATACAGGCGGGCAGTATGAGTCCTTCCTGCAGATCCCGGTGATCCCGCCCAGATTCCAGGACGGGGACATCGTGATCCGGTAATGAACGCTGTAAGATCATGACGGATATCGATCACAGAAGGGGCGTCATGACAGAAAGTATGGATGAAGTAGGATTGCGCATGGAATAAATATGACTGGAAAATAACAAAAAATTCGAAGAAAGGAAATCATATATCATGAGAGAAGAAGTATTGGCAAAGATCATCGAAAAAGCAAGTAAAATCTGGGGAGCAGACGCTTCCACACTGAATGAAGATACGGAATTTGCGTCCATGAATCCGAAGTCCGCGCATTATTCACAGATGACCACATTTTTGGAGGATGAATTTGACGCGGAGGTTCCTTACATGAACTTCAAGCGCTGCGCGACCTTCGGGGAAGCGGCGGATTATGTAGCAGAGCTGCTTGACGAATAATAGAATCGGGGCGGGCGGGGAATGAAACAGGAATACGATTTGCTGCGGAGGCATGGCATTTCCCGGCCGCTCTCAGGGAGAGAATATCATGAATGAATTTATCAAAAAAATGACGGAAAAAGCGAAGGAAAACCCCAAGCGGGTCGCATTTCCGGAGGCCGGGAACGTGGACATCCTGCGGACGGCGGAGCAGGTGGTCGCAACCGGGATCGGCTTCCCGGTCCTGATGGGAAAGAAGGAGGAGATCGAAGGTCTGGCTGCAGAACATCAGATCTCTACAGAAGGCTTCGATTATTTTGACTATACGGAAGAAGAAAACCGCCTGAAGCTGGCGGAGGAATATACGTCCGGGCATGAAGACTTTTCCGCTAAAGCAGTTGCCAGAAAATCCAAGGATCCGGTGCGCTGCGCCCTCTTCCTTTTGAAGCTCCATAAGGTAGACTGCGTGGCTGCCGGAAAGGAATATTCCACCGGAGACGTGATCTTTGAGACCATGGGGATCGTAGGGCTGCAGGAAGGCGTAGAGAGCGTGTCCAGCTTAGGAATAGCAGACATTCCGGGTTTTGACGGACCACAGGGGCAGATGCTGGGACTGGCGGACTGCGCCATTACCGCCCAGCCTGACGCAAAGGATCTGGCAGGGATCGCCATTTCCTCCGCGGATACCGTAAAAAATCTGCTGGGATGGGAGCCCAGGGTGGCCATGCTGTCCTTCTCCACCTGCGGAAGCGCGGAGCATGAAAGCCTGGAGGTAGTCCGTGAGGCTGTGAAGCTGGTGCGCCAGTTGCGTCCGGATGTGAAGGTGGACGGGGAATTTCAGCTGGATTCCGCCATCATCCCGGGTGTAGCCGCGAGAAAGGTAAAATGGGAGAGCGAAGTGGCAGGAAAGGCCAATGTCCTCATCTTCCCCAACCTGCATG
>CAYQBE010000165.1:0-10391 GCA_964415625.1 uncultured Clostridium sp.
TGGAGGAGGCTTATGATACGCTGCAAAAGCTGAGCGCGGATGATATCAAGCGGCTGGAATATGAAGCCCGGGAGAAGGCGCTGAAGGATTATAATACGTTTGTAGTTGATGCAGCGAAACGTGCGGCGGAACGTGCGGCGGAACGCGCGGCGAAACAGGGAGAGAAGCGAGGGGAGAAACGAGGCAGGAAGATCGGGGAAAAAATCGGTGTAGAAAATGGGATTAAATTAACAAAAAAAGTATTCATGCTGCAGGCGCGGGGAGAAAATGAAAAGAACATTGCGTCCGAATGCAATATTACAGTTGAGAAGGTACGGGAGATTTTATACTGACCGCCGGAACCGGGGCCGTGCGCCGTACATTGAAAAAATATGCGGACTGAAAAAGGGGCGGCGTGAAGACGTAGATTCTGCGTTATCCTCCTGATCGATCTATACAGCGACCGGTCAGGAGGAGATTTTCAATACAGCTCCGCCTCACGTTAGAACAGTTGGTTACAGCCTGCATCTTAATCGAGCCTGACCTGTGACAATTCAGGCCGTCATTTAAAATAGCCTGCCTGGAACCGATCCAAATATTCCTGCAGATCCCGGGCCAGCCTGCCGATATGAACCCCGTCCACAAAGGAATGATGGATCTGGATCGAAAACGGCAGCAGAACCTTTCCGTCCTTTTCGTAATATTTTCCCCAGTCAAATAAGGGTGTGGCATTGTCCTTATTTCCAGAATCCGTATGGGAGATATGGGTATAGGATACCCACGGAAAAGCAGAAAACTGGAACACATCATTGCCCAACGGACCCGTAAAATAGTTCTTCTGAGCCTGCTCCCTTTCGGCTGCCAGGGCCACATAGTCCTCCAGGGTTTCGGTCATTTCCACATTCACAACCTTGAACAATTCCGTATCCTGATTCAGATAAGTGAACGCGGTATGGATCCTGTCAAACAGCACCGGCTCTCCCTCAACAAAACGGTATCGAAATTCTTTGATCGCGTTTGCACATTTGGAAACGGCAAAGACAAATGAAAATGTAAACGAGTACCCTTGTTCCCGTATGAACTTCAGAAAATGCGTGATATCTAGCTCAAATGTAACGCAGTACTGCGGCTGGACAGCATTTCTGAAAACCTGATAATGCTGCGCACGTTCCCAATTTGCCAAATCTATTTTCTGCATATGTGTTTGAGAATCCGGCTTCTGCGCGTATACCCTGAGCCTGCAAAATGTTTCGAAATACGTGCCGTCCGGCTGCCGTGTCCTTTTCAGCATTTCCTCGATCACCTCCTGGCGAAAGGCTTCCCTGGACGCCTGCGGAATACAGCTTATAAACGGTACAATACAGGGCTGGTCGATCCAACGGATCATTTCAGAAGCATTGGAAAAGCAGCGGTCTTTCGTTACCTCACGAATCGAAACGCCAGAAAATCCAACACCTGAGATCAACTCCGAATACTCTGATTTTGAAGGCATGAACCACGGCCATTCAAAATCCTGAAAATACTTTGCATATTTTTCATCCGATAATTTCTTTTGCATCACATCAAGAAAATTGGCGCAGTTGCCGGCACCCCCAAAATCCCATAGGATCCTCCCATGGGGCTTTAATGCGTTGAAGGTATTTTTTAAAAGCCGGGCATGATCCCGGATCCAATGCAGGGCGGCGTTGGAAAAAATGAGGTCAAATTCATTTTCAAAATGCATCTCTTGGATGTCCACACACGCAAAATCCAGATTCCCTCTGCGGAGCGTGTCCGCCGTCCGAAGCATACTGGCGGAGGCATCGATTCCCAATACCTTCCCAAAGGGCACGGACTGCGCCAGCCGTTCCGTCAGGATTCCGTCGCCGCAGCCCAGGTCCAGTATGGTTTCATCCCCTTTGAGTGATAATTCGGAAATCAGGTCATTTCCCCATTCCTTCTGATGCCTCGAGGCCAGTCTGTACTTTTCTCCGTCAAATGCATAGGCAGTCATGCAAAATCTCCTCCTTTCGTGCAAGAAATTGTTCCTAAGTGCCTGATTGAATTATAATCCTCATCGTGATATAGTTCAAATATATGGTTTTTATAAAAGATATAAATTATTTTTATATCTATGCAGGCACAATAACAGGGAGGAACCATGAACACATTCGATAATCTCACAAAATATAAGATATTCCTTTCCGCCGCGGAAAATAAAAGCATCTCCAAAGCCGCAGCCCAGCTCTATATTTCCCAGCCGGCGGTCAGTATGACCATTAAAAAGCTGGAGGAGAGCCTGGACACGACACTTTTTATCAGGAAGTCCAAGGGCGTGGAGCTGACGGAAAAGGGGAGGTTATTATACGACAGCGCGAAAAAGGCGCTCCAAATGCTCTCGGACACGGAAAAAAGCCTGAGATTTCCGTCCGGTACAGGCCATTTGCGCATAGCGACCAGCAATGTACTGTGCAAGCATTTTCTCATGCCGTATCTAAAAGATTTTCTGAAGCGGTATCCGGATACGGATCTGGCGATCACATGCACGTCCTCGGCGGAAGCGTGCCGGATGATTGAAGAATGCAGCATAGACCTGGCGCTGGTGGTCAAGCCGCGGAATCAGGGGATTTCCGTCTACCACCCCCTGGGGACTATCGACTATATTTTCGTCTGCGCGCCGGCATATCGGGAAAGACTGAACTGCGGAAATGATGAAATCTTTGATTACGCCAACATTATGCTTCTGGATCGGGACAATGTGTCCCGGAAGCATATCAACGCCTACTATGCAAAAAATAATATCATTCCCCTGCATATCCTTGAGGTCAATGAAATGGACATGCTGATCGAATTTGCGAAAATGGGGATCGGGGTGTCCTGCGTGGTAAAGCAATTTGTGGAGCAGGAGCTGAAAACAGGCGCCCTGACGGAGATCGTCCTGTCCAATCCCGTCCCGCCCCGCGAGATCGGGTTCTTATACAATGAGCTACGGCCGTTCAACGAGAATATTCTGAAGCTGATCCATGGGATGTGAGAAGGAGGTCAGACAGGAGCAGCCTGCCGGCATCGTGTGATCTGTAAAAACGCACGCATATTATTGCGTGCTTCATTTTTTTGTGGTAAGATAGGATTACTAAGAGCGGCCAATCAGGCTCAGAACAATATTTAGGAGTTGTAGAATTTTTCTACAGCTCCTTATTCGGAACCGGTGACAGCGAAAGAAAACAGCAAGGAGAGAGATTATGTCGGTAACGATACAGCAGATCGCGGAGCGCGCGGGCGTCTCCCGGGGAACGGTAGACCGGGCGCTGAACAACCGGGGGCGGATCAACCCGGAGGTCGCGGAGAAGGTACGGAAGATCGCGGATGAGATGGGCTACATCCCGAAGGAACGCAAAAAAAGATCCCATGGGAAAATCAGGATCGGAGTGGTAACACAATTAGCAAAATCTTCCTTTATGCTGGAGATCAACCGCGGCATTCAGCAGGCAAAAGAGGAATTGGAGGAGCGGGGGATCGAGCTGCTGATCAAAGAAGGGCTTTCGGTGGACGAGGAAGAACAGCTCCGTATGATCGACGAACTGGCGGAGGAAGGGATCCAGGGGCTGGCGCTGATGCCCGTGGACAGCCCACGGATCCGCAACCGTGTGGATCAGCTGGCGGAGGCGGAGCCGTTTCCTGTCGTGACCTTCAATTCAGACCTTGCAGGTTCGAAGCGCGTCTGCTTCGTCGGAATGGACAACCGCAAAAGCGGGCGCACCGCCGCGGGGCTTATGGGGATGCTGACCGGAGGAACAGGAAGGATCCTTGTGATCACAGGATTTTTCAGCAACAATGTCAACAACAACCGGGTAGACGGCTTCCTGGAAGAGGTGAAAAAGGCATATCCCGGGCTGGAGCTTGCAGGAGTTCAGGGAAGCTTTGACGATACAGACGAGGTGGAGCGGATCATTGTGAATACGATGCGGAATATACCCGGCATAGACGGACTTTTTGTGGTATCCGGAGGGCAGGCAGGGATCAGAAATGCATTTGCAAAGCTAAAGACCGAACGCAGGCCCAGCACGATCATCTATGACCTGACGCCGAAGAACAAGCGCCTGCTGGAAGAGGATGTGGCGGATTTTCTGATCGACCAGAACGGATTCGTCCAGGGGTACGAGCCGCCCCATATCCTGGCGGATATCCTGCAGAAGAACCGGATGCCGGAACAGGAATACCGGTATACGGATATCAATATCAAGACAAAGTATAATCTGTGACGGCGGCCTGGCTCTAATGCGGTCAAAATATGCTGACAGAACTTGCGGAGGGGATCATGTTATGGAAAGTAGTCTGAACCTTACCATGCGGCATTGGAAATCAATGGATGATTTAAGATATTGTGTCTCTGCCAAAAAAACATACAGGCTGTTTTTCGCGATCAGCGCAATTATTTTTTTAATCATGGCAATATGCTGTGTTGTTCTATCCGTTGGCAAATGTAAAACATTTTACAATTATATTGCGGTAATCCTTGCGGCTGCCTTTTTTATATTCTGTGGCTGTATGGGAATATGCAGTGCCGCGAAAAGGGCGAAGGTATATAAGGGAAGGATCTTATATTATAATGTATTCCGTAAAAAGGAATACAGGCTGTCAGACATCCGTGGGTCAAGGACGAAGGAAGAATCATATAAAGTTTACAGCGGTAACGGGATCCCGGCTTCCGGCTGGGACGTTGTAACAACTTTTTACGATGCATCCGGAAAAAAGGTATTTCGTTTTGGGCTGGCATATAACAATGTTGAGCGGTTAAAGAAAGATATCGAGAATATCCAAAAAAGTATTGCCAGAAATCGGAAAAGCAGCAAAGGATGCTGAGAATAGAATCAATCAGGGGTTATAAAAATCACAGCTGAAGCAGAAGGATTAGCCAAAATTTCCACCTGTACAGCTGCAATCCGCCGACTCACTTGCATGCAATTTATTGCAATGCAAGCGGGCAGGCGGGTCAGCAGCCGTACAGGTGGAATTTTTTTGCGTGCTACTATGCGTGCAAAAACAAATCCGGAGTTGTGCGATTTATACAATAACAACACAAAAGAATTGTGCATATTGCCATAAATATGGAATTTACGGAAAAATGCTTGAAAAAGCAAAGGCAGCGTGCTAACATACAATCACAAAATAAACACGCCATAAAGCACGCAAACAGCAAAAAACGCACGCTATAGTGTAAACGGAGGAAGAGACTATGAAATATGTTGAATTTGATCCTGCAAGACCGCTGGATCTGGTATTGCTCGGAAGGGTAGCCATTGACTTCAACCCGGCATACAACGACCAGGTTAAAGAGGAGTTTAAGCCCCTGAAAAAGGTACATATGTTTGAAAAGTTTGTAGGCGGCTCGCCTGCGAATATCGCGGTGGGCGTGACCCGCCACGGGATGAAGGCCGGATTTTTGGGCAAGGTTTCCGATGACCAGTTTGGGGACTTTGTGACGGAGTATTTTGCGGAACAGGGGATCGACACCTCCCATATCACCCGCTGCACCGGCGGCGAGAAGCTGGGCCTCACCTTCACGGAGATGCTCTCCCCGAAGGAAAGCAGCATCTTGATGTACCGCAACTGCATCGCGGATCTGCAGCTCCATGTGGATGACATCGACGAGGACTACATCAAAAGCGCCAGGGCCATCCTGATCTCCGGCACCGCGCTGGCGGAAAGCCCCTCCCGGGAGGCGGCGATCAAGGCGGTCATGCTGGCGAAGAAAAACGATACGAAGATCATTTTTGACATAGACTACAGAGAATACAACTGGAAGAACAGCGATGAGATCTCCATCTACTATTCCATCGTGGCAAAAGAGGCGGACATCATCATGGGCTCCCGGGAGGAATTTGACCTGACAGAAAAGCTGATCCGGCCGGGCATGTCCGACGAGGAGAGCGCGGCGCTCTGGCAGAGCTACCGTGCGAAGATCGTGGTGATCAAGCACGGGATGAAAGGTTCCACGGCCTATACCTGCGACGGCCAGAGCTTCAGCATCAAGCCGTTTCCGGTGGAAGCGAGAAAAGGCTTCGGCGGCGGAGACGGATACGGCTCCGGATTCTTATACGGGCTGTACCAGGGCTGGGAGATCATTGACTGCCTGGAGTTCGGTTCCGCGGAGGCGTCCATGATGGTGCGGAGCAACAACTGTTCCGATTCCCTGCCGAGGCCGGAAGAGGTACACGCATTTATTAAGGAAGAAAAGGAAAAGTTCGGCGAGATGATCGCGCGGGTATAATTTGTCACCAATTTCCGTAAGGAAATTGATGACCTGCTTGCGCATCAGCGCAATACCTATTAGAAAAAGAAAAGGAGATTCGAAAGCCATGACAAAGACAATTCGATTGACGACGGCTCAGGCCATCGTAAGATTTTTGGATAACCAGTACGTTTCCATGGACGGAACGGAGACAAAATTTGTGGAAGGATTTTTCACCATATTCGGCCACGGGATCGCCGTAGGGCTTGGTGAGGCATTGGATACCAGCCCCGGCAGCCTCAAGGTCTTTCAGGGAAGGAACGAGCAGGGCATGTGCCACGCGGCCATCGCATTTGCAAAACAGAGCGGCCGCAGGCGGATCATTCCCTGTGCCTCCTCGGTAGGACCGGGCGCGGCAAACATGGTAACGGCCTGCGCCACCGCGACCGTAAACAACATCCCGCTGCTGGTATTTCCGGCGGACACCTTCGCGTCCCGCCAACCGGATCCGGTGCTCCAGCAGCTAGAGCAGAGCAGCAGCCTTGCCGTGACGACAAACGACGCGTTCCGTCCGGTGTGCAAGTACTGGGACCGGATCACCAGGCCGGAGATGGTCATGACGGCGCTGATCAACGCCATGCGGGTGCTGACAGACCCGGCGGAGACCGGAGCGTGCTGCATCGGGCTCTGCCAGGACGTGGAAGGGGAGTCCTACGATTTTCCGGAGTATTTCTTCCAGAAACGGGTGCACCGGATCACCCGGCCCGCGGCAGTCGAGGAAGAGCTGGAGGACATCCTTTCCGTGATCGAAAACGCGAAAAAGCCGCTGGTGATCGTCGGCGGAGGTGTGCGCTTTTCAGAAGCCGGCGAGGCAGTGGAGCATTTCTGCGAGGAATTCAAGATCCCCTTTGGCGAGACCCAGGGAGGAAAGAGCGCGTGCAGATCCAGCCATCCCTACTGTCTGGGCGGCATCGGCGTGACCGGGACCTATGCGGCAAATGTGATCGCAAGGGATGCGGATACTGTGATCGCCATCGGCAGCAGGCTGTCCGACTTCACCACCAGCTCCAAGTGGCTGTTTAAAAATGAAGACGTGAAATTCGTCACCATCAACAACTGTAGATTTCATGCCTATAAGATGGATGCGGTAAAGGCGGTGGGTGATGCCAGGGCAACGGTGGAAGCGCTGTCCGAGAAGCTGCGCGCAAAGGGCTATGTGTCCTCCTATGCGGGGGAGATCGAGGCGGCAAAGCGGGCATGGGACGACGAGATGGCACGGCTGGCAGGCATCGAGTACACGGGAGAGGATTTTGAGCCGAACATCAGGGCAAGAGACCCCAGGACTATTCCGGAATTTGTAAAGCTGACTGACGGAAGAATCACGCAGACGGTAGCTCTTGCGGCCATCCGCAGGGTTATCGATCCGGACGCGACTATCATCACGGCGGGAGGCTCCCTTCCCAGCTGCATGCAGAGGATGTGGACGACAGATAAGCGGGGCGGCTATCACGCGGAGTACGGCTATTCCTGTATGGGCTACGAGGTGGCGGCGACCCTGGGCGTGAAGATGGCTGAGCCGGACAATGAAGTATACTGCGTGGTGGGCGATTCCAGCTTCCAGATGCTCCATAGCGAGATCATGACCATCATGCAGGAGAAAAAGAAAGTCAATATCCTGGTATTTGACAACTGCGGGTTCGGGTGCATCAATAACCTGGAAATGAACCACGGGATCGGAAGCCTGGCCACGGAATTTCGCTATACTGACGGACAGAAGCCCTGCGGGGACCTGATCCCGGTGGATTACGCGAAGATCGGGGAGGGCTACGGCCTGAAAACCTACACCTGCAAGACGATTGCGGAGCTGGAAGCGGCCCTGAAGGATGCGAAGAAGCAGGAGATCGCGTGCCTCTTTGACCTGAAGGTGATCCCGAAGACGATGACAGACGGGTATGAGTCCTGGTGGAATGTAGGCCTGGCCGATGTGTCGGAAAAGGAGTCTGTCCGGGAAGCCTGGAAGGGCGTGAAGGAAGGCCGGGAGGAAGCAAGGGTATATTAAGGAAGCGCCGGGAATCCGGAAAGCGCGGCAAGATGAAGGAAGAGACAGAAGCCGGGAAGTATGGCTGGATGAAAGAAATAGCCGGGAATCCGGAAAGCGCGGCAAGATGAAGGAAGCGCCGCGCCTCCGGTAATTCCGGCTGGATATAGGAGGGATTCGAGATGAGTAAAGTATTCGGTTATCCGAAATTTGATGAAAACGGCGAGATGGTCCTCACCACATACGACAATGAATATCAGGCGATGATGATGGATATCCGCGTGTACCGCATGCGGGCCGGGGAAGCCAGAACATTTTACAGGGAGGGCGAAGAGACGGCAGTCCTTCTCCTGTCCGGAACCATAACATTTGCCTGGGAGGGACAGAAGAAAACGGTCAGCAGACAGGACGTGTTTACGGAAGGCCCCTGGTGCCTCCATGTGTGCTCCTGCGTGGAGATCAACGCAGCAGCGGCAGAAGAGACCGAAATCCTGGTGCAATGCACGAAAAATGACAAAGAATTTTCCAGCCGTCTGTACGCGCCGGAGGACGCTCCCTGGGGATATTCCAGCGTCGGGAAATTCGGCAATGTGGCGAAGCGCCGGGTCAATACGATCTTCGACCATGACATTTGCCCGGAATCCAATATGGTTCTGGGCGAGGTGCTCAACGACAAAGGGAACTGGTCCGGATATCTTCCCCACAGGCATCCCCAGCCGGAGACCTATTTCTTCAAGTTCGACCGTCCGGAAGGGTTCGGGGCCAGCTTTGTGGGAGATCAGGTATTCAAGAGCGTGGACAACAGCTTTTCCGCAATACCGGGCGGAGAGCTTCACCCGCAGGCCGTTGCGCCGGGATTTCAGATGTACACATGTTGGATGATCCGGCATATTGACGGCAATCCGTGGCTGCAGACGGACCGCTGCGAGGATGAGCGGTATACCTGGCTGCACGACGCAAACGATTAAAAATGGCTATGCGGGCGTAAGAAAGCTTTCATGGCGCGGAAGCTGAAAAGCGGTCCGGCCATGCGGGCGGAGAGGAAGCCGCACGGCCGGACCATGCACAGGAAGGAGACATAGATTATGGCAAGAGAATTTATCGTACCCGGACAGATCATCACCGGGGCAGGCGCCCTTGATATGGCGGAGAGCGCGCTGAGACAGCTTGGAAAGAAGGCGATGATCGTAACAGATCAGGTTATGATCGAGCTGGGAAACTGCGCAAAAGTAGAGGCGGCGCTGAAAAACCAGGGGATCGCCTATACCATTTATTCGGAGATCACAGGAGAGCCTACGGACACAATGATTGAAAACGGATTGAAGCAGTACAGGGAAGAAGGGTGCGACTTCTTAGTGGCTCTCGGCGGGGGAAGCCCCATCGATTCCATGAAGGCGATCGGCTCTCTGGTAAAGAACGGAGGAAATATCTCAGATTATATGGGCAAGATCATTGATGTGGAGATGCCTCCCATGGCCGCGATCCCGACGACGGCAGGAACTGGCTCGGAGGCGACACAGTTTACGATCATCACAGATACAAAAAAAGACATTAAGATGCTTTTGAAGGGAAAGGTCCTGATGCCGGCGCTGGCAGTCAGCGACCCGCAGTTTACGATGACGGCGCCTCCAAAGATCACGGCGGCAACCGGACTTGACGCGCTCTGCCATGCGGTAGAGGCGTACACCTCCAATAAATCGCAGACTTTGTCTGACACCTTTGCGCTCTCAGCGGTAAAAAGAATCTTCCAATATCTCCCCAGAGCATTTCGCGACGGGAAGGATGAGGAGGCAAGGACGGAAATGGCAGTCGCGGCTCTGGAGGCCGGGATCGCATTTAACAATGCGTCCGTAACCCTGATCCACGGAATGAGCCGCCCCATCGGCGCGGTATTCCATGTTGCCCACGGGCTGTCCAACGCAATGCTGATGAAGGAGTGCTTAAGCTTTGCGCTGAGCGGGGCATACGACCGGTTCGGGGAGCTCGGAAGGAGCATCGGCGCGGCATCGGCGCAGGATACGGACAGGGATGCCTCCGAAAAATTCCTTGCGGCAGTGGCGGGGCTGACAGAGGAGCTGGAGACCCCCACCCTGGAGCAGTACGGGATCGAGAAGGAAGCATTTTTCCAGGTGATCGGGAAAATGGCCCATGACGCGATGGAGA
>CAYQBE010000166.1:0-10341 GCA_964415625.1 uncultured Clostridium sp.
TTGGTGTTAGTCAAAAAAAGTGTTGGTTTCAACATTTGACTTGAATACAAACGTTTGTTCTGATATAATTAGATTATCACAAAGACTTGCGAGGATTAATCTTATGGAAAACAAAATAGATACACTTTTTGACTATATCAAAACATTATCTGAATCAGATTTGGATCGGATCATTAAATTTGTACTCGGTATTATCTCCGTAAACCAACAATCAGAATACCTGCCAAATTGCCCATATTGTGGTGGATCACATATTATCAAACACGGCCACAAGAATAAAAAACAGCGCTTTATGTGTCATGATTGTAAACGAACCTATATGCATACAACGAATACCTTGATGGCCAATTCCCATTACACACAATCTGTATGGATTGATTTTATACAAGATACTCTTTATGGGTTAACTTTGGATGACTCTGCGGAAAAATATGGATTTTCCCATCAAACAGCTTTCAATATGCGGCACAAAGTGCTTATGGCTTTACAAGATCTTCTTGAAAAAAATCCCGTGCTCCTTTCCGACATTACTGAATTGGATGAAACATTTGTCCTTGACTGCTACAAGGGAGGCCCAGTTCCGGAATCGGCAGGCCGTGAAGCACGTAAACACGGTGCAAAAGCGTCCAAACGCGGGATTTCAAATGAATATATTTCCATTTGTACGGGCATCCAGCGTGATGGCGGTGTCGTTGCCGCGAGCATAAACAGGGCAAAACCATCCGGTAAAGAACTCGAAGAGATATTTCGTGGACATATAGCGGAGTCTACCCTTGTGCTTACAGATGGACTGCGTAGTTATCGTGTACTCGAAATGCTGTCAGACTGCACAGTTGTAGACATAAACCATGAAGAAAGTCATGGATTTTTTAACCTTAATACAGTCAACAGTTTACATTCCTTTATCAAAGAGACATATAATCATTACCGTGGTGTTGCCACGAAGTATCTCAACCGTTATAATGCTTTATTCTCGGTTGCGTTTCGATGTGCAAATAATTTAAAGGATACATTGTTTTCATCCCTGGGGACAGTCGGACAAGAATGCTATTGGCATAGTATAAAAGATGTCCGAAATCGGCGGTTGTTGTTGATTTGAGCAACTACCAACACTTTTTTTGACTAACACCAAATTCTTTCAGCAAACAGAGGGGGCTTGAAGCAAAAATCGAAGATATTGTCAGCTTGACAAACGAATTGAACAGAGCGGTACGTGAAGATGACCTGGACGGGATTGTGGTCGTAATGGGGACATATCTGATGGAGGAGATGTCATTTGCGATTGATATTCTTGTCCAGACAGAGATTCCGATTGCCGTAACAGGAGCCATGCGGATTGCGACAGATGTCAGCGCGGACGGCCCGAAGAATCTGATTTCAGCAATTGCGGTGGCAGCGGATCCGGTTTGCCGTGGAATGGGGACGATGGTGGTATTTAATGAAGAAATCCATTCGGCGCAGCATGTAAGGAAGGTCCATACCGCCAATGTGGCAGCTTTTAAATCGGAATTTTTACTGGGATATGTGGCGGAAGGAAAAGCCAGCATTAGGACAAGGCCGGTTAAACGACCGCTGCCATGGATGAAGGTTGTAACAGAGCCGAAGGATGTACTGTTATATTCCTCTTATTTTGCCGATACCGGTAGAATTTTGGATGCGATCCCGTCTATTCCGTATGACGGCATTGTTGTGGACGGCACGGGAGCCGGAAGCGTTGCGCCATGGGTTCTGGACAAGATTGAAGAGCTGCATAAGACGCTTCCGATCGTGATCGCGCCCCGGACCGGCCACGGAGACGTATTGACGGCTACATATGGCATGGCATATGGTGCGCCGAGATGGTTTGTCTCAAAAAATTATCTGATATCAGGTATTCTTGATGCCAGGAAAGCAAGAGTCCTTTTGACATTCCTGCTGATGTCAAACTGTACGGAAGAGCAGATGTTCGAAAGCTTCCGTAGATATTCGAAAGATTATGAGGGAGGAGAAGCATGAAAATATTTGAAACCTTAGGGTACTTAGATGGTATTGTTATGATTGGCTGTCTTTTGGGATTGGTTGTTATCAGCCTTATATTTGACAAAAAAATGACCTCCAGCGATGATGTGACCGGAAGCGCAAAAAATTTCAGTATTCCGTTGATCGTCGGCGCAACGGTCGCGACCTACATGGGCGCCTCTGCCGGCGTGGGTAATATGCAGTTGTTTCTGGCATCCGGTTTTTCAGGCCTGACACCACGCTACGCATGGTTTGTAGGCTGGATCGTGCTATGTGTTATGGCGGGACGGCTGCGTGCTTCCGGCGCGAATACTCTTCCGGAATTTATTTCTGTAAAGTATGGGCGTTCCACGCAAAAGGTCAGCTCAGCCGCTGCGCTGATCTATACGATGTCATCCATTGCCGGCCAGTTTATGGCATGCGGAACCGTATTTTACATGTTGGGCCTGGGCTCTGTAAAGACCGGTATTATCGTTCTGGGAATTGTGATCATTGTACTGGCGCTTTTTGGAGGCTTAAAAGGACTGGCAATCACGAATACGATCCAGTCGGCATTTATCATAGCGATCTGTGTGATCATTATACCTGCGATCGCAATCATAAAGGCCGGAGGGATCGGTGGGATGACCGAATACTGGCAGGCAACAGATCCGACACATTTGAATTTTGTCGCAGGTCTGTCCCCGACCGTTTTCATTGGCTATTGTGTTTCTTATCTGCTTTGCTGCGGCGCCGAACCTTCTTATGCGGGAAAATTTTTGGCGGCAAAGGATACAAAGACCGGAGTGAAAGGCGCGGTGGCATCCATGATCACATGTGCAATCCTGCCGATTCCCATGTGTATCGCGGCAATGTGCCTTCCGAAGGTTCTCCCGGGAGTTACGGATGGTTCTTTGTTTTTCCCGGAAATGATCAACAACTTCATGCCTCCGGTAGTAAAGGGATTTGCAATGTTTGCTTTCCTCAGTCTGTTCCTGACCACAGGAGACTCATTCCTGCAGCTTGTATCCGTACTGATCACAAACGATTATGTCAAGCCCTTGATGCCGGACGCGGATGATAAAAAAATCGTCAGGATCCATCGGACGACAACTGTTCTGGTAGGTATTTTGGCGATCATCGTCGGGCTTGTCGGAGGAACGATCGTAGATGTTATGGCTCTGGGAGCCGGCTGCTATGGCGCGGCGGTATTTTTCCCGCTGGTGCTGGCATGCTATTCCAAGCGGCATTATGTGAGCAGGAACATTAACATTGCCATGATCGTAGGCTGTGTCGTGACCCTGGTATGGAATCCGCTGCTGTCGGAAGTAACCGGCATTGCAGGCGTGATCGTTGGAGCGGTCTGCTGTATGATCATATGCTTTATCGGTTCCACATCCGGAGAACCGGATGCAAAGGCAGAAAAGGTAAGATGATTTTTTGCTTCCGTATACAATGAAAACTGTTGTATGCGGAAGCCTATTTGAGATAAAAAGAAAATATGACGAATATGAAAGAGGAGTTGGATTATGCAGAAAAATCAATATCTTGTAAAAAAAATATTTCAGGATCAGATACAGGCCTCGTATCGCGACCAGTTTCATGAAATGATCTATATGGATAAAGCCCATGGCATCATGCTGGTAAGACAGGGACTTCTGGATGCCGAAGACTATCGGGTCATTGCGGATGGCCTGGACCGGGTCGAGAAAGACTTAAAGGAAGAGGACCTCAAGGGTGACCTTGGGGATTTATACTTTAATGTGACACAAAAGCTGTATGATATCATTGGCGAAAAGACAGGATGCCTGATTCATGTTGGACGAAGCCGCAATGATATGATGTGTGCCTGCAACCGTATGCAGATCCGGCGTGAGTTAACGGAACTGATGGAAGAAATGAATGGCCTCAGAGAATTGCTGCTCGATCTGGCGGAAGAGCATACCGAAACCGTGATTACATATTATACCTATGGGCAGCCTGCCCAGCCGGGAACCTATGGACATTATCTGCTGCTGGTATCCGAATTGCTGTCACGCGACTATACCCGTCTGCAGGCTGCCTATCGCAATACAAATCGTTCCCCTATGGGGGCGGCGGCCGGAATAGGGACAGGATATCCATTGGATCTGCCCTGCTGCGCGAAGCTTCTGGGATTTGACAGTGTTGTAGAACATTCGATCGATGCTGTGGCAAGTACGGATTATCTTCTGGAGGCAGAAGCTGCGATTACGATTATGATGTCAAATATGAGTAAAGTGGCTCAGGATTTCTTTTTTTGGGCAAGCTATGAATATCGGCTTTTGGATTGCAATGCCTCGATTGTGTCCGGGAGCAGCATTATGCCGCAGAAAAAGAATCCGGAGCTTTTTGAGCATATGAGGGCACAGACTGCCAGGGCAATGGGAATGTTTTCTGACGCACTGGAAATGTCACGAAATACAACCCTGTTTCCTAATATGGAATCGATTCTGGATATGTTCAGTGATTTCGGCATCTGGATGAAAGAAGTAAAAAAAGTGCTGGGACTGTTGAAAGAGGGGCTTAAAAATACCAAAATCCGTAAAAAAGAATCCTATGAGTATACGCATAATAATTTTACAGGTGCAAGCTCTATGGCAGAATATCTTGCCCGGAAGTATCAGGTTCCGTTTACAGAGACCCATGAGATCATTCATGACATGTTGTCACAGCTGATGGAAAACGATACGCTGGAAGTGCAGTATATGACGGGTGAACTGATGAAGGAGGTTTCGGAAAAGATTTTGGGCAGGGCTTTGGTCATGACGGATGAGGAAGTGCGGCAGATGCTGGACCCGATGTTCTGCCTGAACGAAAAGGTTACGGGCGGTACCCCAAAACCCGAAGATACAAAACAACTGATCTCCGGAAACCGGAAAATGCTGGAAGAGCAGAAGCAGTGGCTGGAGAAATGTAAAGAACAGATTAACCGTGCGTATGAGCAGATTCGAAAGGGGGTCTAAAGGAGAAAAGATGGATTATGCAGAAGAATCATTGAAAATGCACTATGATTTAAAAGGTAAGATTGAAATTGTATCAAGAGCACCGGTGGATTCAAAGGAAAAGCTGAGCCTTGCATATACTCCCGGAGTGGCGGCACCATGTCTGGAAATTCAGAAAGACATCAGTAAAAGCTATGAGCTGACCAGGCGTTGGAATACAGTTGCGGTCGTGACAGACGGGACAGCGGTACTTGGTCTCGGCGACATAGGGCCGGAAGCGGGGATGCCGGTTATGGAAGGAAAAAGTGTGCTATTTAAAGAATTTGGCGGTGTGGATGCAATACCTCTATGTGTCAAAAGTAAAGATCCGGATGAGATCGTCCAGGTTGTCCGGCTGCTTTCTGGAAGCTTTGGGGGCATCAACCTGGAAGATATATCCGCGCCGAGATGTTTTGAAATCGAGCAAAGATTGATAGAGTGCTGTGACATCCCTGTTTTTCATGATGACCAGCATGGTACGGCAGTCATTACACTTGCAGGGATGATCAATGCTTTGAAGCTTGTAGACAAAAAGCTGGAGGAAGTAAAGATTGTTACTTCGGGTGCGGGTGCCGCAGGGATTGCCATTATTCGCCTGCTGATATCTATGGGGTTAAAAAATGTGATCATGACGGACCGGAAAGGTGCCATCTATGAGGGACGTGATGGTTTGAACCCGATAAAGGAGGAGATGGCGGAGATCACAAATCGAAATCATGAACAGGGGACGCTGGGGGATGTGATCAAAGGGGCGGATGTGTTTATCGGCGTATCCGCACCGGGAACCCTGACGGAAGAAATGGTTCGTACAATGGCGGATCAGCCTGTTATTTTTGCGTGTGCCAATCCGACACCGGAGATTTTTCCGGACTGTGCGAAAAGGGCAGGGGCAGCTGTCGTATCTACAGGGCGCTCAGATTTTCCGAATCAGGTCAACAATGTGCTCTGCTTTCCGGGATTGTTCCGCGGTGCATTGGATGTGCGTGCCTCGGTGATTAACGACGAAATGAAGATAGCTGCCGCATATGCGATCGCGGGCCTTGTGGATGCTTCCGAGTTAAATGCAGATTATATTCTTCCGGCAGCCTTTGACCCGCGCGTAAAAGACGCAGTATCAAAAGCTGTAGCAGAAGCGGCAAGGAAAAGCGGAGCTGCGCGCATTTAAGTATAGTAAGAAATCTGCCGCTTCGCAGTTATGGCCGGCGCGAAGCGGCAGATTTCATTGGTAGTGAGTATAAATATTATGTCTGTTCAGAAAGGCCGGCAGCCCCATAACAGATCAGCCCTGCCGCGAAATCGACGAAATCCTCCAGCGGAAGCTGCTTTTTATCCGAAACCCATTTGCGGTACATCCCCAGCGCGCTCTCATTCAGATATGCGATCAGGAGGCCTTTTTCATATCGGTTTGACGCCCCAAGGTGGGTGGCATGCTCCTGATTGACTGTGGCAATTTTACGATTGATCCGCCTGCTGATATAATCAAAGTTCCCATTGCAGATGATCCTCTCATGAAGCTCGTCCTGCTCTGCAAAATACAGGAGGAATGAGCGGGTAATTTCTTCCAGATCATAGTGTCCGTGCAGGGCATTCGTTTTTGCGGTATAGTTGTCCGCAATCTCGTCGATCAGTTCGTTCAGGAGCTCATCCAACGCGGAATAATGCATATAAAAAGTCCTGCGGCTGATCTCGGCCCGTTCGGTCAGCTCCTTGATCTTAATCTCATCATAATTCATCTCTAACAGCATATTGCGAAAAACCTTCCGAATTGCATTTTTCGTCTTTTTGGTGCGTAAATCCTCGTTTTTTCTCTCATCCATTGTAGAAATCTCCTTTTCCTTTTAATGGCCGCTTTGCCTGTATGCACAAAACAGGCTGGCAAAACAGTGGTTTTTTGCACACTTTTGTTCCAGATGGGAATTAATTCACAAAAGAAAAATCGGTGTTATGGTGATTTTGACGGTATTTATTATAATGGATTCATAAGGAATATACAATAATATTCACAAAAAAAGGGTATTGTTGTGAAAAAACACAAAAGGGAGGAAGAAACATGTTAGACATTAACTGGAGCGACGTGATGAGCGTGCTCGAACTGATCAGGCCGTACCTGATCGCAATTGCTGTCATACTTGTACTGGCAATCGTTGTATTTGTCGCGGTGATGAAGGTGAATGAACCGGCGAGATACCTGATTCGTTCCCAATCAAGAGTTGCGGCACTTATCGCAATTGTAGTGGCTGTAAACCTGATCTGTACAGGGCCGATGTCCACGCTGCTGTCACTGGTCAGCGGTTCCGGGACCATCACGGAGGAGACGCAGGCGGACGCGCTGGCGCTGGGCGAGCAGATCGCGGGGGAAGGGATTGTCCTTTTAAAGAACGAGGATAACATCCTTCCAATGGAAGATACCAAAAACCTGAACGTATTCGGATGGGCGGCAAGCAATCCGGTATACGGCGGCACCGGTTCCGGAGCCATGTCAGATGCGTATGAGATCGTGGATCTGGAGACCGGGCTGAAAAACGCGGGATTTTCCGTAAATGAGGATATCCTGGATTTCTACCGGGGGTACATGTCAGAGGAATATGAAGGCGGAAGGCCGACAGTCGGAATGTGGGAGCAGGACTGGACACTGCCGGAGCCTCCCATCGAGACCTACCCGGACGGATTGCTGGATGACGCGAAAGAATTTTCGGATACGGCAGTGGTCGTGATCGCAAGATCCGGCGGGGAACATATCGACCTGCCCTACGACGTATCACAGGTAGCGTATACTAATAATTCTGACGATTATGAGGATTTCCCGGCAGGGACCCACTGGCTCACATTAAGCCAGACCGAGCGGGACATGCTGGAGACGGTATGTGAGAATTTTGAAAATGTCATCGTAGTCAGCAACAGTGCCAATACGATGGAGCTTGGCTTTATCAATGAATATGAACAGATCAAAGGCGCGATCTGGTGCCCGAGCCCGGGGCAGAACGGCTTTAACGCACTGGGTCAGATCATGGCAGGCGAGGTGAACCCGTCAGGACGGACGGCGGATACCTTTGTGGCAGATCTGACGGCAACTCCGGTATATAACAATTTTGACGTTTATATCTATGACAATATGGAAGAGTTCCAGATTGCGGACACAGACCAGTTCGTACCGGGCGCATTGCCGCATTTTGTGAACTATGTGGAAGATATTTATGTAGGCTACCGCTTCTATGAGACGGCGGCAGAGGAAGGCCTGATCGACTATGACGAGGCTGTGGTATACCCGTTTGGCTATGGGCTTTCCTACACGGAATTTGAGCAGGAAATGGGCGATATTGAGGAAAATAACGGAACCCTGTCTGTGGATGTCACGGTGACGAATACCGGTGATACGGCGGGAAAGAACGTGGTACAGCTTTATTATAATCCGCCTTATACGAACGGCGGGATTGAGAAAGCTTCCGTCAACCTGGCTGCGTTTGACAAGACAGAGCTTCTGGAGCCAGGAGAGTCCGAGACACTGACCCTGACATTTACAGAAGAAGATATGGCTTCCTACGATTATCAGGACGCGAAGGGCTATGTGCTGGAAGCAGGAGATTATGAGATCAGCCTTCGGAACAATTCCCATGACGTGATTGATACAAAGACTTATGAAGTGGGAGATACGATTACATATAATGGGGACAACAAGCGTTCCACAGACCTGATCACAGCGGAAAATCAGTTTGACTTCGCCCGGGGCGAAGTGACCTACCTGTCCCGCGCGGACGGATTTGCAAATTATGAAGAAGCTACGGCAGTACCGGAGTCCTTGAGTATGCCGGAAGAGGACAAGGCGGTGTTCACCAACAATTCCAACTGGGAACCGGAGGAGGATCCGGACGTGGAAATGCCGACGACCGGGGCGGACAACGGACTGGAGCTGGCAGCGCTTCGGGGCGCGGATTATGACGACGCGCAGTGGGATACATTACTTGATCAGATGACCGTGGATGAGATGCGGGAAATGGTTGCGGTAGGCGGATACCAGACCGCGGCGGCATCCAGCGTCGGAAAAGTACAGACGACAGACTGTGACGGCCCGGCCTCCATCAACAACAACTTTACGGGCGTGGGTTCCATCGGCTACCCCTGCGGCGTGATGATCGCCAATACCTTCAATGAAGACATTGCAAGGGCATTCGGACAGGGCATCGGCCAGATGGCGGATGAGATGAACGTATCCGGATGGTACGCGCCGGCAATGAACATCCACAGGAGCGCTTTCGCGGGACGTAACTTCGAGTATTATTCCGAGGACGGCTTCCTGTCAGGAAAGATCGCGTCCCAGGCAGTACAGGGCGCGGAGGAACACGGTGTATATGCATATATCAAGCATTTTGCATTGAATGACAAGGAAGAAGGGCGCTGGGAGATGCTCACCACATGGTCCAACGAGCAGGCAATGCGTGAAATCTATCTGAAGCCTTTCGAGATCTGCGTAAAAGAGGGCGGCGCAAAGGCAGTGATGTCCTCCTACAATTACCTGGGAACCCAGTGGGCAGGCGCATGCTCCGCACTGCTGGATACGGTGCTCCGTGAGGAATGGGGATACCATGGATTTGTCCTGACCGATTATTTCGCGAACTTCGGATATATGGACGCGGCACGTTCCATCTACAACGGCGGCGATACCTGCCTTGCAAGCTATGACACAGGTTCTAACTACATTGCGGATACCAGCTCGGCGACAACGGTTTCCCATATGCGCGACGCGGCCCACAATATCATGTATACGGCTGTGAACAGCCGGGCGTATGAGCCGGAAAATATGCAGACGGGATTATTGATGTACCAGATCCTCCTCATCGTGGCTGATATCGTGATCGCAGCACTGCTGATCCTCTATGAGGTATTCCGGGTGCGCAAGGTTTACGCGAAGCGAAAAGATGCTGCCGCAATCAAGATTGAGACAGTTGTTGAGAAATAAAAATATGGTCACGGTTTCGTTTTAGACCGGTGCACTGTATTATACTCACGGCCGATGAAATCTGTCGTGAGTATCGCGCCAGCCGCAGCCGCATAGCGGCATAATTCCTCATGCGGCTGTGCGCATCAAATTATGCTGCACGGCAGATTTATCTGGCGCGCAGTATAAATATGGCC
Organism: uncultured Clostridium sp.; assembly: GCA_964415625.1. GTDB lineage: Bacteria > Bacillota > Clostridia > Lachnospirales > Lachnospiraceae > Schaedlerella. The sequence continues at coordinate 10,110 of CAYQBE010000166.1, forward strand.
TTCTGTTCTGACAGGAGGCTATATTTATCAGAAGCATGAATGACAGATGATAAAATTTTCGAATCAATTATTATATAATTCAATTAGATTTCGTGATTATACTAATTTATAATTTTATATAAAGAAGGGAGAAGACTACGAACGTTTTTTCAGAAAAAACTCCCACAAAAGAGTAGATTGGAGAGGTGAAAAATGTTAAAGCATCAGGATTTGATTTCCAAAATGAGTCTGG
>CAYQBE010000167.1:0-10300 GCA_964415625.1 uncultured Clostridium sp.
TTTATAGGTCTCCCTTCCTCTGTGCGGTATTTTTGAGTCACTACTAATTTTATGTCGGGGTATCTCAGGATAGAACAAAAATCCCCCCTAAATCGTTCGACATTTTCTCTCGACAATTTTCCTCTTTTTTTCCTCTATATTTTATGATAGAATGAGTACGCTGTAAATATGCAGCAGTTATTTTATACTTTATTCATTTAGAAAGAGGTATCACATCATGAAGACAAAACGAGAAGATGTAAGAAATATTGCGATCATCGCTCATGTAGACCACGGCAAGACGACCCTGGTGGATGAGCTTTTAAAACAGAGCGGCGTATTCCGTGAAAATCAGGAAGTGGCGGAGCGTGTCATGGATTCCAATGATATCGAGCGGGAGCGCGGCATCACGATCCTGTCCAAGAATACCGCCGTATTCTACAAGGGCACCAAGATCAATATCATCGACACCCCGGGACACGCGGATTTCGGCGGCGAGGTGGAGCGTGTGCTCAAGATGGTCAACGGCGTCATCCTTGTAGTGGATGCCTTCGAGGGCGCCATGCCGCAGACCAAATTCGTACTGCGAAAGGCTTTAGAGCTGGATCTTCCGGTCATCGTGTGCATCAACAAAATCGACCGTCCCGAAGCCCGTCCCGAAGAGGTGATCGACGAAGTCCTGGAGCTGTTCATGGATCTGGACGCCTCTGACGAACAGCTGGAATGCCCCTTTGTCTATGCTTCCGCAAAGGCGGGCGTGGCAGTGCTGGATCTGACGGACGAGGAGAAGAACATGGAGCCTCTCTTCGAGACGATCCTGAATTATATCCCGGCTCCGGAGGGCGATCCCGATGCCCCCACCCAGGTTCTGATCAGCACCATCGACTACAATGAATACGTGGGACGCATCGGCGTGGGCAAGGTGGACAATGGCACCATCTCCGTGAATCAGGAGGTGCTCCTGATGAACCACCATGATCCGGACAAGCAGCAGAAAGTCAAGATCAGCAAGCTCTATGAATTTGACGGCCTGAATAAGGTGGATGTAAAGGAAGCAGGCATCGGTTCCATCGTTGCCATCTCCGGCATCTCCGACATTTCCATCGGAGATACTCTGTGCTCCCCGGAGAATCCGACCCCCATCCCGTTCCAGAAGATTTCCGAGCCTACGATCTCCATGCAGTTCATCGTCAACGACAGTCCCTTCGCCGGACAGGAGGGTAAATTTGTCACCTCCCGGCATATCCGTGACCGCCTGTTCCGGGAGCTGAACACCGATGTCAGCCTCCGGGTGGAGGAGACGGAAAACGCGGACAACTATAAGGTTTCCGGACGTGGGGAGCTGCATCTGTCCGTGCTGATCGAGAATATGCGCCGGGAGGGCTATGAGTTTGCGGTCAGCAAGGCCGAGGTGCTGTACAAGACGGACGAGAACGGAAAAAAACTGGAACCCATGGAGACCGCCTACGTGGATGTTCCCGACGAATTTACCGGCACTGTGATTGAAAAGCTCAGCCAGCGGAAAGGGGAGCTGCAGGGCATGAACAGCATCGGCAGCGGATATACCCGGCTGGAGTTTTCCATCCCGGCCCGGGGGCTGATCGGATACCGGGGCGAATTTCTGACCGATACCAAGGGAAATGGAATCCTGAACACCAGCTTTGACGGCTATGCTCCCTACAAAGGCGACATCCAGTACCGGAAGCAGGGTTCCCTGATCGCCTTTGAGACCGGGGAGTCCGTCACTTACGGACTATACAGCGCCCAGGAGCGGGGCACCCTGTTCATTGGCCCCGGCGAAAAGGTCTATTCCGGCATGGTGGTCGGCCAGAACGCGAAAACGGACGATATCGAGTTGAATGTCTGCAAGACCAAGCACCTGACCAACACCCGGTCGTCCAGCGCGGATGAAGCACTCCGCCTGACCCCGCCTCACATCCTGAGCCTGGAGCAGGCGCTGGACTTTATTGACACGGACGAGCTTCTGGAGGTCACTCCGAAATCCTTACGCATCCGGAAAAAAATCCTGGATTCCAGACTGCGCAAGCGCAGCAATCAGAATCAACAGAAATAACGAATCTGCCCCGCGGCCAGGCATACGGCCGGGGCAGAAAAATACGCTCTGCAAAGGAGGCAGCCGGACAATGAAAGAATATATGACTTTATTTTTAAAGCGTCTGACCAATCTTCTGGAGTACGTCATCGCACTGCTCCTGGCAGCCGGTATCCTGATCATGACTGTCCGGCTGATCCTGACCTTCGGCAACCTGTCGGATTTTAACAAATATCCGAACTATGACGATCTGCTGACCACTTGCTTTAACCTGGCCATCGGAATCGAAATGGTGCGCATGCTCTATTTCCATTCCCCCCAGACCATGTATGAGGTTCTGCTTTTTGCCATCGCAAGGCAGATCATCATCGACCATTCCTCCCCGATCAACAGCCTGATCGGTGTGGTCTCCATCGCCATCCTGTTTGCCACCCGCAAGTTCCTGTTCGTGACCTTTGACGAGTCCGATAAGATCCTCTTCCGGGCCAGCCAGAAGGTGCGCAGTGTCAACCGGCTCATCCATCTCAACCTTCCCTATGAGGAAGACGAGACGCTGCGGGATATTCTCCTGAAAAAGCTGCAGGAAGAGGGAACCTATCCGGGGGTCGGCGCGTGCATCTACTTCCCGGACTGCGCCCTGCGCATTGCCAAGATCACGGATGGGAAAATTACAAGAATTGAAGTGATTCGTTCTATACATTAACTCCTTTTCATGTTATAATAGGGACAAGTCTAATATGAGTAAAGGAGTTGATCTGCATGAAATTTATTATCAGTGGAAAAAACATCGAAGTAACACCCGGACTGAAAAGCACAATTGAACAAAAACTCGCAAAACTGGAAAGGTATTTCACTCCTGAAACCGAAATCATCGTAACGCTCAGTGTGGAAAAGGGACGGCAGAAGATCGAGGTCACGATCCCTGTAAAGGGCAATATCATCCGTTCTGAGCAGACAAGCAATGACATGTACGTATCCATTGACCTGGTAGAAGAGGTGATCGAGCGTCAGCTCCGCAAATATAAAAACAAGCTGGTCGCGCGCAGCCAGGGACATCCCACCGCTGCAGCCTCTCCAAGTAATTTTAAAAAGGAATTTTTCGAGTCTGAGGAAGAATCCGAAGAGGACGACGAGATTCGGATCGTCCGTACCAAAAAGTTCGGGATCAAGCCCATGTTCCCCGAGGATGCCTGCATCCAGATGGAACTGCTCGGACATAACTTCTTCGTATTCAGCAACGCGGAGACCGACGAGGTCAATGTAGTATATAAGAGAAAAGACGGAGCCTTCGGCCTGATCGAGCCTGAGTTCCATTAAACCGCAGCAGCATAAAAAGACGGCCCCCAGCAAGCGCATCACTTGCTGGGGGCTTTTTTATACGACTGTTGGGACAACGTCCAGGGACCTCAGAAAAGCCTGCGCAGCAGGCGTATCTGTGGTCTGCTGTTACTCAGAATATCATCGCCTCGCCCCCCTGATAAGCAAACCTGCACGCCCGTTCCCGCCGGACAGCCGCCTGGGCATTGGTCGCTTCCGTGACTGCCTCTATAAATGCAGCCTCTTCCCCAGCCGCAACCAGCGTGGAAAGAGTCACTGTCTCCGCATAATCCGCGTCAACCGTGGGCAGGCCGCGCTGGGCCAGAAGGTACTGCAACTTTCCCAGCCCGGAATAATCCGTCTCGATCTTCAATTCATACCCGTCTATCTTCGTGATCAAGGTACTTGCAGAAATCCCCGCCTGAGCCGACTGGGTATAGGCACGCACCAGGCCGCCGGTTCCAAGCAGGGTTCCGCCGAAATACCGGGTCACCACCACAAGGACATTTTTCAGGCCATGCCCCCGGATCACCTCCAGGATCGGCTTCCCGGCTGTCCCTCCCGGTTCCCCGTCGTCACTGAACCGTTCCTGAACCTGATCCTCTCCGATCACATAGGCCCAGCAGTGATGGCGCGCGTCCCAGTACTGTTTCTTAATATTCCCCAGGATCTCCGCTGCCTCCTCTTCTGTTTCCACCGGAAATACTTCCCCGATAAAACGGGATTTTTTTTCTACGATCTCCCCTTTTCCGCCTTCATACACGGTACGGTAATCCATCTCAACACCTCTCCGCAATCTCATACAGCAGCCGCTCCGAGTCCTCCCATCCCAGGCAAGGATCCGTAATAGACCTGCCGTAAACGTGATTGCCGCAGCCGATATCCTGGCGGCCTTCCTCGATATAACTCTCGATCATCACGCCCTTCACCAGCCTGCGGATCTCCTTGGAATGAGTCCGGCTATGCAGCACCTCCTTCACGATCCGGATCTGCTCCTTATACCGCTTTCCGGAATTGGAATGGTTTGCATCAATGATGCAGGCCGGGTTCGCCAGCTTCCTTTCCTGGTACATCTCCCACAGCCGCATCAGATCCTCATAGTGGTAGTTGGGCAGGGTGCGGCCATACTGGTTGACGCCGCCCCGCAGGATCACATGTGCGTAAGGATTGCCGCTTGTGGTCGCGTCCCACCCGCGGTACAGGAAATTATGTCCGTGCTGCGCCGCCACCACCGAATTGAGCATCACGGAAAAATCTCCGCTTGTGGGGTTCTTCATTCCCACCGGAACCTCGATCCCGCTGGATACCAGACGGTGCTGCTGATCCTCCACAGAGCGCGCGCCCACTGCCACATAGGATAAGATATCGGACAGATAGCGGTAGTTCTCCGAGTAGAGCATCTCATCCGCGATTGGAAGCCGGAACTGCTCCAGCACCCGCATATGCAGATGGCGGATCGCAACCAGGCCTGCCAGAAGGTTTGGCGCCTTTTCCGGATCCGGCTGGTGGAACATTCCCTTATACCCTTCTCCCGTGGTGCGGGGCTTATTGGTATAAACTCTCGGTACAAGAATCACCTTTTCCTTGATTTCTTCCTGAATGGGCACCAGGCGGCTGATATAATCGCATACCGCCTCCTCATTGTCTGCCGAACATGGACCGATGATGACGATAAAACGGTCGCTTCTTCCGCTGATGGCATCCTGCAGCTCCTTATCCTTCTCTTCTTTACATTTTGCCACTTCCGCAGACACTGGATACAATTCTTTAATCTCCTTCGGTGTCGGCAGTTTCTTTTCCATAATAAAGCTCATACTCTCTTCCTCCTGAATATTGTAACTAATTTGCTTTTGCATATTTTGATAAAACACTTTAAGCCACTAAAGCGGCATGGCCAAAATAAATTCCAACTGTGCGGCTGACGGCTCCAAAGAGCCTCCAGCCTATTCATTCAGTTGGAATACATTTCACTATGCCAGTTTCCATCGAAAATCGATACCTATTGCTTCGAAATTAATGCAACGATGTACTAGCAGCAGATTTGTCTGGCACTCAGTATCGTTATTCTGTCGAAGTACTGCCGCCTCCGGTATTTCCTCCGGATGACGGCGGAGTCACCGTTGAATTACTGCCCCCGCCGGTCGTATCTCCTCCGCTTGATCCTCCGCTGGTATCACCGCCACTTCCGCCGGTCGTTCCGTCTCCATCTCCGGATGAAGTTCCATTCCCGCCATCTGCCGGCTTATCATCCTCTACTTTCTCCTGCACGACAGGCGCCCTGTAATGCCCTGAACAGCTTACGGAAGGAACCGTTCCCTCTGCAAAATATTCCGTAATGACACTGCCGCAGGTTGAGGTTGCCAGAAAGCCTGTCTGCTGGCATATCATTTTCTGCTGTACGGAAGGCGGCATGGTGAATTCCTGCCGCGGCAGGCCCTCGTGCACCCGGTTCATTATATTTTTCCAGAGCACTTCATGCCATACCTGATTATAGATATTTTCCATAGGCTTGCCACAGTCGTATCCGCCCCATACGGAAGCTGTAAAATACGGCGTATACGCGGCAAGCCACAGATCACGGCTGTATTCTGATGTACCGGTCTTGCCTGCCACCGGCATATTGTACATCTGCGCCGCCGTACCCGTACCTCTGGTGATCACATCCTGCATGGCGCTGGTCAGCAGCGCCGCCGTAGAATCCTTGAGTACCTCATGGCTGTCCTTGATCTCATTGTCCAGCAGTACATTGCCGTCATGATCCAGAACCTTGCTGTACAGGACTGGTTTGATATACGTACCATTGTTGGCAATGGTCGCATAGGCCGCTGTCAGTTCCAGATTCGTCACGCCAAGGGTCAGTCCGCCGAGGGCTGTCGGAAGCTGGACATCCGTATAGTCCGGATACGCCGGATTATCATAATTCACTACCGTGGTAAATCCAAAATTGATCAGATAATCATAGCCCAGCTGAGGCGTGATCGCCTGCAGGGTCTCCAGAGCGCATACATTCATGGAATGCAGGATGGCATATCGCACCGTCGCACTGCCCAAATAAACGTTGTCCCAGTTGTTCGCCTTCTTATTTGGATCGTTGGGATATTGGAAAGGCCCCTTATCCGGAATCGACGTCGCCAGTGTATATCCTGCTGCGTCAAGGGCTGGCGCATATGCGGACAGCGGCTTAAAGCAGGAGCCTGGCTGCCGGGTAGAATCCGTCGCCCGGTTCAGGGAAAGGCTGGCCGTCTTCTGTCCTCTTCCTCCCACCACTGCCAGCACCTCGCCGGTATGCTGGTCCATAAGCACCACAGAGGTCTGAGGCTGGGGTGACACATCTCTCCATTCCTCCACCGTGTCCTCTTCCGTGATTCCCAATGTTCCTTTATATTCATTGATTGCCTGATCCACCTCTTCCGGAGAGGAAAAGAGCAACGGATATTCCCGTCCCCACGCGCCTCGCAGATACTCTTCCAGCATCTCCTTGCTGTAATTCTCTATGGTGCCGTCCGCACGGTAGACCGTCAGGGCAAAGTCCAGTCCGTATTCCGTACCGCCCGGATAAACTGCATCATTGGCAACCTCTTCATCGCAGATCGCCTGGATCCGCAGATCCTGGGTAGATGTGATATCCAGTCCGCCGCTGAGCACCGTATTATATGCCTGTGTCTCCGTATATCCCTTCCGCTCCTGCAGATCCTGAATAAGCTGTGCAAAAAGCTGATCGTTAAAATAGGAATAGGGCGTCGTATTCTGCACCGGCGGTGTCTGGACGATCCGTTCATAGACCGCATCCGTATCCGCCATCGCCTCATCATATGCCGCCTGGGTAATATAGTTCTGATCCAGCATATGGTCCAGTACATCCTCCCGGCGTCCCCGGTTGGCCTCCGGATGGAGAACCGGGTCATAGCCCGACGGACTCTGTGTGATCCCGGCGATCAACGCGCTCTCGGAAAGTGTCAGTTCCGCCACATCCTTGCCGAAGTAGCGCTCTGACGCACTCTGTACTCCAAGGCAGTTCTGCCCCAGGTTGATGGTATTCATATAGGCTTCCAGAATCTCATCCTTTGACATCTGCTTCTCGATCTCTACGGCAAGCAACTGCTCCTGAAGCTTTCGCTCCAGCCTGTCATAAAATGTTTTTTCATTCATGAAGTCACGAAATACGTTGTTCTTAAGGAGCTGCTGGGTCAGCGTACTGGCTCCTTCATCAAAATTCCCCGACGTAATCCCCTTTACACCGGCTCGTAGGATACCCTGAAGGTCGATTCCGTTGTGCTGGTAAAAACGCTCGTCCTCAATGGCGACAAATGCTTTCCCCAGATATTCCGGAATCTCATCAATTGATTTATAGACACGGTTGGAACCTGACTGTAAAAATTCTTCGGTCTTCGTCCCGTCCTTTGCATGAACAACCGATATATAACCTGTCGGCTTGACCTGTGAAGGTGTTACTGTAGGAGTTTTATCCAGGATCTTCTTTACAAAATAACCCACGCCTCCGACACCCACCATAGCAATAAGAAGGACGCAGATGATCAGGGCCTTGAAAAAACGCACCCCAACCCGCTTTTTCTGCATATTCTTTTTTGAGGAGATATCTTTTTTTCTCTTCTCCAGATGTTCTTTTCCGTAATTCATGAATCCTACCCTCCTTTATACACGCTGTTTATTATTTGTCACCAATTTTCGTCAGAAAATTGATGACCTGCTTGCGCTTCAGCGCAACACATATTATACCAAATTTATTTTTCTAAATAAAGGAAAAAAATAAAAAGTTCATATATATCAGGAAATTTAAGAAAATCTTTCGAAATTCCGCCCTTTTTTCCTTCCCTCACATACAGAAAACCTGCCATTGGCAGGTCTTCTTCTGTATACAATGTCCGCTCAGGCGTCCAGCACCATTTTTGCCGATCCGCAGATTCCGGCATCGTTGCCCAGTGTCGCAAGTGTAAATCTAATATCCCGGTTGGAGAAGAATGCCTTTTCCCTGTACGGCTTCTGAATAAACGGAATCAGAACCTCTCCCGCCTTAGATACCCCGCCGCCGATCACGAACACAGCCGGATCCGCGATCACCGCCAGGTTGACCAGGCCGCTGGCCAGATATTTTCCAAATTCCTCCGCCACATCAATGGCCACCGCGTCCCCTGCCTTTACCGCGTCGAACACGTCCTTTGCCGTAACGCTCTCTTTCTTCAATACGGTTTCCCGGGTGTCCTGCTCCAGACGTTTCTTCGCCAGCCGAACGATCCCCGTAGCGGACGCGTACTGCTCCAGACATCCGTGGTTTCCGCAGCCGCAGGTATCCGGCTCATCGTAATTCACACAGATATGGCCCACCTCGCCGCCTGCGCCGTGCTCTCCTGTGATCACCTTTCCGTTGATGATCACGCCGCCGCCGACTCCGGTACCCAGAGTGATCATCACCATGTTCTTCTGTCCGGCTCCGCCGCCCTTCCACATCTCGCCGAGTGCGGCCACATTGGCGTCATTGCCGATGACAGAGGTGATGCCGGTCAGTTCTTCCAGCTCCCGCTTGACCTCCTTGTAGGTCCATCCCAGGTTGGCGCTTCCGTTGACGATGCCGTCTGCCGTCACCGGCGCGGGAACCCCCGCTCCGATCCCGATAATATCCGTTTTTTCCAGCCCGTGCTCCTTCGTCTTCTCCAGGATGGAAGCCGCAATATCCGGCAGGATCTCCTTCCCCTCATCCTCGACCCGGGTTACGATCTCCCACTTGTCCAGGATCGTGCCGGTCTCCTCAAATAGTCCCATCTTTACCGTTGTTCCGCCGATATCTACTCCATAACAATACTTCATGACATGATTCTCCTATCCCTTTTTCACAAGATTCTCCTGTACCCGCTTGTACAGCTCCTGAGCCGCGTTGTAGCCCATCTTCTTCTGCCTGTGGTTGACCGCTGCAGACTCCATGATGATCGGGAGATTCCGACCCGGACGGATCGGGATGCTGTGGCAGACCACCTTATTCCCCAAAAACTCCGTATAGTTCTCTTCCAGCCCCAGACGGTCGTATTCCTTATCGCGGTTCCACTCCTCCAATGTGATCACCAGATCGATATTCTGCGTCTCACGGACACACTGCACACCGAACATGGACTTCACATCCACGATCCCGATTCCCCGAAGCTCGATAAAATGCTTCGTGATATCCGGCGCCGAGCCGACCAGTGTATCGTCACTGACCTTCCGGATCTCGACCACATCATCCGTTACAAGACGGTGCCCCCTCTTGATCAGCTCCAGAGCCGCCTCGCTCTTTCCGATTCCGCTTTCCCCCATGATCAGCACGCCGACGCCGTACACATCCACCAGTACGCCATGGATCGTGATGCAGGGAGCCAGCTTCACATTCATCCAGCGGATCAGTTCCCCCATAAACGCGCTGGTCTGCCTGGACGTCTGCATGACAGGAATGTCCCTGCTCCGGGCCAGCTCCAGAAGCTCCTCTTCCGGCTCCAGGTTCCGGCTGAATACGATGCACGGCACCTGGCGCGACAGCAGCTCATCATAGATCTGCTGCTTCCGGTCCTCCTCCAGTGTCTGGAGATACGTATACTCCACATATCCGACGATCTGCACCCTGTCATACGCAAAATGATCAAAAAAACCCGTAAGCTGTAATGCCGGCCGGTTTACTTCCGGAACATTGATCCGCTTATTTGCAAGATCCACATCAGGAGTCAGGTTCTTTAATCCCATTTTCTCCGCCAGCTCGCTAATCTTAACGCCTTGTCCCATCTTTACTTTTTCCTTTCTTGAGAACTGTTATACAGAGGCCGCCGCTCCAAAACAGTTCTTTTCTTTTCACAGCGGAGCTCATTCTGCGCTCCGCCTCCTGCACCTTATAGTATATCATTAATGAAAGAATTTGTACACGGATTCTGCCGCTTTTTCATTCATTTCCGGAATCTGTGCCAGACGCTC
>CAYQBE010000168.1:0-7845 GCA_964415625.1 uncultured Clostridium sp.
GCAAATATTTGTGTAATAAAACTGCTGACACCAAGCATAGAAACCCTTGCCGAACTGGGAAAACTAAATCTGAAATTCTTTTTCAACTCTACATTTTTCAGTTTTCTTAAACGGGTTACATTCAGCAAAAAAGACACAACCTGACTGATAACTGTTGCGATTGCTGCCCCTTTCACTCCAAGATGAAATACAAAAATGAAAATGGGATCTAAAATGACATTCAGAACTGATCCCACCAACATAGAACCCATTGCATATTTAGGGCTTCCATCTGCTCTGATAATCGAATTGAGGGTTGCACATACCGTCATAAAGGGTAATCCCAGGGCAATGATATACCCATAATCTTTCGCATAAGGTTCTAATTCAGTCGTACAGCCAAACAAATCCAATAATTGCGGAAAGAATATCAATACGCCAGTTGTAAGCAATATAGACGTAACAACTGATAATATCATTCCATTCGCAACGCCTTTGCCAGCATCCTCTTTTTTGTTTGCCCCAAGCATTAAGCTCAAATACGCTGATGCTCCGTCACCAAACATCAAAGCAAAAGCAGCAAATACAATCGTAATTGGAAAAATAATATTCGTTGCGCCATTTCCCAAATATCCCACGCCCCGGCCAATAAATATCTGGTCAACAATGTTATAAAGTGCATTTACGAGCATCGAAATAATACTTGGGATTGCGTACATTTTAAGTAACTTTCCAATTTTTTCATACCCCAGTATGTTCGTTTCCGATTGACTTTTCACATCTATTTTCAAATTTCTTTCCATAATATCCTCCCTATAGCTATATATAAAAATGAGCCCTGTTACATTTAAAATAACCGAGCTCACTCGACATCTTTATCGACATACGACCTGCTTTTACAAGTGGGTGCTACGGCACCATGTCCTCCGATGATTACTTTATATGGGATTTACTTTTTTATTTTCTTATAGAATTTTGGCACATTGAGCAATACAAAGTTTTCGCCGCCAAAATTCAAAACCTTCCGATGAGTAACAATATCTTCCTTCAGCTCCACTTCTGTCTGCTCTGTCAGCAGCGATATTCTATCCGTCAGCACACCAATCGATTGTCCTTGATAATCCAATACTAATATAAGAGAATAGAAATGTTCCTGCGCCTTTACATCTTTACCATTCTCAAGTCTTACTATATCAACAATCGGCACCAGTTTCTGCTCCATACGCATAATGCGTTTCACATAAGGAGGCATTCTCGGAGGTACGCAATGCGGAAACTTCTCGGATGTGGTCACAATATACCCCACATATTCCATAGGTATGGCATAGCGCATTCCTCCGGTATCAAACACCATATATTTGTTAGAATCTTCCATTCTTTTACCCCCTATATTCTCTGACTCTGATCTTTTTTCAGAAATTCTTTTGCATTTTCAATCAGATCATCCTCCAGCCCTAATCGTTTTGAAATCGCAAAGGCATTACTGGCTCCAACTGCCCCGATCATCAGCCTGTATGTGGGACTTAACGTTTCCACGTCAAACTCACAGCAGGCATTTTGTATGCCTTCCGTTGTTAAGGCAAGTGCCTTTATCTGCGCGTAATGAGTTGTCGCCAGCGTCCGGATCTGTCTGGAATGCAGTTTCATCAAAATGGATGCTGCAAGCGCAGCGCCTTCTGCCGGATCCGTGCCAGAGCCAAGCTCATCAATCAGTACAAGGGACTCCTGGTCAGCTGCTTTCAATATCTGTATGATATTGGTCATATGGGATGAAAAAGTACTGAGACTCTGGGCAATGCTTTGTTCATCTCCGATATCTGCAAACACCTCTTTAAACACAGAAAGCTCAGACCCTTCTGCCGCCGGGATATGGAGACCTGCCTGCCCCATGACCGTCATAATTCCCACCGTTTTCATGGTCAGGGTCTTCCCCCCTGTATTGGGGCCGGTAATGACAAGAAGATCATACTCCCCTCCTAATTCAAGTGTGGTCGGGACAACTTGATCCGGATCAAGCAGGGGATGGCGTCCTTCTTTGATGCTGATAAATTTTTTCTTATTGAAAATCGGCGCGGTTCCATGATACGCTTCGGATAAATAGGCTTTCGCAAAAATAAAATCAAGTTCCGTTAAAATAGCAAAATCCTTCCGGACATACTTTAGCTGCGCCTTTACCATGTTGCTGAGATCGTCAAGCACAATGGCAATCTCTATCTTTTCCTGATACTGATAATCCTGAAGCTCACTGGCTGCGGCGGCTACGCTTTTTGGTTCAATAAACACAGTCCCGCCTGAACCGGATTGTCCCTGCACTGTACCCGGTACTTTACTGCGGCAGGCATATTTTACAGCGAGGCAATAAGCTCCATTTCGCTGGCTGATGAAAGTATCTGAAAGATACGCCCTGTATTTGCCGCTGATAAATGAGCGCAGCTGATTCTGAATCTTATCCTCAGTAATCTTTATTTTCCTCCGGACTTTTTCAAGCCTCTGGCTTGCCGTGTCATATAGCTCCGTGTCAGAACGGATACACCGCCGGATTTCCTGATTGATCTTGAGAAGCGTGGAAAGCTGGTTGAACCTGGCATCCAAAATGTCTTTTTCATCCTCTGGTATTTCACGGCAGCCATAATCCTTCGCTTTACCCGCGGCATCCAGCAGGTCACTGATGCGGAGCAATTCTGCTGGAGACAAAGCATTCCCATTTTCTAACCGGTCAAGTACACTGCTCAAATCCGTCACTTTATGAAAAGAAATGTGATGGTCATGTCTGATCCGTTCCCTTGCGGCAGATGTTTCATCCTGTAAGTGCTGGATCCGGTCAAGATCCGTATCCGGCAAAAGGTTCCTGCACGCTTTCCTCCCTGGTTCCGATGTTGCATATTTTTCTAACATTTCCTGTATTTTCTGAAATTCAAGTATCTGAAATATTTTTGCATTCACTGCTATCATCCTTCTTTCTCACATCATTCATCTGAAATTCCTTTTTTAAATGCAGGATATACTTATCAAACATTGATATACATACCTGTACTTCCTGGAGATCCGCTCCTTCCATCGCTTTTTGCTCAGCCTCAAAAATCCACAATACCCTGTTTTTACCATAATGACAGCCTTCCTCAGTCAATCGGATCACTTTACGGTTTTTCGTTCCCGCCGCATGTTCCAAAAGCACATACCCTCTTTTCATAAGACTGGCTATGAGCGAATTCACTGTCTGTTTTGGCAGGGAAAGCAACTCGCACAAATCCTGTTGGGAATATTCTATTTCTGCATTTAATAACATGGACCATATGCGGATTTCACCATTAGGAATACCGGATTTTCTGGCTGCAATACGGTAAAGCGAATGAAGTTCCTTTGTTTTTTGGTTTATAATGTCTACCTGCCTCCTGGCATTTCCATCCATACTGATTTATTTTGTCCTCCTTTGAAAAACTCTTCTATGTATGGCATTCGTCTGACAGAGCATGGTATATCTCTGCTGTACTTTTCAGCCGTCAAGTTGTTCTTGAGGCATTCTTCCAATCGAACGGAGCTCACCCACAAGCAGCACGATGGACAATAAGAACGCCAGGCCATCGGCAGCAGCTCTTGCGGATACTACACCGAATATCCCGAATAAATGTCCCAGGATAAACATTCCCAGGATTGGTGCGATTGCCTGCCGCATCATGGACAGCGCCGCGCTTTTTCCGCCTTTTCCGATTGCCTGCAAAAATGTGACAACAGGCACCAAAACACTGGATCCGATTATGAACATCGTGTAAAGCCGAAAGGCCGTCTTCGCAAATTCAATATAAAGTTCATTCCCCCCGCCGCCGAAAAGCAGGATAATCTTATGGGGAATCGTTTGAAACAAAGTAAATACAACCATGCTGACGACCAGCCCGTATAGAATGACTGTCCTCAGTGTCTTTTTTACCCTGCTGTAATTTCCCGCGCCGTAATTATAGCCGATGATCGGCTGGGAACCTACTGCCAATCCCAATACGATACTGTTCAATATTTCTACCGCCTTAAAGATGACTCCGATTACACTTATGGGGATTTCCGAACCGTAAACAGACATAGCCCCATATGTTTTCAGCAGATTATTTTGTATTCCCATCACGATTGTCGCGAATACCTGCGTAATAAAGCTGCTTGCCCCAAGCGTTACTATGTTTACAATAATTGAAAAGTTGAGTTTCAGGTTTCCTTTGAGTTTTATACTTTTCAGCTTTCTCAAACGCAATACATTCAGCGTAAAAGATGTGATCTGGCTAATGACAGTAGCCAGTGCCGCGCCTTTTATACCGAGACCGAGTGCAAACATCAATATCGGATCCAGGATCATATTCAAAACCGAACCAATCAGCATGGACGCCATCGCAAATCCGGGACTTCCATCTGCCCTGATAATGGAATTGATCGTTGCGCAGATCGCAAAGAAAGGGAATCCCACAGCAACGATATATCCATAGTCTTTGGCATATGGCTCAAGTTCGGCTGTACAGCCAAATAGATTCAAAAATTGCGGAAAGAAAACAAGTACGGCTGCTGCAAACGATATAGAAATAATGACCGAAAGGAGTATTCCATTCCCGACCCCTCTGGCTGCTTCCTCTTTTTGGCCTCTCCCCAGCTTCAAACTCAGATATGCGGATGCACCGTCACCGAGCATCAATGAGAAGGACGCAAAGGCGATCGTCAGCGGGAAAATAATATTTGTTGCGCCGGTTCCCAAATATCCAATGCCCTGCCCGATAAATATCTGATCCACAATGTTGTATAGTGCATTTACGAGCATGGAAACAATACTCGGTATCGCATAGATCCTGAGCAGCTTTCCGATTTTTTCATATCCCAATATGTTTGTATCTGCCGGTTTTTGCGCAGCGGTTTTCAGACTATTTTCCATAATACCCTCCTTGTTTGATGCAAAGTTCTATCTTCCAAAAATCCGATATCGGATATAGAACACATTTATGTAGTATATTCCGAAATCGGATGTTTGTCAATACACTTTTGAAAGATCTATATTTTTCATATATTTCTCTTTGAAATGGAATTTCAGAGCTTTTGCAGGAATCTTTTTTCCAGACACAGTTACAGTTCACTGGCCAGCCAGTGAACTGTAACCAGACACATGCTTTTCGGGTTTTTTTAAGAAATATTATTGACAAGCTTCCGAAGTCAGACTATAGTATTTTCATGTAGTTTGCATTAGGATCGCTGTAAAGGAGAGCAAAATGGACGGTCAGGTAAAAAGACAAATTGATGTGATCAATCAACTCATAAAAGAACTTAATTCACTTTACCATATCGCGGCTGTCAAATCTGGGGTTTCCGATGGTGAAATCTGCGTATGGTCAATGTTGCTTACGACAGACAAAGAGTACTCCCAGCAAGATCTGTGTGAACTTCTTTTCCTGCCAAAACAGACAATAAATTCCATAATATCAGGGCTGATCAAAAAAGGATACGTCTTTTTGGAACATGTCCCCGGTACGAGAAACCGCAAGGTGATACGTTTGTCAGACGAGGGCCGCAATTATGGCGAAAAAAATATCATGTGGATATTTGAGGCCGAACAACACGCAATGGAAGATGCCGACCCTCGTGAGATTTGCACTTTGATATCCATGCTGGAAAAATATATCAATAAGTTAAAAAGGGAATTCATTGAAAACTGAATGCGCTGCGGCGGACATCTTAAGGGCCGTAGGGTTTGTCAAGAGAAGTGTGTAAGTTTTTAAATTGTTTTTTCGTGGCCGGGAAGTTCGGCCACTTTTTTAGTTAGATGGATTGGTTCTTTCGGTAAGGGAGCCTTTGATCCAAATAGAACGTCCATTACGTGATGTTAATATTCTGGTGGAATCTCTATGCCATTATCCTGTAGCGCCTTTTCGAGAATCTCTATATATTTACGAAGATGTTCTATTTCAATCCAGTTCCCATGACATAGTTCATCTACCTCTTCAAGTTCCTGACGTGTCAGCTCGTAATCCATCCATTTTGGACATTTATGGCCAGCGCTGAATGCACAATAATCTCTCATGATTTACGTCCCTCCCTTTTTGCTATGTCCGCTCGAATCAGCGCCTTTATCGCACCCTGCACAGAGGTTTCACGGCTGGCTTTCTGGGCATTGACCCATCGGATCACGTCCGCATCCGTCTTATAGTTTAGCTTCAGTTTTACCTGGGTGGTATTGTTTTCATCATACCGGCTCTGAGCCTCATACTTTGAATCTCCCCACATGCCAGACTCCTTTCTGGATAGGCGTACCCCTATATTTTATCATAGGGGTATACCTATGTCAAATATAGGAGGAACACTGCCATGGTCTTCGAATCAGTAATTCTCGTATTTCATAATCCTTGCCTGCATTCTGGTTTCCATGGCTAGCTGGTTCCTTACCATGGACCAGTTCGGGATTGGACGGTCATTCCACTTTTTATATAATTCCACTGTCCTCAGATAAAGCGCTTTCCTGACGGCATCTTCATTCGGGAAGGAACCCTTTTTTGTGACTTTTCGAAAGCTGGAATTGACTGACTCAATCGCATTCGTCGTACTATAACGATGTCGTTATAGTACGACTTATACCGACAAAAAAACTATGCCGATATTTTATTGGGTCCAGCCATCCGCTGCAATTCCCAGAAAAATGGCGGCATAGTTTTGGCTCATAGACGATATAAGAGTTTTGCCATGTCCTTTTTCTTCCAGTTTTTCTCTGTATTCTCTCCGCTCGGATTTGCTTTTTCAATTGCCTTTGCAAGGGTATCCAGTGTTACAAAAGCGTAGAAACCAGATGTTGTAGAAATATTTTCATGTCCAAGCATCTGCTGGATATAGGGTAATGGGCATCCATCCTGGTATAGGCTCATGGCGCGTGTTTTACGAACCATATGAAAATGCACGGCCGATGGCATGATGATGCCTTCATTCCTACATTTCTCCGTATATTTTTTCAACACTTTCTGTATGCAGTCATCAGAAAGCCCATGTATATGGCCATGGGTAACCGTATAAAACAAAGGGGCTTCCATATCCGGGATACCACCATGGAATTCTCTGACATACATACGCAGATGCCGGACGGTTTTATCCATCAGAGGGACACTGCGGTATTTTTCACCTTTCCCAAGTATCCGGATATAAGGCTTTTGTGCATCAAGAAACAGATTCCCGACTTTGAGCTTTGTCATCTCCCCAATGCGCATGGCGGCATCATAGCCGAGGATCAGCAGCATCTTATTGCGGCGTTCAGACTGTTTTTCTGTTCCGGGCGCATTAAGGATTGCCTTTATCTGGTAATCCTCGAAATATTCGATCTCCCCAGCCGGGGCATCCAGACTTTGTATGGCCTTGCTTGAAGCAAAAAGAGGCGTAATGTCTATGCATTCTTCTGACGCATAAGAAAGCAGGGATCTTATTGCAGTCATCCGGAGGTTGCAGGTCTTGGGGCTCCATTTCTTATCTTCTGTCATCCACATAAGGTACTCTTTCAGATTTTCTTTGCACAAGTCGGAAAAGCAAATGCTTTCACGCCGGATCCCTTTTACATCCTCAAGATAATCAATACAGATATTTAGTGAAGTGCGGTAAGCGGCAATCGTATTCAGACTCTTTTTTCTTATCTTCAGCAATTCATAGTCCAGAAAACGCCGGGCTGTCTCCCAGAAAAAAACATTATCATGGTCTTTTGTCCTATTTTTTCTCATTGTCATCCACCTCCGGTATCAGTCTTTCAGAATGTTTGGACCGGGCAGCCATTTCGCCATAAATATCCGGCACAAGATGGAAGTAGTAAAGGGTATTTTTTACATCAGAATGCCCCATATAGCGCATAAGGTAAGGGAGCATTGCATTTAC
>CAYQBE010000168.1:7945-10240 GCA_964415625.1 uncultured Clostridium sp.
TTTTTACATCAGAATGCCCCATATAGCGCATAAGGTAAGGGAGCATTGCATTTACATCCTTTCCATCCCGGAGCCATCGGTTCATATTGGCATAGACAAAATGATGCCGAAAATCATATGCGCGGATGCTTATTCCCGAATCTTTCTTTTCAGGAAAGGCAGAATACCAGAACCGCAGAAAGTTTTTTTCAAGCATGGCGGCGCCATACGGGTTGTCAGCCCTGTTTGGGAAAAACACCCTGCGGTCTGGGAACAGGCGGCTGATATGCTGGTCATAACCATCCAGATATTCCGTAAGCTCTCCGGATAGATAAATCCTGCGGCTTTTGGGGCCTTTGGATTGAAGGACATCAAAATAACCTTTATCCAGATGCACATCCTTTCTGGCAAGCACACGGGCTTCTTTACAGCGGAGGCCGCAGCAGTACAGGAGACGGAACATGGCAGGAAGCACCAGATGGCGGCCTTTATGATGCGGGTCATCCCGGATGTTGTCACATTCCCGGAAAAATGCAAAGATCTCTTCCTCTGTAAAAAAATAAGGCGGGACCGGTGTTGGAAGCCCGGTTCTCCCTGCCGGGATCAGATATGCATCCGGATATCCGCGTGCGATGAGATACCGGCTGAATTCACGCAGAAATGCGGCGGCATTATAAAGGCTTCCTGGAGCATCTTCATATTTCCCAAGGAAACCTTCAACACTTTTTCTGTCTGGAACCGTGATCTCCGGGTTGGTTTCCGATGCAAACTGGATATACTTTTCCAGATAATAAGCGCCTGCCTGGTATATGCGTCCATTCTGCCTTTTATATGCAACAAACTGATCTGCTAAAGTAAACAAAGAATCATTCATCATCTGCACCCTCTCCTTTCCAGACAATAGGAAGCGGGAGTGTACAGACTGCAAGGGAGTCGGCATCTGTCGAAAGATATACCGAGACAATGTTAGGATCCCTGTGCCCGAGTACCGCTGAAATATCGGGCATGGGAACGCCTGACCGGAGCATGGATGAAGCGGCGTGGTGCCTCGTCATCCGGCTTCCGGACATCCTCCCTTCCTTTTGGACGCCAGCCAGCCGTTCCATTTTTTGCAGGATGGGCCGTATAGCTCCTGCACCCAGTTTCCCAAATGGTGCTGTGTTCTTTAGAAATACATGTGCATCTTTGCTTTCCGGGCGTTCATTCAAGATATAATCAACGATTGCATTTCCATAAGATGCCCTCAGTGGAATGGCCAGCGGCTTTTTGGTTTTGTCCTGGCAAATGTAAATGACATCCATTTCCCAATCAATATCTTTCAGCTTCAAAGAACAGACATCCGTTCCACGCAGTCCCGTTTCCAACAGGAGCCTGCAGACCGCTGTATCCCTCATGGTCATCTGTCCGGATACGAGCAGTTTTTCAATGGCTTCCAGTTCTTCTTTACTATAGACTTCAATGATTTTTACTTCACGTGGAAGATGTGCGGGTATTTCCAATAAAAATCTTTCTGTATGCGTGTCCCCTGAAAGGAACTTCCGCAATCCGGATAATGCACTGCTGATCGTCGTCGGTCGGTATTTCCCATCATGATAGAGCGAGGCGATAAACTGGCTTACATCGTTAGTCCTGAGATCGGCTAAAGATTCATAGCTTCTTTCCTGGCAAAAAAGCAGGAAGTATGTAACAATGCGTTTATATCCACCAGTGGTATTCGGGCTGAGACCATCCTCTTTCATCTGTCTCAGAAATTTTTCCAGTTCCATGCGGAATACTTCAACATGGAGAAGACCACAAATATTTTCCGGTTTTTGCCTGCCCCAATCAATCATGCCGCTTTCTGCAAGGGATTGTATCATCTTGATACAGCGTTTCCTGTGTGTTCGTTCCTTTTCTGCCCATCTTTCTCCACAATTCACAGGAGAATCCAGAAAAGCTTCCACAAGGTTTTCAGACAGATCGTTTTTTCCCAAATCTACAGCTACAGATTTAAGAAGCGAAAAGCTATACTGATAATGGCTGTATATTTTCTGTCCGTACTTTCGTTCCCGCATCTGCGCCAACACTTCTTCGATTAATCCATTTAGTTCCATTTCATGATCCTTCATCTTCAGCAACCTCCTTTTCTTTCTATGATGAAGGATATTTTCTTTAAATGCAAAAACTATGCCGACATTTTTCTGGGAATTACAGCGGATGGCTGGATCCAACAAAATGTCGGCATAGTTTTTTTGTCGGTATAAGTCGTATACATCACTTTCCTGACGGCACTTCCATAATTGAATAGCTGCTCCACATGGGACCAATTACGTTCCC
>CAYQBE010000169.1:0-10238 GCA_964415625.1 uncultured Clostridium sp.
GTGCGCCTCCAGATCCATCCCTAAGTCTTTCCACATTTCTGCATAATTTGCCATTGCTCTTCTCCTTTGTTTTTCGTTTGGGAGTTGTTCTTCTGCAACTCCTTGTTCTCTGTCTTTTAGTATAGCTTTTATTTCCGCTTGCGTCTAATTGCAAAATGACATAAGGGCAGCCGGCTTATAGAAAGACTCTATAAGCCGGCTGTAAGTTTCCTCCCTATGCATCTGCGCACATTACAATCTATCAGCCTTTCTCCGATGCAATTGTATGTATAGCGATCACAAGACATTCCACATTGTAAAAACACTCTTCAACATATTTCCGGGTAATATGATTCTGGACAGCCGATTCATGGCTTCTGTCATTTTGATGCGCAATTACATTCCGTCTGTCGAATAACCGCTGGATTATATCCTTGCCTCTTTTAATCGAATCACTTTGCGAATCCGCCGGATACGCTGCTGTCAACACAGCAGCCCAGGAAATTCCAATCAAATTCAATTGATCTCTCATACTTTCCACACTCAGCATAACATCCCGACTGAATCTCTGATTCAAATACTGAAAAAACCAGGTCTTATATTCAGGGGCATCCAGAGCCTTCTCAACATCCATAATTGGAATCATCAGTTTTTTATACTGCGCTGATTTTCCCCATTCACCTGTAAACATTTTATAGAGGCAGTATTTACTCATCTCGTGAAGATAAAAGTCCAGAATGCCTTCGAGGAAAACAATCTGCGACCGATATATATTTTTTCCTTCATCTTCTTTTCCGCTGTCCATAAGTTCCTCTGCTACCAGAAACTGCTTCTTTATCGAATCCAGACTTTCATCAAAATGCCCTTTTATCTGATCCAGTTCAAATTGTATGGGAGCAATTATGAAGGTTTCCCGTACTTCCTCCGCACGAGGTGTTAACGATATATTTCTTACATTCATATCAACCCTCCCATTCCATTTTTGAAATAATTCTGGCAAAATCAATATTTAGCATTGGAATTGCACCGTATCTTCCTGAAATATAACCCCTCCCATATTTTTCATCTTTTCTCACATTCTTTATTTCGGCCATAGAATATATTTCTGTTGACCTGTCCTTTTCATTTAATTCTGTAAACCAAATCTGGTCTCTTCTGAACAATCCAAGATCCAGCAGGCCTGTTTCATGTGTCGTAAAAAAAAGCTGTGAAACTTTTTTTGCAGGTTCGTTGATAAAAAGTTTAATCAATTCATATACAAGCGATTCATGCAGGCCGGATTCAAGCTCATCACAAATCAGAATCTTATCGTTTACCATAATATCCAGGATTGGGCACAGCATACCGAAAAGCTTCTTAACACCTGTAGATTCCTCCTGCATCAAATCTGTTTCAAATGTATCATAAACGACTTTTGCCGTTATTGCATTCATTTCCTTCTGCAGAAGCTGTTTCTTAAATTCATCAGATAAAAAAGCCGGCAGCTCTGAGGATTCCAGTTTCTTTTGGTCAATCGTAACTACAATATCCTTTACTCCCATTCCCAGGCTCTGCATAAAGGAGATTACTGCCGATTTCATCTGTGGGTTTGAATTCATTTGATAGAGGGAATAATTCATCCAGTTCTCCTGATTTGCAGGATGATAGATGATTAGCCTGTCGTCAAAAAAGCGAAATGCATTTTCAATCTCTTCAACAGCGCTGAAGTTTGCTGCACATGAAAGAAGCAGCCTGTTTGGTTTCAGTACATCCCTGCAGGCCGATAGCTTGCCGCGGAATTTACCGCCTGTCTCAAAGTCCTCTGCGTCACGTTCAAATATTTTTGCCTGTCTCCCATTCGGAAAATAATACATGTATTCTTCTGTAATCAACATTTTTTTCAGCGAAAAACCATATGCATATCGGATTCCGTTTACGACAAACTGGATAGAATACGAGCTTTCTTTTTCTATGCTTTCCATTTTATGCGGAATTTGCCGGATCCCCCGTCCCGGCTGATACTGAATGCTATTTGTAACAAGGTTCTTCATAAATGAAATTGCATCGATAAAGTTGCTTTTGCCCGATCCGTTCGCTCCATAGATCACCGCAGATTTTAAAATTCGATTCCCGGCAAATTCTATGGTTTTCTCTTCAAAGGTATGATCTTTGCCAGCTAATGCAGAAAATAAAATCTTATTTCGAATAGATTTATGATTTGCACAGGAAAATTCAAGCAGCATCTTTTTCTTCCTCCCATGTAGTATTATCCATACAATATCATTTTTTATGCAATTTATCAATCATTTTTGTATTTTTTTCACAAATCCAGCATATAAAACTTGATTTGAACAGATTTTTATCTGTAATCAGTAACATTACACTCTTGTTTAAAATGTTCTTGCATAGCATGCTGCAGAATCCTTCCTTTTATATTTCAGAATAAGACTTAACCGGCATCTGCTCTGCCGTATGCCTGCCGATGATTTTTTCCATCCAGATCATATGATACCAGCGGCCGAACTTATA
Organism: uncultured Clostridium sp.; assembly: GCA_964415625.1. Classification (GTDB taxonomy): domain Bacteria; phylum Bacillota; class Clostridia; order Lachnospirales; family Lachnospiraceae; genus Schaedlerella. The sequence goes on from CAYQBE010000169.1 coordinate 2,488, forward strand.
TCCGCACTGCCGAAATTCCCCAACCTTTGTAAATCCAAGCCTGGCGTGAAACCGGGCGCTGTTTTTGTTCAGATATTCATCCTCTGTTTCCGGATATCCGATGCAGGCATAGAGGTTCAGGAGCCCCATCTCTTTCAGCTTTGCTTCCAGGGCTTCATAGAGCATTCTCCCAAGTCCTAGTATATCGTTGCATTAATTTCGAAGTAATAAGCGTTCGATGTTCATGTCAGTACAAGGCGGAGGAAGGAGGCGATGCGGTGGCATCGTTGACTGACGACAACGCAGTAATGGCATGGACAGCGAGCGATTATTACTCGATTATTAATGCAACGATATACTAGCCTCCGCGTATCAGGATCAAGGTATATCGTCAGTTCGCAGGACCCTTGATCGGTCATATAATCCCATCCTTTCTGACGCTTCGATAATAGGCAATCCTCCGTATCGTCTCCTGAGCCTCCCGCAGCCCCAGCCTCTGCTCTTCTTCATCCCCGCATTCAATCCGTAGGGCGCGCTTTGTATTGTACTCCAGCCAGTCGAGCCAGGAATATCCGGCTCCTGAAAGCATTTTCCAGTCAACAGGGACTTCCCCGTATTCCGCGCGGTATGCCGTGAGAAACGCATGCAGACGGTCAGGGGCTATGCTGCACACATCCCCTCCTGCCCAGCTTAACGCCAGCTGGAGCATTTCCGGAAATGGATTCCCGTAATCCAGGCATTCCAAGTCAATGATGAACGGCTCGCCATTCTTCCACAATACATTTTTACAGTCCATGTCTCCATCGCTGATGCAGATCCTGCCCGGAAGGCTGTCGATGGCCGCATTGTATTCCTGCTGGGCCTGATAGAGCAAGCCGCGGTGATCAGCCAATTCCCCGGCAAGCTCCGAATGCATTTTTTCGGCCAGGCGGATGTAGCCGTCCCAGTCTGCGTGAAATTTTCTCGTCGAAATATAAGCTTCCTGATGTAAATCCGGGTTCGTACCGGCGTCTTTCGGATGCGCGTCGGATGGAGCGGAACATGCTTCTTCCAGAGGGATCTTATGGATCCGTGCCAACAGCCTGCCGATGACCCCGCAGTGCTCCTCCTGAATCTCATTCTGATCCAGTGCTTTCGCGTCTGTCCATTGGAATATGTAAAAATACTGCCCGTTCCGGCACTGCAGGCCGGAACCGCCGAATACCAGGGCGGGAATGATGGGGATATTGTTTTTTGATAATATTTGTTCTATGCGGTCAGCCCTTTGATAGCTTTCCAGCACGCCCGGCCGCTTCATGATGAGCGGATTCAGCAGCTTTACCGCATATTTTCCTGAAGGTGTTTCCACGCGGAACATCTTGTGGAGATAGCCGCCTGTTACCCTCTGCGGCTGTGAGGTCGGATTGCCGAGGCCCAATTGTCTGAATATCATTTTAAAATCAAATTCCATATGCTGCCTCAATATGCTGTCTGGTTCATAAATTTTACAAAAAGTATACCATTCTTCTATTATTCCGGCAAGTGAAACAGAAGGTTTCATTACTGCTTTACTGCCCCCATTCTTTGTGGTATGATTTACGAAAGAAGAACTGATTCTATCGGCTTGATTTAGAAACCTTGTAACATATTTTATAAGAAACTGCAGCATGGGAAAGAAGGGTAATTTATGGAACTGATTGCGGAATTTATACTCGAAGTAGCTGGTGATATTGCGGAGGTCTTTTTGGAAGGACATCTAAAGAAGAGACGCGTGTTCATATTATATTGTTCATGTATACTTGCAGTTCTGGCTGCGGTTACGGTCTCACTTTTTTGGAAGGGGCACTATGTAGAGGGGGCGGCTCTTGTCGTGTTTGACCTGTTATGTCTGTTCTGCTGCTTATATGCCTGGATAAAAAAGTTCTCTCCCTATCGTTCGAAAAAATCACTTTAAAATGGCTTTTTCTTAATATTAAATCACTTTGAAATGACTTTTTCCTGGAAAATAATCATTTTAAAGTGATTTTTTATTCATTTCTGCTTCATTTCTGCTGTCATCAAATTCTGCTTGACTTTTTCGTCCGGCAGATTTATGCTTGTAAAGGTACATGGGGCGCTGTGAAACTGTTCCGGGGATATTTTCCGCGGAGATCTGCGGAACGGTGATAAAACGGCTGAGACGTATGTGTTTTCATACGAACCCTTTTAACTTGATCCGGGTAATGCCGGCGTAAGGAAAGGAGAATTTCATAATGTCACAAATTCATTCTGTCACAGGCGGAAGTACGTCTTCTGCCGTCAGGAAACTCGTTTTTTCTGCTATGGGGATTGCTCTCGCAATGGTCACTTCCTACATCAAAGTGTGGGAGATGCCGATGGGCGGCTCCGTCACACTGTTATCCATGCTGTTTATCTGCCTGATCGGTTACTGGTTCGGTCCCAGATATGGAATCCTGACCGGGGCTGCGTATGGGATCCTGCAGTTCATTGTAGATCCGTATTTTCTTTCTATTCCGCAGCTGCTGTTTGATTATCCGTTGGCTTTTGGGGCGCTGGGATTGTCAGGCTTTTTCCGAGACCGGAAGTATGGACTTCAGATCGGATATGCGGTCGGAGTCGTGGGACGGTTTGTCTTTTCCACGCTGTCCGGGGCGTTCTTCTTTGCCGCGTACGCGCCGGAAGGCATGAATCCGTGGGTGTACTCTTTCCTGTATCAGGGCTCTTACCTTGGCACAGAAGGGATCATTACGCTGATCATCCTGTCCTTGCCGCCTGTCGTAAAAGCGCTGGATACGGTGAAGCGGCAGACCATGGGCTGAAAGAGCATTCTCGGAAAAACAGAGAGGGAAATTTTCATCAGTATTATAGGGCTCGCCTTTATGGAGAGCCCTTTTTGGGTTGCTGTTCCTGAGCCAGACAACGCCGCAACAGCACCGCCGCGCTCCCCAGCATGACCAGATACCACACGCCGTCCAGTACCCACACCGGCGGCTCTTCCCCTGGCGCGAAATGCAGGAGCTGCAGCTCCGCCGCTGCCCTGATGACTCCTTCGCACAAAAGAACTCCCCAAAAAACGGATCGCACATATTGCCGTTCCTGATGCCTGCCGAGACGGCGCAGGAAGATCCACAGGATTGCAAGCGGCATGACTGCCCCCGCATAGACCAGCATTTTACAGAATCCCATTGTAAAGTTGAAGTGAAACCAGCTCATGGATTCTGTCGCAAACTTTCCCATCAGGATGGAGGCCAGATTTCCCGTCAGGAGCACCGCTGCCAACAGTACCGCGCCGAGAGCCATCCTCGCCAGAAGGCAGGCTTTCTCTGACAGATCCCCCAGTCCCTTTACCGGATGCATCTGATCCCCGTATGGCGAGATGAGGAGGAACACTGGCAGGAGTATTCCGAACAGCACAGCAATCACGAATCCTATATTGATCAATGCTACCACAGCAAATACATGTTCCCGCAGGAAATCGCAGGCGTCCTGTGGAAGAAGCCCGATCAGAACCAGCACGCCCAGAAAAATTCCCGCCGGAATATACAGTCTGTAAAATAGCTTTTTTACCTCCCAGCCAAGGGCTCGTTTGAACTGCTCCGCCATACTCCATTCGGTTTTGTTCTTTTCCATAGCAATCCTCCCCGTTCCATCGAACTCATTTCAGATATACTCACAGCAAAATTCATTTGCCGCAGGTATCGCGCCAGCCGCAGCTGTAAACCAGCAGATTTTCTTATTCGGCCGTACACATTACACGATATGGTGCGGCAGATTTCCTTATATGGCTGTACGCATCACACGATATGGCGCGGCAGATTGAACCGGTGTTCTCTGTAATACTGTTCTACCGACATCCCCCATCGTTCCCGCAGCTCCTCCGTATCCTTCTGCACGATTTTCCCGTGATCCAGGAAAAGAACCCGGTCGAACAGCTGCTCAAAGTCCTTAAGCAAATGCGTTGCCATCACAATTGACGCACCCTCCGGCAGGTGTTCCATCAGGAAACGCCGGACATCCTTTTTGAACGCCGCATCCGTTCCGGCCATTGGCTCGTCGAGAAGATACAGCTCCGACTCCACACAGATCGCCAATGTCAGCATCAGCCGCTCCCGCTGTCCGTCCGACAGGCTCCGGAGCAGAGACTTCGGATCATAACCTGCGTTTTCGATCAATTTCCAGGCTTTTTCAGCCGAAAAATCCTGATAATGACAGGAATAAAACGATACCGCATCTTTCACCCGCATCCAACTGTAAAAGATATCCCTGGGCATGAGATAGGAAATCCGCCTGGTATAGCGGAAGATTTCCCCTTCATCTGCCTTCCAGATTCCCGCCATCAATTTCAGGAGCGTGCTTTTGCCCTGGCCGTTGCCGCCGACCAGGCCGATGATGCGGTTCCGGGGGATGCTGACATTCAGTCCGGACAGAATGTCAGCACCGTACAGAGACTTGCTCACGCCGCGCAGCTCCATCAGAAAATGATCATTTCTCATCTGGCTCTCCCTCCCATTCTCTTTCCACCAGGCTGCGTGCCTCTTTCAAAGAAAGGCCGCAGTTTTTCATTACCCGGACAAATTCGCCCGTTTTTTCCCGTGCCATTCTTGCCTGCAGGCTGCCCGCACATTCCTCCCGAACGAAATATCCGACTCCCTTTTTGGAAATGATGATTCCCTCGGATTCCAGGTGCAGCATCGCCCGCTGCATGGTCAGCGCGGAAACCTCGAACAGAACCGAGCCCTCCCGCACGGACGGCAGCTTATCTCCCGCTTTACGCTGGCCGCCGGCAATCTGCTGTTTCAGGATGGAGGCAATCTGTATGTAGATTGGCTTTTCATGATCAAATTCCATGCGTTCTGAGTGCCTCCTTCTGCTATACTGTATTACTTATGTTATACAGTATAGCAGAAGAAGCCCATATTGTCAATTCTCTTAGAAACCATTGCAGGGCATGCCTGACCGTAAACCGAAACCTCTTGGACTTTTTTGATTTCTTCATCTATCTTTTATTGATTTTTCTTTTTTGGTGCGTTACGCTATCCGCATAAAGGAGGATGCTATCTATGTCAACATTAGAAAAAGCTATGAATTTATTACAGCTTATGCCTGAATCTAAAGTCGAGAATGCATATATGTATATACGTTTTCTTTATTCACAGACTGAAAATAATGAATCTTCTCTCGCCGGAAAAGATGAACAGCACATTCTAAAAGACGGCCACTGTCCCGGACAATGACCGCCTTTCGATGCGCTTACCCAATATTTTCTATTCTGTCAGTCCATAGATCTCCCCATACTTCTTTTTAAAATACCGGATCAACGGCTCCGCCGACACCTCCCTGCCGCAGACCGCTTCGATGACTTCCTTCGGCCTGCGCGTATTCCCATACCAGTGAATCTTTTTATTCAGCCACTTCGTAATCTCGGAAATCCTGCCCGCCGCCAGCAGTTCGTCCACGGATCCCAGCTCCTGTTCGATCGTATCCAGAAGCATGCCGTCGTAGATGCTTCCCAGCAGATAGGATGGGAAATATCCGAAAGACGCGTCCGACCAGTGCACATCCTGAAGGATCCCCTGGCTGTCATTCTCCGGAACGATCTGCAGGTAGTCTTTCATTTTCTGATTCCAGAGCGCCGGAAGCTCCTCCACCGGAACCTGGTCGCGGAAGATCGCCTGCTCCATCTCATAGCGCAGTATAATATGGAAGCAATAGGTCAGTTCATCGGCTTCGGTGCGGATATAGCTGTTACGCACGTGGTTGATCTCCCGATAAAAATCATCCAGGGAAATCTCCTGGAACTGAGGGAGCAATTCACCCAGCTTTTCGTAAATGGGAATCCAGAAATTTTTATTCCGGCCCAGGATATTTTCATAGAAACGGGACTGGCTCTCGTGAATCCCCATGTAACTGCAGCTTCCCGCCACAGTCTTGTCGTAGTCGGGATTGACATTCTGGTCAAAAATTCCGTGGCCGCCCTCATGGATCGCGGAAAAGATAGCAGACAGCGGATCATGCTCATAATAATGATTGGTCACCCGCACGTCCTTCGAGGAAAAGCTGGTGGTGAATGGGTGCTCGGTCTCATCCACCGCCCCTGCGTCCCTGCGGAACCCGATATAATCCAGAAGCATCCACTGTACTTTTTTCTGGGCATCCGGATCGGAATATACATGGAATCTCGGATCCTCCGGCTGGTTTTTCTCCAGGATCTTCTGAACCAAAGGGATCAGTTCCTGCTTCAGGTCATGGAACAGGCGGTCGATCGTTGCCGAATCCATGCCCTCCTCAAATTCATCCAGCATGGCATCGTAGATCTCTTTGTCAGGGTCCGTATAGCCGGTGATCTCCTTACGCATCTCGATCATCTTTCGGAGATGAGGGGCATAAATGGAAAAATCCGAAGCGTTCTTGGCTTCCTCCCAGGCTGTTCCTGACTCTCCCTGTGCCCGTACAAATGCCTCGAACACATCCGCCGGGATCCGCCGGTTGCGGTCAAAATCACGCTTCATGCGGCGTACGATAAACTTCCAGGTGTCGTCCAGCGCTTCGTATTCCTGCGGTTCTGCCAGCTTGTCCAGCATATCGCCCAATTCCTCCGCCGTGGACAGCGCGAAATTTTCCGCTGAAAAATAGGTCAGCGCTTCGATGTGCGCAGCCTGGCCCAGCTTCGGCGCCTTCGTCTTCATGTCCCAATACAGCAGGTTCGTTACATGCTCGTATTGCTGCATTTTTGTTAAATACTTTCTGAAATCTTCAAATAATCTGCTCATTGTTTTCATCCTTTTCATTATGGTTTGCCTGGTAGCAGCTGTAAAAATTCCCAGCTGTACGGTTGGATGCTCTAAAGAGCATCCAACCTACTCATCCATTCACAAAAACCGTGCTGACGCACTCTTACGCCTGCTAACGCAGCCGTTTTTGCTCATTCATGAGTAGGCTGCTAATCCAAACCCTCAGTTTTATTGCAATAAATTGCATAAAACTAAGAGTTCGGATTGCAACCGTACAGTTAGAAAAAATTATAGCATGTATTTTGGGGAAAGTCATTGCTTTTATACAGTTTTGGCTGTAATTCTATTGACACAAAATGCACTTCCGCAAATCAAATTTTGTAAAATATCACCAAAACCACATTGCAAAGCAGTAGCAAAACATGATATTCTATATAACAAATGAAAGGAGAGGATCATTTATGAAGTATGTTATTCTCGGCGGCGTGGCTGCCGGAACCAAAGCGGCCGCAAAGCTGAAACGCTGCGACCGGAACGCGGAGGTGAAAGTCTATACCAAGGGGACGGACATCTCCTATGCAGGGTGCGGGCTTCCCTACTATATCGGAGGCGATATCCCCACCCGGGAGGCGCTCATCGTCAACACCCCGAAGAAGTATTCCGGATTGACCGGAGCAGAGACCTTTACCGGCTGTGAGGCAGTCTCCATCGACAGTCATGCGAAGACGGTCTCTTTAAAAAATGCTTCCGGAGAGGCATTTACGGAAAGCTATGACAAGCTGATCATTGCCACCGGCGCCGTTCCCTTTGTCCCTCCGGTGGAGGGCGTCAGCCTTCCCGGCGTCTTCTGTGTGCGCACCCCTGACGACGCGGTGTCCGCGCGCGCCTATGCACAGGAACAGAAATGCCGCAAAGCAGTGGTCTGCGGCGCAGGCTTTATCGGGCTGGAGGTTGCGGAAAATCTGATGGCGCTTGGACTGGAGGTCACCGTCATTGACGCGGCTCCTCAGATCATGCCCAATGCCTATGATCCGGAGATGGCGGATTACGCGAAAAAGCAGC